>JBAYTA010000018.1:0-27679 GCA_041675865.1 Bacilli bacterium | reverse complement strand
TAATTTTCTTTGGAAATAACAACAGGAATAATTTTTTTCCTTTTATAAAAATAATTTAAAATATATCTTTTTAATCTTCCAAATTCCATTTTTGGGCTAGTATGAGATGTATGAATTACCTTAGTCTTTTTATTAAAAATGATATAAAGAAGTATATAAATAATACCCCCAATATTCCCATGGATAATATCTGGTTTAATTATTCTTAATATCTTATTAACCTTAAAATATGTTTTTAAACTAAAGCCAGCTTTCTTGTTTAAATAATATACATCGATTCCCAACCTATCAATTATATCTTCTAAGAATGTATTGTTCTTTTTATCTAATACAATTAAATAAATTTTAAATTTTGTTTTATCCAATGCTTTAATTAAGTTTACTACGAACACTTCTGCACCACCTGTAAGTAGTGTCCCAATTGTATAAACTATTTTTTTCATTTATTATTCCTCTAAATAAACTCCTAAATACTCATTTGCCATTTTATTAATACTATAATCTTTTGCAGTTAAAAGAGCATTTTCTCTTATATATTCATACTTACTAATGTCTTCTAAAATTTGTTTTAATTTTATATACAATGAATCTTTTTTTAAATCTATAATAAAACCATTATAATTATCTATAATCACATCTTTTGCAGCAGAGGTTGCAATAATTATTAATCCACTTGCCATTGCTTCAATTACTGCAAGTGGCATTCCTTCATATATAGACGAAAGAACAAATATATCTGCCATATTTAGATATTCATTAACTCTACTTGTATATGTAATAATTTCTATAACATCTTGCATTTCTATTTTTTTGATTAATTCATTTATATGGTCTTTTCTTTTACCATCACCAATTAAATATAATTTATTAATCCTTAATTCTTTATGAAGTTTACTTATCTCAATTAGTAGATAGTCATGGTTTTTCACGACCTCTAATCTTCCTACGTTTATAATATTTATACCATAATTATTAATAGAGTAATTAGCAGATCTTTTCTTAAATTTATTTAAATTAATTCCATTATTTATTACTCTAATATCTGCATTTTTATAAAACACTTTTGCACTATGTTCTACATTCTTTGATACAGCAATTAGATTTATTCTTTTTTTATTGTAAAGATTTCTGAAAAACATTCTTCTAATAATTTTTGTATCTACTTTCGCAATCGTATGAATTGTATGAATCCATTTAAAATTTTTATTAAACAAGTTATAAAAATATATATAAGTACTAGCTTTTAAGTGACTATGGATAATATCTGGTTTATATTTATCAAGTTCTTTTTTTAGCTTAATTGCAACAGTTAAACTAAAGATCTTGATCCGGTGATTTAGATAGATAATATCAATCCCTAATTCTTTTGCTTTTAGATCGTAACTAGAATTAAAATTTTTCTTAATGACAAATAATTTTAAATCTAAGCATTCTTTAATCTTCTCTATTAGATCCAAAACCATTTTCTCAGCTCCACCAATTTCTAGTGAACTAATAACTATTGCAATCTTTTTCTTATATTTTTCCAATTAGATCAACCATTCTTTCAACATAAAATTCTTTCGTATATTGATATGATGAATTTAGAGCATTTTCATGAAGAAGTTCTTTATCCTCAAAATTAATGTATTTTATAATCCCCTGCACTAAACTATTGACATTTTTAGCTTCTACTATAAAACCATTATATCCATCAATACAAACTTCCCTACAGCCTGCAACATTAGTTGCTATTAAAAACTTTTTACTTGCAAGGCCTTCAATTAAACTAATTGGAAATCCCTCACGATATGATGGTAATACAACTACATGTACTTCTTTTAAAACCTCATTGATTTTATAAGTATAACCTAAGTATTCAATTATCTTTTGCTTGTGATAAGCAATTATCTCATTTTTTTGAATTACAGAATTTTTATTATAAAAATTTCCAACAATTAAAAATCTAATCTTTGGATATTTTTCTTTCACAATCCTAGCTGCTTCTAAATACTCTTTAATTCCTTTTTCTTTGATAAGCCTGCCAACAAATATGAAAGTTATAGGCAAGCTAAAGTTTACTTCTTTTTCAAATTTTTCTAAATTAACACCTTCACCTTGAATTATCGTATAACTATTCTTAATAAGTTTATGCTTTCTAAAAAGTTCTTGATCATCTTTGTTTAAGAATATATATAAATCAACTTTTTTTGCTATATATTTATATAAACATTTACAAATCTTAAATAATAAATTTTCTTTTAGAAAAACAGACCCAACTCCACTTACAAAGTTTATAACCTTTGCATTCTTACTTACTAGGGTTCCATAAATATGTGGTTTTATTGTATAGTTAATAATTATATCAGGTTTTATTTTCTTAAATAATTTCCTTAGAAAAATTATTAAAGATAAATCTTTTATGGGATTATTCTTATTACCTATAACTAAACTATCAATTATTACAAAACCTTCATTTTGGAGTAGTTCATAATATTCATCCTTTTTTGCGATTATATAAAGTCTATAATGTTTTCTTAATTCCTTAAGTAAATCTAATCTAAAGTTATATAAAGCAAAACAGTCATTACAATTAATAACTAATTTTTTCCTACCTGTTTCTTCCATTTACTAGTTTCCTTTGTTTGGATTTTTGGTTGTTTTTTATTATTAAATTTTATTTTTGAAAATACATGAGCAATAGTTTTTATAATAATTTTCAAATCATTAAAAAAGCTATAGTTAGAAATATAGTACAAATCAAAATCAAGTTTGTTTCTAAAGGATGATTCGTACTTCCCATAGATTTGCGCATATCCTGTCATTCCCGCTTTCACATTAAATCTATATTTATAGTATTCATTCAATCTTTTATATTTGTTTGTAAAGAAAGATCTTTCCGGTCTTGGACCTACAATTGACATATGACCAAGCAAAACATTATACATTTGAGGAATTTCATCTAAGCTGAATTTTCTTAAATATTTTCCAATTTTAGTTAATCTTTCATCATTAGTACTTGATAATACTGCACCTGTATTTCTTTCTGCATTGACTTTCATTGTTCTAAATTTATATATAACAAATGATTTTTCTCCTTTCGTAAGTCGCCTCTGCAAATAAAATACAGGGCCACCATCAAAAATCTTAATTAGTAATATTAAAAAAACAAATAAAGGAAAACTAATAATTAAAAAAATAAGTGAAAATATAATATCAAACAATCTTTTAAAAAACTCTTCAATCTTGCTTAATCTATAAGGTTTTAATTTTATAAAGCAAAAATCATCAACAGCTATAATATTTGTTTTTCTTATATAAATACTTGTTGGACAAAGATTAAAGTCAATATTGTTATCTAAGCAAAATCTTTCAATTTTTCTTTTTTCATTATTTTCTAAACTATCATCAACAAATATAGCATCACTATATTTAAAAACATTAATATCATCTAAATGATTTAATACTTTAATTATTTTATACTTATTTGTTTTTCTTATTGCGTAAATTAATTTATCAACATTTGCATTATTTGCAATAATTGAGGCTTTTATTTTCATTATTTCACCCCAATTAGTTTTGGTCAAATAATAAAGTTTATACAATTTCTAAAATAATTAAAGATAATCAAAAAAACTCAAAGTTTTTTCTTTGAGTTTGATTTTCATTCATATGTTTTTTCGACTTTATATGTTGTAACTAATTCATGTACAAGTTCTTTCATTTTGTTATTATCAATTACATCAATATTTTCTTCAATTAATCTTAAGAACTTTTCAATATCTTTTATTTCGCGCTTTTCTTCAATATAAATTTTGTTATTTTCAGTTTTAATATTTTTTGTAACATCAAGTAATAACTCTTCAAATAATTTCTCACCAGGTCTTAAGCCGATATATTCAATTTGAATATCTCTATTTGGAACAAGGCCAGATAAGCGAATCATTTTGTCTGCAAGATCTGCTATCTTTACTGGTTCACCCATATCTAATATAAATATTTCTCCACCACTAGCATAAACTGCAGATTGTAAGATTAAACTAACAGCTTCTGGAATTGTCATAAAAAACCTTGTAATTTCAGGATGAGTTATTGTTATTGGCCCGCCTTCCTCTATTTGTCGTTTAAAGACTGGAACAACACTACCGTGACTACCTAAAACATTACCAAATCTAACAGCTGAATATGAGGTTGTGGAAATGGTATCAAAATACTGAATAATATGTTCACAAGCAGTTTTTGTAGCACCCATAATATTGGTAGGTCTAACAGCTTTATCACTTGATACCATAATCATTTTTTCAACTTCGTATTCATTTGCAAGTTTTGCAACATTATAAGTTCCAATAATATTTGTTCTAACTGCTTCATGAGAAGAATCTTCCATTAAAGGAACATGTTTGTAAGCTGCAGCATGAAATACTAAGTTAGGACGATATTGTTCAAAAACATTTTTAATTCTATTTTTATTATAAACACTACCGATTAAAACAACTAGTTTTGTTTTTGAATTAGTATCATGAATATATTTTGTAAGTTCTAATTGAGTTTCATATGTTGTGTTTTCGTATATATCAAATAAGATTAATTTCTTTGGTGAGTTTGTTAGAATCTGTTTACAAAGTTCAGATCCGATCGAACCTCCACCACCAGTAACTAAAACAACCTTATCATTAATAAAATTATTTAAACCTTCATTATTTAACTCAACTACACCTCTATTTAATAAGTCTTCAATTTTTACATCCACAATTTTTCTTGAATCATCAATTGAGTCTTCTAATAATAGGGGTAATCTTTTTATTTTTACACTTCTAGTTGAGACTGTTTCAATAATCTCACTTAATCTAATTCTATCTATGTTTGCAATTGCAATAATAACTTCTTTAATATTATATTCTTGAATGTAATTGCCAATTTCACTAATAGGACCGAGTACTGGTAATCCATTTAGGATTTGTTTGTTTTTTGATCTATCATCATCAATAAACGCCATTACTTTATTATATAGGCGGTCATTTTTTTGGATTTCATCATAAGCTAACTTTCCAGCTGAACCTGCCCCTATTATCAAAGTATTAATAAACTTCCCACTTGTTCTTGAGTATCTTGAATTAAATAATCTTTTTTTGATTCGCTTAGAAAATCTAACAAAACTAATAAGTAAAACTTCTAATGGCGAAGTATAGAAAAATAATTGCCAAGTTACTTCTTCAATACCAATTACAATAACAGTTCCATAAACTAAAAGATTTGATATCAAGACAGCTAATAATACCCAAGCAAATTCAACAATCCCAACATGACTAAGTAGAAATCTATAAAGAGAGAACACTGTATAAACTAAAATCTTAATTGCAAGTAAACAAACAAAAAATAAAATTATTTGCTCACCTTCAACATCTGTTAATTGTGATAATCCTATTATATAAATTGTAGATATAATAATTATGTCAATAAATAATAACCCTAAAATTTTAACTAAAGCCCTTTTCACCAAACTTTTCTCCCTCTTTCTAATTAATACTTTACTAACATTCCTTAAACTTTAAAGAATCATGTATATATATTATATATTTTTTTACAAAAAAAGACAAGAAATAATATGTGGAAAAAAAAGTAGATAAAAATGAATCAATTAAATGATTCATCCTTCGTTAAGCTTTCTTATTTAGTTCCGTATAATCTGTCCCCAGCATCGCCAAGCCCTGGAACAATATATCCAATTTCATTAAGTTTTTCATCTAAAGCAGCCAAATAGATATCAACATCAGGGTGTTCTTCTTGGACACGCTTTACACCTTCAGGAGCACCAACTAAACCTACATAACTTATATTTGTAACTCCTCTTTCTTTAAGTACTTTAATTGCATAAACTACACTACCACCAGTGGCTAGCATTGGATCTACTATTAATACTTTAGAACTCGCAATTTGTGGTGGAAACTTAGCATAATAAGAAACAGGTTCTAATGTATCTTCATTACGATATACACCAACATGTCCAACTTTTGCAGTAGGAATTAGAGCTGTAATAGCATCAACCATTCCAAGCCCTGCTCTTAAGATTGGAACAACAACAACATCTGTTGCAAGTGTAAATGAATCTGCATATCCCATTGGAGTTTTTACTTTTACTTTCCTTGTTGGTAGGTCTCTAGTTACCTCATATGCCATAAGTGCACCTATTTCAGATACAGTTTGTCTAAAATCTTTTGTTCCAGTAGCTTCATCACGTATTAGTGCTAATTTATGATGAATTAATGGATGGTTAAATATTACTAATTTTCCGCTCATCTTTCCTTTTCCTTTTCTGTGATTTTATTAATTCTCCTTAAATGTCTCCCTGCTTCAAATCCTTCACTAACAAATGCATCAACATATTTTCCTGCATCTTCTTTTTTGGTAAATTTGCCACTTAAACATATAACATTACTATTATTATGTTGTCTAGTTAGATAAGCACTTTCTAGATTAGTAACTAATGCTGCTCTAATTCCTTTGAATTTATTTGCATATATGCTCATACCAATTCCAGTATAGCATACTAAAACACCATAATCACATACCCCATTTTGCATATCTTCACAGACAAATCTTCCATAATCAGGATAATCAACACTTTCAATACTTGGACAACCACGATCAAATACTTCATGTCCTTGTTTAGTTAAATAATCAACCAACCAAGCTTTTAACTCGTACCCTCCATGATCACTTGCAATACTAATTTTCATATAATTGCTTTTATCTCCTTTCTTGGTTTAAGACATTAGTCTTTAAGATAAATTTTTATAAAACATATCTTTCTAATCTATTATTATACCATAAAATCACTTATAAACATAGAAAAATTTAAAAAAGAATCAAAAATGATTCATTTATTTTAAACTATATTTTAAAACTATTGCATCTTTAAATCTTGTATCATTTATATTAATCTCTTCAATATAGACATCCTTTTTATCAGCTACAGTAAAGCCTAATTCCCTAAAAACACTTATTGCTTCTTCTTTCACAACCAAAGTAATTAATGTATCGATATTCTTTTTTTTAGCACTCAAGCAAACTTTATTAAATAGATCCATAACTATTTTATGATCTACCATCTTTTTAAAAACGAAATATCTAATAAGACCTATTTTATTAAACTCCTCGAAAGATAAGAAACCAACTACCTCATCTTCAAAAACATAACTACCATTCAATACGACATCTTTATTAATATCATTAATAATCTCCAAAGAATTTAAAAACTTCGAGATCATTTCTAGATTAGATTCATCTACTTTTATTATTTCCATAGTATCCCTCCACCTTAAACTATATGATTTTGGGTATTTATTTAAAACAATTTTTTAATTTTTCAAAAAAATAAAATTTCATTTCAACTTCACCACAATCATCTTCAAACCCCTTATCAAAAGTGGGATTTAATAATGTCCACCAATTTTTACCTTTACCGTTTTTTATCACAATAACTAAAGCAAGATATTTTCCTCCACTCATTACTTTATTTTTATATTCTTTAGGTGGGAAATATGTTTTCTTTATTTCTATGCTATAATCTTCATGATTTAAAACAGTTTTTATTTTCTCATCTAATTTATTTAAATTCCTTTTAATTTCATTCACTTTATCTTCGCTATCATATTTATTTATCTCATTTAAAATTACATTAACAACTTTCATTTTTTCTTTCGTATCTATTTCAGAATTACTATTTGCTATTACTCTAATTCTAAAGTCTTTTTCTTCTTTAGGGATTATTAAAAATATAAATAATATAATAGTTAATATTAAACCTATTTTCTTCATTAAAAAAACCACCAAATATATTATTGGTGATTTTTTCCATTTTATACAGAAAGTTTTATTAAACCTTCTCTTAAAACTTTTATTTCATTCGAACTTACATCAATTACAGTTGATGCTACTTTAGAAAGTTTTGCATCATCTGAAATGAAATAATCTATTTTTTCCCCAAATACTTCATTTATTTCTATAAATGAATTTAACTCTTTTTCTCCACTTTCATTAACCGAAGTTGTTGTTAAAACACCAAACTTATCAATTAATTCTAAGGCAATCTTTGAGTCAGGCATTCTAAACGAGGTCTTCTTATCCTTGTCCTTAAAGATTATAGTTAATGCACCTGGCCAATATTTATCAATAATATCTCTTACATTGCTTGTAATCTCAATCTCCAAATCAAGAATTTGATCTAGAGAACTACATAAATTAGCTAGCGGTTTATCCAGTGGACGATTTTTCATCTTATATATTTTAGAGATACCTTGTTTATCATTATATAAGGTACCAATACCATAAACAGTATCCGTAGGAAAACAAATAACTTTTCCTACAAGATCTTCTTTACTCAATAATAGAAAATCCGAGAGTTTTATTTTTTCCATAATTCACTTATTTCATCTAAATAATCATCATAAGTAATCTTGTTTTGATCTCTTAATTTCATTAATTCAAGCATTACTTTATTCTTATCTTCTAGTGATGCATTTAGATAGTCAGTATCTAGATTCAAACTATTTAAATGAGCTTTTATATTGAAGTCACTTTTCTCTTCTTCATAATGTTGCCAAACATAAGTTTGACTTATCAAACTTTCATTAGGGTCTTTTGGTGTATCTTCAACTATTTCTGCTTCTTCAAAACTATCTACTTCTTCAAAATCTCTATTAAATGTATCTTGGTAGTCTTCCTTAGAGGCATTTATGAACTCTTTAAAATTAAATACATTTGCAGATTTGATATCTGCATTAAACATACCTTTTTTCTTTTTAAAGAAAAATAATATAATACCTCCGCACACCATTAATACTGAAACGAGCGCTATGTAAATAATAAACCTTGAATCAAATCTGAAGTCTGCTCTTAATTGCTGAACACTCACTCCACTACCTTCACCAACAACCCTGTTTGAAAGTGCTTGAAATTCTTCTAACTTAACTGTTTTAACATTAGCAAATTTAGGGATTGGATATTTATAATTATTTTTATCATAGATTTCAAATGAAAATTGATCTACATCACTTAAATCAACTGCAACTTCGATAACATCGCCTCTGGAGGTCTCTCTTAAAAGATAAGTTTTTTCGTCATATGAAAGTTTTAATATATAAGGTTTATTTGGTATTTTATTTTTAAAATATATACCATAATAGATTTTACTGTTGATTTTACCTACATATAATTGTAAATCATAGTAGTTATTTGTATATTCATCAACAAGTGCATATTCTTCATATGCTTTATTTAATTCATTAATATATTCTTGATTATCTACATCCTCAAAACTCAGACTCTTAATCGAGAATATACTGAATAATATTAGCATTAATTTCAAACTCTCACCTCCAGTTATTCCTAATTATTAACATCCTTGATTTACCTTGTAAATCTTTTTTTATTTCAAAATCGCTATTTGGATAACTTATCTTAACCAAATTCGTAAGTTCTTTATCTTTATCTTCTGGAATTTCAAATATTATTAAAAATTTCTCATTCAAATATTTATATGCATCTTCTAAGATCTTTCTATAAAAATATAGTCCCTCTTCATTTGCAAATAAAGCAAGGTGAGGTTCATTATTATATACTAATTCATCTACATTTTCTCTTTTTGATATATAGGGTGGATTAGATGTAATGATATCAAACTTTCCTTCGATATTAGAAAATATATCACTTTCAATGAATTCAATAGTTTGATTATTTATTTTTGCATTTAGCTTTGCAATTTCAAGTGCATCATTACTTATATCACTAGCAACTACATTGCTATCCTTTAGAGAAGATTTCAAGCTAATTGCAATTGCACCACTTCCAGTTCCAATATCTAAAATTCTTGGATTAGAAATTGAATTATGAATAATATAATCAACTAATTCTTCTGTTTCTCTTCTTGGGATTAATACATTTTTATTCACAATTAATTTGTATCCATAAAAATATGTGTATCCAAGAATATATTGAATTGGTATACCTTTATTTAAATAATCATCTATAGCAACTAAGATTTTTTCTAAATTTGCTGAGTCTACTTTTTTATCAAGATTTAAATAAAATTCAGTACTTGAAAAATTACTTAACTCTTGGATTAATAGTTTTATTGCAGTATCCTCTTTATTGTTCTCGATTGCAACCTGTTTGTATTTTAAATAAAGTTCTTTGTAGGTCATCTTAATCACCCAATATATTTCTTACTTTTAATGTTTAACATGCATAATATTTCATGAGGTATTGTATTTAGATAGTTAGCCATATCAATAATTGGATGGTCTTTACTTGTGATAATAAATTCAGTATTTATATCTAGATTATCATCTATAAGAACAAATATATGATTCATACAAACTAGACCAACTACTTCATATAGTTTATCATTTGCTAATACACTATATCCACCTAGACTTCTTCTAAAACCATTTGCATAACCAATTGGTAATACAGCAATTCTTAAATCACTTTTCGCAACAAAAGTTTCTTCATAACCAATAGTCTCGCCTTTTTTAACTTGGTTTATTGCTATTGGTTTAGATACAACTTTAATTGCTTGCATCTCTTTATTAGAACCATATACATCAACACCAACTCTAACATAATTACCAAAGTCTATTGTTCTAAAAGTGCTAGATGCACTTGTATGAATCATTTCAAAAGAATATACATTTGTATATTCCTTAAATTTCAAAACTTGATTGTTTGCATTCTTCAAACTTGAAAAATGAGTATATAAACCTTCAAGTTTAATATAATTCAATTGTTTTAAGATATCAATACATTCAGTGTATTCATTAAAATCTTTGAAACCAAGCCTGTTCATTCCACTATCTATTTGGATATGAACATTAAGTACTCTATTAATTGTTAATTTTTTTAAATTTTCTACATCTCTTAAAGAGTTAACTGAAATAGCAAGATTAGGATATATTTCTAAATAATCATATTCTTGTTCTAAAAGAGAATTAAGGATTAATAATCTATAATTTGGATTCTTATCTAGAAGCTTAATTGCTTCAGTCATATCAACAACTGCACCATATTTTAGATTTAATTCATTTACTAATTCAATGATTTCTGTATCTCCTAAATTATAAGCATTGCTTTTTATAACAGGAATTAGTCTTTTTCTAGCAAGTTTTTCAATTTCTAAAATATTTTGTTTTATTTGTTTTAAATCAATTTCAACCCAAAGCAATTCTCCCATAAAACCCTCATTCTCAATCTTTGCTATTTGCCAATAATCTCTTTTGATCCTCTAGTAACAACGCATCAATAATCGGATCTAATTTACCCTCCATAACTCGATCTAATTGTTGGATTGTGAAACCAATTCTATGATCTGTTACTCTATTTTGAGGATAATTATATGTTCTGATTTTTTCACTTCTATCGCCATGGCCAATTTTTGAAAGTCTTTCTTGGCCTTCTTTTTCAGCTCTTTCTTGCATTAATTTATCATATAATCTCGCTTGAAGAACTTTTAAGGCGTTAGCTTTGTTTTCATGTTGACTTTTACCATCTTGACATGATGCAACTATTCCAGTAGGTAAGTGTGTTACTCTTACTGCTGAGTAAGTAGTATTTACACTTTGTCCACCATGTCCTGAAGCACAGAATATATCAACCCTAACATCACTCATATCTATATATACATCAATTTCATCTGCTTCAGCCATAACTAAAACAGTTGCAGTTGAGGTGTGAATTCTTCCACCTGATTCTGTTTCGGGTACTCTTTGAACTCTATGGGCACCAGATTCATATTTCATCATTGAATAAACATTATCACCTTCAATAATGAATTCAATTTGAGCAAATCCTCCCATTTCACTTTCATCAGCGTCTAAAACTTCTATCTTCCAACCCTTAAGGTCTGCATATCTAGAATACATTCTAAATAAATCACCAGCGAATATATTAGCTTCATCACCACCAGCAGCTCCTCTGATTTCAACAATAACGTTCTTTTCATCGTTAGGATCTTTTGGTATAAGTAAAACTTTTAATTTTTGAGTTAGTTCTTCTTCTTCATTAGTTAATTCTTCTAATTCAACTTCAGCTAACTCTTTCATTTCAGGGTCACTGATTAATTCTTTTAAATCTTTTATTTGTTTTATAACTTCTTTATATCTTCTATAAGTTGTAACAGTTTCGTCAATAGATTTGAGTTTTTTCATAAGTTCTGTTAATCGCTTTACATTGCTTGCAATATTAACATCTTGTAGCTCTTCATTTATTGCTTCATACTGTCTTTCAATCATATCTAGTCTATCAATCAAGATTATTTCACTCCGTTCCTTTAGTTCTGGCTTTAAATAATGATAAACCACCTTGGAAAATCAAATCAATACTATCTGTCATTCCCTGACGGTTCTTCGCAACTACTAACTCAGTTTTTCTATTTGTTTGTCTAATTGTAGATTCTTCATCTGATTTTGTTGCTTCACGATGTAAGAAAATTACTATATCTGCATCTTGTTCAATACTTCCTGATTCTCTTAAATCTGAAAGTACAGGTCGTTTATCATCCCTTTTTTCAATATCCCTCGATAATTGAGAAAGAGCAAGAACTGGAATTTGTAATTCTCTTGCAAGCATTTTTAATTGCCTTGATATTTTAGCAACTTCTTCAGCTCTAGTTCCACTTCTTCTAGTAGTTGTTAGTAACTGTAAATAGTCGATGATAATAAAATCTAATTTATTGTCTCGCTTTAGTTTTCTACAAACAGTAACAACTTCATCAATATCTGTAGCTCCTGCTTCATCTAGGTAAATATTAAACTTATCTAACTTTACTTTCGCAAGGTTTAGTCTTGCAAACTCGTCTTCTGTTAAGTTACCACTTCTAATTTTAGTTAGTGAAATTCCAGAATGAGCTGCATATAAACGCATCAAGATTTGATCCATTCCCATTTCAAGTGAGAATAAAGCAATATGAGCATTTGTAGCCTCACTAATGTTTGATGCAACATTTAAAGCAAATGCAGATTTACCTATCCCTGGTCTAGCAGCTAATATTATTAACTCACCGTTTTGGAATCCATGAGTAATATTATTTAAATCTTTAAATCCAGTTGTAAGTCCTGTTAATCCATCTTCACCTGTTGATCTAGATTTTTCAATAATTTCTAATACTTTTTCAGTAGCAGTATCAATTCTAATTAAATCTACAGTTTTTCTTTTATTGATAACTTCAATTATTTTTCTTTCTGCATTTGCAATAACTTCTGCAAATGATAACTTACTGTTTAATACTTCATTTGAAATAGCACTCATTGTGTTAAGCAATTGTCTTTCAATTGACTTTTCTTTGATAATTTCAATATAAGCCTCAATATTTACAATCGTTGGAATAGCATCCATAAGTTCAAGTAAATATTGTAATCCTCCACTTGCTTCAAGTAAATTTTGTCTTTTTAACTCATCAGCAACAGAAGAGATATCAATTTCTTGTTTGTTTTTATCAATTTGAATAATCGCACTTATAATATTCCTATTTGCTTGATTATAAAAATCACTAGAATCTAATCTTGTAACAACCTCTACTGCTAGAGAGTTTTCAAGTAGAATTGAACCTATAATATAATCTTCAGCTTCTTTACTATATGGATATTTTCTTTCTATTTCCATTATTCCTTCTCCACTACAAACAGAGTTATTGTAGCTGTAACTTGTTTATGTAGTTGAAGTGGAATCTTATATGTTCCAAGAGCTGTTATATCTTCTTCAATAATCATCTTCCTCTTATCAATAACAATATTGTTTTGAGATTTATATTCGTCAACAATTTGTTTACTACTTACAGACCCAAACAATTTCCCTTCTTTTCCTACCTTAACAGCTATTTTAACTGGTTTGTTATCTATTTCAATTTTCAGTTCTTTCATTTCGTTTAAATGACGTTCTTCCGCAAGTTTCTTTTCTTCTTGTTGTTTTTCTAATTGTTTAATATTATCTATAGTTGCTAGAACAGCTTGAGAACTTCTAACTAAGAAATTAGCATGCCCAGAAGGTATATCTATAATTTCTCCAGCTTTTCCTTTTCCTTTTACATCCTTCGTTAATATGATTTTCATTGTAGAAAGACCTCCATCTTCTATTTTCTTTAATTTTTCTAATAATGCTAATCTTGCTTCACTAATGGTGATATTTTTTATTTGTGTAGCTGCATTATTAAAATGTCCACCACCTTGAAGTTGTTCCATAATTAATTGAACATTTACTTCATCTAAACTTCTTGCACTTATACCAATTTCATCTTCATCTATTCTACCAATACAAAATGCCGCTTTAATATTATTTACACTAATAATATTGTCTGCTATTTTCGCTAAGAATGCTCTTGGATAAATATCATCATTTGCAAGTGCAACACCGTATTTACCGTCAACAATTTCCAAATTATTTAAAATCGTCATTCGTTTCATATATTCATCAAAGTTTTCTCTTAAGAATCTTTGAACCTTTGCCATCTCAGCACCAAATTTTTGAAGCAAAGATAATACATTAAATGTACGATAACTTACTCTATACATTAAATTGTTTGTATCAACAATAACACCCATTAACATCCAAGTAGCTTCTACACTACTCATTGTTATTTCATTTTGTAAATATTGAAACATCTCAACAATCAATTCAACTGTTGAAGATGCACTTGATTGTGTATATAGGAAATCATAATTACTAATAGCAAGATTGTTTCTTCTATGGTGATCTAAAACGGCAATTTTCTTTGCTTTTTTAAATACCTTTTCACTAAGTAATAAGTTTTGATACTGTGTATCTACAATAATAAGTAATGTATCATCAGTCATCTTATCAATTGCTTCTTTTGGTGTAACAAAATATTCTAAAATATTTATATACTCTTTTTTTATAATTCCATAAATATTAGTAATTGTTTCATCAATTAAATTATCATCAAAAATAATTTTTGCGCTTCGATTTAAAGATGTAACTAATTTATGAGCTGCAAGACATGCGCCAAAGGCATCTGCATCCATATCTTTGTGTGACATAATAAAAACTTTTGATGCTGATAATACTAAATCAGCTAAAGTTTCTGTTTTAACTCTTACATATACTGGACTTCTTGTTTCAACTGAATTAGTCCTTGCCCCATAGTATGTAGTTGTATCATCAATTCTAACAACACATTGATTACCACCACGGTTAATAGCAAGTAACAATTGTTCTTCTGCTAACTCAATTAACTCAGTACTCTTTATATCTTCGCAAGCTATTCCAATAGATGCTGTAACTCTTAATTCTTCTTTATTGCAATAATCTCTAATTTCTTCAATAATTTTAAACTGGCTTTCAATTAGTCTTTCTAATTGTTTCCTATCCATTACCATTAAATACTTTTCTTCACTGTATCCTCTTAAATAAATATCGAAATTATCGCTCCACTCACCTAAGATACCCATAATATTACTTATTTGTTTTGCTCTTTCTTGTGCATCATGTGTCTCTAAGGCATCATTTAAATTATCGAGTTCAAGTATTCCTAATGTAAGCATTCTTGAATTATACTTTTGTTCTGTTTGTTTTGCTTCAGTCTTATCGATCAAATATAAAATATTATCTTCAACTAAAACCCTACAGGCAAAGTTTCTTCCATATAAATCTAGATCAAAATTATTTAATATCTTAATCTTAGTATTAAGATCAGCACTTATATTTTCAATTTTTCTTTCTATCAAAGGACTTAAAAATATTTCCTTAGCATAATTATTAGCCCATTCAATCACTCTATCATTTGAAAAAACAATAATTCCTATTGGTAGTTCGTTAAATGAAACCTCTCCAGCTTTCTTAACACGATATGAAATCGAATTCCAATAATTTAGTCTATTCTCCAACCAAAACAATTTTTTAATTGCTTTGTTATTTCTTCTTAATGTATAAAGAATTGAAGTTGTAGACCCAAATATAAAAATTGCAATATATCTAACTACAATCGGAAGATCTTGATTAAGGAATGAATAAATGATAAAAAAGCATGCAATAAATGCAAGTAAGATTATAAAATGTTTAAATCTTTGTTTTTGTTTCATTATAATCACCTGTAATTTATGTTTATTATACCACAGTAACTGGAAAAATAAAATATATATCAGTCATAATTGTTGACAAGTTTTCATCTTATTATCACTTATTTAGTTATAAATTTAAGTAATAAATATTATAAATAAAAAAATCTTATGCTTTTTGTACATAAGACTTTTAATATTATCTATTTTGATATTTTCTAACATTATCCAAAAAAAGCTTTGCATCTTCCTTAGTTGCTTCCTTTATATCATCAAGTTCATACTTCAATCCAAGCTTATGCCACTTATCAAGTCCTAACTTATGATATCTTAAAACTTTATATTCATAGTTTAAAGGGTTAAATCTATTTAATATTGTTGCCATTTTATTAGCAATTTCTTTATAATCATTTACTTTAGGTAATAAAACATATGTTATCCAAAACTTCTTACCTAAATTATTTAATTTATCAAATAGTTTAAAAGTATTATCAATTCTTGCTCCAGCAATTCTAAACGCCTCAAGATTACTCACACCTTTTAAATCAATAATAAATAGATCAGTTAATTCAATTAATTCATCATACATAGGAATATCCCTATAAACTGACCCTTGAGTCTCTATAGCTGTATGTATGCCTTTTTCTTTTAATTTTTTGAATAATTCTATAATGAATTTTGTTTGAAGCAAGGGTTCACCACCACTTATAGTGATTCCCCCATCTTTATAAAAAGCTTTATACTTTAAATAATCTTCTACAACTTCATCAACACTCATTTGTTTATTAGTAGTTTTAATAGTAGTATCAATGTTATGGCAAAACTTACATGCCATATTACAGCCTTGAAGGAATAGGACATATCTTATCCCCGGTCCATCTAAACTACTAAATGTTTCTATTGAATGAACATTTGCTATCATATACGTTCATGGAATGTTCTACTAATAACCTCTTGTTGTTGAATCTTTGTTAATTTATGAAAGTTTACAGCATATCCAGATACTCTTATTGTTAAGTTTGGATAGTTTTCTGGGTTATTCATTGCATCAACTAACATTTCTCTATTTAGAACATTTACATTTAAATGATGAGCATCATTAGTGAAATATCCATCAAGCAATTGTACAAGATTACTAGTTGAAGAGTTAGTTACATTATCTTTTAAAAAGTCTCTATAGTCTTCACCTAGAGCATGAGGAACAATACTAAATGTATTGCTAATACCATCATTAGCAACCTCAAATGGTAATTTTGCAACACTCATTAATGATGCTAGAGCACCTGATGTATCTCTTCCATGCATTGGATTTGCTCCCGGTGCAAAAGCTTCTCCTTTTTTCCTACCATCTGGTGTTGTTCCAGTTTTCTTTCCATAAACAACATTTGATGTAATTGTAAGAACTGATAATGAATGTTTTGCATCTCGGTATGTTTTATGCTTCTCAATTTTTTTCTTAAATACTTCTACTAATTCTTTCGCAATCAAATCAACTCTATCATCATTGTTTCCGTATTTTGGAAAATCTCCAACAGTTTCAAAATCAACTGCAATTCCGCTTTCATTTCTAATAGCCTTAACTTGTGCATATTTAATAGCAGATAAAGAATCTGCAACAACAGATAAACCTGCAATACCTGTTGCGAAATTGCGTTTAATATCATAATCATGTAATGCCATTTGTAATCTTTCGTATGCATATTTATCATGCATATAGTGGATTACATTTAATGTATTAACATAAATATTAGCTAACCATTCCAGTACATAATCAAACTTTTCTAATACTTCATCATATTTAAGTAGATCTGATTTTAATTTTCCAACTCCATTAATAACACTAACTTCTCTTATTTCATCAACACCATCATTAATTGCATAAAGTAGAGCTTTTGCTAGATTTGCTCTAGCACCAAAGAATTGCATTTCTTTACCAATTTCCATAGGTGATACACAACAACTAATTGCGTAGTCATCTCCACACATTTGTCTCATTAAATCATCATTTTCATACTGGATTGAACTTGTATCTATACTTACTCTAGCAGCAAATTCCTTAAATTCTTTAGGAAGCTTATCACTCCAAAGAATTGTAATGTTTGGTTCTGGAGATGGTCCTAGATTATATAAAGTATTAAGCATTCTAAATGATGTTTTACTAATTAACGGTCTTCCATCAATCCCAATACCTCCAACAGACTCAGTTACCCAGTTAGGATCCCCTGTGAATAGGTCATTATATTCAGGCGTTCTAGCAAAGCGAATCATTCTTAACTTTAATACAAATTGATCAATTAACTCTTGGGCTTCAACTTCTGTAAGTGTCCCTTCTTCTAAATCTCTTTCAATATAAATATCAGTAAAGATTGTATCTCTACCAAAACTCATTGCAGCTCCATTTTGTTCTTTTACTGCACCTAAATAACCAAAGTACATCCATTGGATCGCTTCTTTCGCATTAGTTGCAGGGCGTGATAAATCTAAGCTATATTTATTACCTAATTCTTTTAACTCATTAAGTGCATTAATTTGTTCTTGGATTTCCTCTCTTGCTCTAATAACTTCTTCAGTCATAGAACTCTTAAATGTAGCTTTTTCTAGTTTCTTTTCTTCAATTAATCTATCGATTCCGTATAAAGATACTCTTCGATAATCTCCTATAATTCTACCTCTTCCATAACCATCAGGAAGTCCAGTTATAATTGCAGTACGTCTTGCTAGAAGCATTTCTTCAGTATAGACATCAAAAACACCTTGATTATGAGTTTTTCGATATTTTGTAAAAATCTCAACTAACTCAGGGTTTATTTCATAGCCATATGCTTCTGCAGCTTTTCTTGCAACATTTATTCCGCCAAAAGGTTGAAAAGCTCGCTTCATTGGTTTATCTGTTTGTAAACCTACAATTATTTCATTATCTTTATCTACATAAGCAGCATCATAACTTGTGATTGTTGAAGGGATTTCTGTTTCCATATCAACAACACCTTTTTCATTTTCTATTTTTTGCAGTTTTAAAAACTCTGCAAATAAAGTTTTTGTTCTATTAGTTGCACCTTCAAGAAAACTACTATCACCATTATAGGGTTTATAATTTTGTTGGATAAAATCTCTAACATCAATTTTATTAACCCAGTTCCCTTCCTTAAAACTCCTCCATGCTTTCATATTACACCTCTTAATATATTTTGATATTTTATGCCATTAAAGATTATAGCACCTATATTTAGATAAATCTATCAATACTGTAAGGTTAACGTTTCCATTAAAACATCAAAAAAAACCGTAGATAACCACGGTTTGTGTTTTACTATTCTTTTACGAATGGTAATAAAGCCATGTGACGAGCACGTTTAATTGCAACTGCTAATTCACGTTGGTAGATAGCTTTTGTACCTGTAACACGACGAGGAAGAATCTTCCCACGATCAGATACAAATCTTCTAAGTAAATCATAATCAGTCCAATCAATTTTTTCAACTTTATTATCAGTAAAATAACAGCTTTTTCTTCGTCTATTACGATAGCCTGCCATTTTCTATAACCTCCTAATTAAAATGGTAAATCATCATTTGAGATATCAAAATCAGTTGTCATATCTTCAAATGGATTTTTTTGTTCAGGAGCTTTTTGAGTTTGTCTCGAGCTTTCATACTGATTCATTTCATAATCACCAAAACTATCGCCTCTTACAGCAGATTTTGGTTCTAAGAAATGAATTGCATCACATATTACTTCAGTTACAAAACGTCTTACGCCATTTGCATCATCATAATTTCGTGTTTGTATTTGCCCATCAACCCCAATTAAGCTTCCTTTGCGCATAAATTTTGCGAAATTCTCTGCTTGTTGGCGCCAAACTACACAATTAATAAAATCAGCTTGTCTTTCACCGCTTTTACTTTGATAAGTTCTATTTACAGCAATTGTAAATTGCGCAACAGGAATATTATTAGTTGTATATTTTAGTTCTGGATCCTTAGTAATCCTTCCTACTAATACTACTTTATTCATTTAATTCCCTCTATTCTTTCACTAAGATGTGTCTTAAAACATCTTCACGAATATTACATACACGATCATATTCTGCTACAGCTTCAGGCGTAGCTTCTACTTTGAATACAACATAATAGCCTTTTCTTAAATCATTGATTTCGTAAGCTAAGTCTCGCATTCCCCATTTATTAACTTCTACAACGTTACTATTAAAATCAGTGAATAATTTTTCGTAATCTTTAATCACTGCTTCATAAGCTTCATCAGTTAAGTTGGGTTGAACGATAAACATACCTGTGTATAATTTCATTCTTTGCACCTCCTTTTGGACAAATGGCTTCTAATAAATTAGAAGCAAGGATGAGCTATTACTCATTCTACTTATTATACTATATTTTAGCGATTTTGTAAATGATTATTTTAACTATTTTATGTCAGCTCCAAATGGGAAAAGTGCTAGCTTTGCAAGTTTAAACCACTGCATACCAAATGGTATTCCTATTATTGTAATACATAAAATAACACCTGTAATTAAATGAGAAACTGCAGCTCCCCAACCAATAAATATTAACCATAGAATATTAACGATTGGATGCTTTTCAAATCTTGAATTAACTTCCGCCCCAAACGGAAACAATACAAGTCTTCCCATTTTAAACAATTGTAAACCAAATGGAATACCGATAATTGTAATACATAAGAGTAAACCGAGTAAAAAATAACCTAGAGCCATTATAAACCCACCAAAGACCAGCCATAAAATATTGCCAAAAATTTTCATAACAACCTCCAACATATAACTTATTATACATTATATAGAGATTCCAATCAAGAAAAAGACTACTAATCATAAATTAGTAGTCGCATTATTTTTTAGTAATTTGATGTCAATCTAAGCTTTTTAAGTAAAACAGAGATAAATTTCATTAATGGATCTGCAATTAATATAAGTAAAATTGTAATTAATACTTCTACAATCAATACATTATCTTCTACCTTTACACCGGATTCATGACCATTAACAGTCCATGTACCATCACGGGCAATTTCTAATGTAGGTTTCACATAACCATCATTTGCATCATCTTGTGTTTCACCTATTTTTTGTGCTTTTTCAAATGTATTAGTATCATTTATATACCAATAGTCATTGATGACTTCTAATTTTATTTCTTGAGCATCATTTGCAAGTATATTAGTATTTCTACCATTTATCTTAAAATATCTTTGACCATCATCGGTATAGATTGTGATCTCTGGAACTAAAAATTCTTCATCATTGATAACTTTTTCTGTTGCTTTTACTGTTGTAGTCTCTCCATTAATAACCCAGTTACCCAAATCATTTACGCTAATTCTTAGAGTTGCAACATTAGCAGCAGTTATTTGTGTAGACACACCATCAAGTGTCCAGTATCCTTTATCAATTTTTAATTCAGGTTCATAATAGTTTTCAAAACTATATACAACATTTGGTTGTTCAACAGCTCTTGCTTTTGTAGGGGTATCATTCATATACCAGAATCTACCAACAACTTTTAATTCAATTGATTCATCATTCCTTACAGTAATTCCTGTATTAAAACCATTTAATAACCATTTTTCATCTCTACTAACTGATAGCACAGGTGGAACATACACCTTATCTCCATTTGAGACAATAGTTGGCTCTGGTTCATCAAATGCCTTTGCTCTTGTTGGTTTACCTTCAACCATCCAATAACCATCATTACCAACCTTCACATCAATATTGTATTCTTCAACACTTCTTCTATAGGATATATCAAGTTTCATAAATGGTATCAAGTTTAGTGATGCAAGTAAACAAAGTAGAACCATACTTGAATATAAGAATTTTCTAAGTAGATTCATCGGTAAACTTACATTGTATAAAACTATTAACATTACAAATGTAGTAACGAAAGTAGCAATTGTAGTGAATACTTCTTGATTATCATGGAATGCTCCAAAACCAGGTAAGATTCTAATTAAATTTAAAACTACATGTAAGATTACAATAGTAAGAGCTCCAGGTAGAGTTGACTTAACTACATTAGGTAAGAATTTACCCTTTACAATTTCTCTGTTTTGTTGCAGAGCTAAGAACGTAGCAGGTATACCGATTGCAAACCATTCAATCATATATAAATGCTTAGCAGCAAAAGGATAACTCATTTTTATCGGTCCAACTTGAAGTCCTAATATAATGTATAAGACTGCTAGTAATATCGAAAAAATTGTTTTTACTAAAAATAGTGTAGAAGTTTTTTGAATATTATTAATTACTCTTCTTCCTTCTTGAACCACTTGTGGCATCGAACTAAAATTAGAATCCATTAAAACTAAATGTGATACATATCTAGTTGCTTCACTTCCTGACGCCATAGCTATACTACAGTCAGCTTCTTTAAGTGCTAGAATATCATTAACACCATCACCAGTCATAGCAACTGTTTTCTTGTGTTCTTTTAGGGCTTTAACTAAAATTCTTTTTTGTTCTGGACTAACTCTTCCAAATACATTGTATTCAAAAACAGATTCTCTAACTTCTTCATCAGTTAAACCAGCTAAACTTATATATCTTTCAGCACCTTCAACTCCTGCACGTAGCGCAATTTCAGATACTGTAATCGGATTATCACCAGATATAACTTTTATATCAACACCATTTTGTTTAAAATAATCAATTGTATCAACTGCATCTTCTCTAATATGATCTTGAATAGCAATCAAACAAATAGCCTTAATATTCTTAGGTAACTCATCAGGGTTAACCTTGCTATTAGTTTGTCCTAAAACTAATACTCTAGATCCATCAGCAGCAAAGCGTTCAACTCTTGATGCAACCTTACTATAATTATCACCTAATACAAACTCAGGAGCACCTAGTAAAAATGTACCATTTTCACCAAATGTAACTGCAGAAAACTTTCTTTTTGAAGAAAAAGGAATTTTTTCAGTTGGAGTTAATATCTTATTCTTATCAAAAAATTTAATCAAAGCTTCACTAGTTGGATTAACTTCTGTAAAAGTATTCATCATTGAACCAATGATTTCTCTAATTGTATAATCAGTATGATTCTTGATTTCAATACAATCAGTAACTCTCATTGTACCATCTGTGATTGTTCCAGTTTTATCCAAGCAAAGAACATTAACCCTAGCAAGCATTTCAATACAGTACAATTCTTGTACTAATGTTTTATGTTTTGCAAGTCTAATTACACTAACGAATAAAGCTATACTTGTTAGTAAAAATAATCCGGCAGGTATCATCGCAAGAATTGAACTTGCTGCTCTAATTAAACCGTCTCTATTTAATATACCCAAATAATCTATTGGAGCATCCATAGATGAGGTTAAATAGGTTGCAATTGCAAGTGGTAATATAATAATTGATACTACTTTAATAATACCATTTAGTGTTCTAAGTAACTCAGATTTAGGTTTTCTATAAACTTTCGCATCCTTAGACAATTTCTCAATATAATTATCCTTACCAACTTTATCAGCTCTAGCAACAACTACACCACTTACTAGAAAACTACCAGCAAGTAATTGATCTCCAACCTTTTTAGTTACAGCATCAGATTCACCTGTTAATAATGCTTCATTAACTTCGGCTAATCCGTCAACAACAATACTATCCGTACTTATTTGTTTACCAGCTGTAAATAAAATAATATCATCTAAAACAACTTCCTCTACTGGAATTTCTAATTTTTGTCCATCTCTTACAACTGTAGTAGTTGGGACTGACATTAATTTTAGTTTGTCTATAGTATATTTAGCTTTTATTTCTTGAACAATTCCAATGATTAAGTTCGGAATAATTGTAACTAAGAAAAGCAGATTTTCATAAGAACTAAGCAAAACAAAAATTACTGTAATTGTTGCATAAAGCATATTAAAGAAAGTGAATAAATTCGATAATATTATTTGGAAAACTGTCTTTCCTTTATTATCGTCATTAATATTTATAAGGCCTTCTTCTTTTCTTGCTTCTACTATTTCACTGCTTAAACCTTCTAAGATAGAGGTCTCTAAATATCTAACTATATTCTTTTTCTTTTCTTCTTCTTTTTTATTTTTTTTCTTACTTAAAGTTTCTTCTACAACTTCAACTTCTTCAACTATTTCTTCTTCCACATTTGCAGTAGGTATTTCCTTTAGTAAAGAAAGTTCACTAGATAAATCATTATCAACAACTACTACAACGTCTTTTTCTTCTACTTTAACTTTCTTAACAGCTTCAGTATTTACTTCTTTCTTCTTTGTCGAATTAGTCTTTGTCGATTTTGGTTGTTTCGGTTTTAAAGAATTATTATTTGTATCTTTCA
This sequence comes from Bacilli bacterium, assembly GCA_041675865.1. Lineage (GTDB taxonomy): Bacteria > Bacillota_I > Bacilli_A > ML615J-28 > CAG-698 > DUVT01. The sequence continues at coordinate 3,300 of JBAYTA010000018.1, read as the reverse complement.
TTTCATCACCTTACCCAAAATATTATACGTTAATTTTACCATAAACAGCAATATTCTTCAAGTGATATTTATCTTGAAAAAATATAGCAAAAATAAAAAGTCACCTTTTTCAAAGTAACTTAATTTTAAAACGATGATAATGCCTTACCAATCATAAAAAGCATTAAATAAATTGAGACAACCGGAACAAATGAAATCAAGAAAAGTATTAAGTTTAAAATAGATTTCTTTTTAATCAAATATACAAAACAAAGAATTATTGCAACTGGCATAGCTATATATATTAGAAATATAGTTACTCCTACTAACTTCCCAAATAAAACTAGTTCATAATCTACTGCATAAAAGCCAAAGAAGATTAGATTTAATATAAATATTATATATAGAACAACAACAGAAGTCAGATTAATATTATCAACTAGATACTTTTTCATAAAACTCTCCATTCTTTAACTATATAATACCATAATCTAATATTGATTAAAAGTAAAAAGTCACCACTTAGATAAAGTAGTGACTTGTTTTTATTAAATTGAATAATCCATTGCTTGGTAACGTTTATAAGTATTATATCTTCTTTGAGATTCTTTCTTATTAAGTTCTAGTAATTTTTGAGCATGCTCTGGATTGAAATTCTTAATTTGTGCATAACGATTTTCACTCATTAAATGATCTTCGTATTTATCCCAATCAGGTTCTTTTGAATCTAATTGGAATGGATTCTTGCCTTCTTCTGCTAATCTTGGATCAAATCTATAGTTAGTCCAATATCCACATTCAACAGCAAGTTTAGCTTGGTTTTGAGAAAGACCCATACCACCTTTAATACCATGAGCAATACATGGAGAATAAGCAATAATTAATGATGGTCCATTATAGCTTTCAGCTTCTCTAATTGCTTTAAGCATTTGAGCTTGTGATGCTCCATGAGAAATTGAAGCAACATATACATGACCATAACTCATAGCTATTGCACCTAAATCTTTTTTCTTACCTGGTTTACCAGATGCAGTAAACTTAGCAATTGATCCTGTTTGAGATGATTTAGAACTTTGTCCACCAGTATTTGAATAAACTTCTGTATCTAATACTAAGATGTTAATATCTTCATTACTTGCGATTACATGGTCTAATCCACCAAAGCCAATATCATAAGCCCAACCGTCTCCACCAAATATCCATTGTGATCTCTTAACTAAATAATCTTTTAGTTTTAAGATTTCAATTGCAACTTCACTATCAGATTTTTCTAATAATGGAACTAATTCTGTTGCAACTTGGTTTGTAACAGCACTTGACTCAGTATTATCAACCCATTTTTGGAATAGCTCTTTAATTTCTTCACTTACTGAATTTTCTTCAATAGCCTTTTCCATCATTAGACCCATTCTACTACGAATTGCTTCAGTAGCAATCTTCATACCAAAACCAAATTCAGCATTATCTTCAAATAATGAGTTAGCCCATGCAGGACCTTGGCCATCGCTATTAGTAGTATATGGAGTTGCAGGGAATGAACCACCATAAATTGATGAACATCCCGTTGCATTTGCAATAACCATTCTATCACCAAATAATTGTGTAACTAGTTTAATATATGGAGTTTCTCCACAACCAGCACATGCACCATGGAATTCAAATAATGGTTGAGCAAATTGTGAGTTTTTAGCATTTGCAGCTAAATCTACTAAATCTGATTTATATGTAACTTCGTTAAAGAAGTATTTAGCAACTTTATCTCTTTCTTGATGAACTGCATCAGCAATAGGAACCATGCGTAATGCTTTTTCACCTTTTCTACCAGGACAAGTATTAACGCAACTTTCACATCCTGTACAGTCAGCAATTGAAACAACTATAGAATATTTTAGTCCTTCGAATCCTTTTCCAACTGGATTTAAGAATTGTGAATTTTCAGGTGCATTAGCTTGTTCATCTTCAGTTGATAAGAATGGTCTAATAACTGCATGAGGACATACAAATGAACATTGGTTACATTGAATACAATTTTCTTCTACCCATTCAGGTACAAACGAAGCAATATAACGTTTTTCAAAAGCAGCTGAACCATTTGTCATTGTTCCATCTTCATATCCTGTAAACGCACTAACAGGTAAATCATTACCTTGAATTGCATTAATAGGATTAGCAAGAGTTTGTACAAAGTGAGGAGCATCGATCAATACTTTTTGTTCATCTTCTAAATTAGCCCAAGCTGGATCAACATAAACTTCTCTTAATCCTTCATCACCTAAATCAATAGCTTTATAGTTTAATTCAACAACAGCTTTACCTTTTTTGATGTATGATTTATGAGCATATTTTTTCATTAATTCTTTAGCTTTTTCAAATGGCATAATTTGTTCATTTAATTTAAAGAATGCAGATTGAAGAATTGTATTAGTTCTATTTCCTAAACCTATTTCTTTAGCTAAAGTAATAGCATCAATAACATATAGTTTTGCATTTTTTTCTGCTAAAGTTTTCTTAACAGAATTAGGCATAAATTCAATTAATTCAGCATCACTTCTACTTGTATTAAGTAAGAATCTTCCATTTTCTTTTAAGTCTTTAAGCATATCATATTTTTCTAAATATGTATCAAGACTACATGAAATAAATCCTGCTTTATTTACTAAATAAGTAGAGCGAATTGGATTCTTAGAGAATCTTAAATGGCTTCTTGTAACACCACCAGATTTTTTAGAATCGTATGCAAAGTAAGCTTGCGCATAATTATCTGTATTATCACCGATTAATTTAACAGTGTTTTTATTAGCACCAACAGTACCATCACTACCTAAACCATAGAAGATTAATTGACTTACATCACTGTCTAATACATCTGTGTGATTAGTAATATCTAATGAAGTAAATGTAACATCATCTACTATACCAATAGTGAATGATTTCTTAGCATTTTCACCTTTTGCAAGATTATCATATACAGCAAAAATTTGTGCTGGATTTGTATCTTTACTTGATAGTCCATAACGTCCACCGATAATTAGCGGTGCATTTTCTTTACCATAGAATACAGATTGAACGTCTAATAATAGAGGTTCTCCTATACTTCCTTGTTCTTTAGTTCTTTCTAAAACAGCAATCCTCTTAACAGTTTTTGGTAAAACTTTTAATAAGTGTTCTGCTGAGAATGGACGGAATAAATGAACTACAACTAAACCAACTTTTCTGTTTTCTTTAGTTGTTAAATGGTCAACAACTTCTTTAATAGTTTCATTTACTGAACCCATTGCGATTATAATATCAGTAGCATCTTCTGCACCATAATATACAAAT
>JBAYTA010000017.1:0-27709 GCA_041675865.1 Bacilli bacterium | reverse complement strand
CTGGTTGGGAAAAACACGAATCAGAAACTAATGCCTGGTACTATAAGCCTTCAGGTAATCCAGTTATTCCAAATAGCGGACAAACTATAACTGTGTTAAGTACTTTAAAGTTTGATGGTTCAAAAGTTGGTAATAGTTTTTCTAACAATGTTTTCACAATCAAATTTATATTTGAAGCTAAACAAGCAGAACATGTAACTTGGAGTGAATTAGCGGAATATTCATTTAGTTCAGGATTACCAAGCTAATTAAAACTTATGAAAAAAATAGTAACTAATATAGTACTTGGTCTTATAATTATATTTGGAGTTTGTATAGTAGTTTTAAATATAATAGGTTTTAAAACATATAGGGTTATTAGTGATAGTATGGCTCCAAATATCTATAAAAATGCTATAGCAATTGTAAAAATATATGATGATAATATAACTTTAGAAGAAAATGATATTATAGCATTTAATGTAAATGATAAGTTAGTACTACATAGAATAGAAGAAATTAATGGAGAAGAAATAATAACTAAAGGTGATGCTAATGATAGTTTAGATTCACCAATTAGTATAGATAGTGTTATTGGAGTATATGTGTTTTCAATACCTTTAATTGGAATATTGTTTGCTAGCATTTACCCATGGATAATAATTATTCTTTCAATTTTTTGTTATATAATAATCAAACAAATTTATAAAGAATTAAAGAAAAATGATGGAGGAAAATGATGAGAAACAAGGCAAAAGTTATTAGATTATTTATTATGTTTACATTTAGTTTAATAACATTAATTACTGTGACTTTTGCTTGGTTTATTGCTATTGACAAAACAGATCCCATTATTATTAAATCTGGGACTTTAAAAGTTTCTGCTAGCTTATATATTGGTCTAGATACTGATGAAGATGGAAATGTAGAAGAATCAGAGTATAGTATTGTTGAAGAACCTATTAATCTTACTAATGTACTACCGGGTAATATTTATCACTTTAAATTAGAAATAGAAAATTTAGGATCTGTTCCTGGCTATTTATCAGTTGATGCTATCAATATAATTTACAGCGATGATATTATGAAGAATACATTTAAATTTGATTTTGTAAATCCAAAGAGTAGTGAAGAAGAAACTTTATTTATATTTGATGAAGAAATAAATTTATTTGAAGATTTTGTTATTTATAAAGAATCAAGTCTCCAATTTTATTTTAGAATAATAGGAGATGAAATTATAAATACAGATATGCAAGGGCATTCTTTAAAATTGTCTAGTTTTTTGATAACTCTAGATCAGATTCAGGGGTGAAGCAATGAGAAAAAAAATCTTGTTAATTATATCATCAGTTATGCTGATTGTAACTATAATAACTACAGTCTTAGTTGCTTTTCTTTTGAATGAAATAATTATAGATTATAATAGTACTATTGGTGAAGTAGAAGTAGAGTATGATATTTACTTTACCAAAGATGGTGAAGACGAACTTAAGGCTTCTGAGGTTGAAATTTCCCCCGGGATAACAAAATCAGGAGTCTATTTTGTTAACTTAGATAATATAAATTCAAATCGTTATATTTCATATTTAAATATTGATATTTTAGTTAAAAGTAATGTAAATACTTATGTAAGAGTAAAAATTATTGAACAATTAACTCTTACTATTACAGACCATTATGGACATAAAACTGAAATTTCGATTTTAAGCCCAAGGACGGAATTTGATTTAGCTGAAAACTGGTTTTATCATGAAGAAACAGAATATTACTATTATAAAACTCCTGTAAAAGGAATTGAAGACGGTACTGAGATAATAGAAAACAGAATTAAATTTGTAATTCCATTTGAGGACACATATAACCCAAGTCCTATGAACTATTCTCTTCAATTAGGATTACAAGTAAGTGGTGTACAAACAAAAGGTGGAGCAAAGTATAATTGGAAGTTAGATAATCCACCATGGGGAGGAAATTGGCAATGAGAAAAAAAATATTAATGATATCAATCCTTATTATAGCTTTGTTATTTTCAATTTCTTTTGATAACTTAAGCAAGGCAGAAGACCTTGATACAACTAGGGATCGTAATACACATGATTTTGAACCTATTGTTACAAAGCAAATAGAAAATACATTCATTACATATACCGACTTTAGACCTATACTTTTCGCAATTGTAAATGATGTAGTAGAAGATGATAATTATAATGATGTAAGAAATATGATGTTAGAAGAGTTAGAAATTGAAGGTAGTGAGGGAACATATAAAACTATTAGATTTGATTCAGCATTAGAATTATATAATTTTTCTGTTGATGCTAGTTATAATAGGGATAAAATTGAATCTTTTCGTTTTGAAGATAAGATTGTACAAGCACTACTTAGCTTAAACTATACTTTAGGTATGGATATTGATTATTCTGTTATGGGTGCTCAACAATTTATGCCAATAGGATATAATTTCACATCCCCTTTAGCAGGAACTCATGAAGCTGTATTTACAGGTATTTTTGATGGTAGAGGTTTTGAAATATCGAATCTTTATGCAGCTGGTTATGATTATTTAGTTTTTACTGAAGGTACTGGAGAAGAAGCACAAGATATACCATTATCTACATTCTATTCAATGTTTACAGAAAATAAAGGAACAATAAAAAATCTTGGATTAGTAAATCCAACATTTGAAATTAGAAATGTCCATGATAACATTTTAAGAGCCGCTAATTTAGCAGGCTTAAATCATGGTAATGGAGTCATAAATAAAGTTTATGTTATTGACAATAGAGAAGATGTAGCAGAAGCAGGGATAAGAATGAGAACACCAATAGGTGCTAGTGATAGTGAATATCAAGCAGCTGGTGTTGTATTTGAGAATCAAGCGACTTTTACTGAAGCATATTTTGCTGGTAAAGTAGTTGTAAATAGTTCGTATATTAACAACTTCGAAGTTCAACCAGTATTATATGAGGACTCAGGTGATTCTGATAAATTGGTTTATGATTCAACCAGATATTTAGAAGAAGTTGAGGTTGGCCAAAGCTCTTATATAGTTACTAGTCCTAATGAATTTGCTCTTGGTGAAACTGAAGAAGTAATAAAAGGTAGTTCAAGTCTTGGGACTAATGGATGGTACTACTACCCAGATTATCGTCATCCAGCAATTTTTGGTCTTGATAAAAATGGCAATGATGAATATATAATTAAAAATGCTGTAGATTTTATCTCTTTCTCAAAAATGATTAGTTTTGTTCCAAGTGTAGAGTCTGATATTCGTTATTATAATTTAAACTATGTAATAACTGATGATATCGATTTTACTGAGGTTTCGAAAGGGGCATATAAAACACCAGAAAATGTTTTTGGTGGTAGTTTAAGTGGAACTACTAATGATGATAAAAATTATTATCTTTCTAATTTAGAATTAATTAATGGTGTAAATCTTGAAACGGAATACTTTGCAGGATTATTTAGTTCAGTTAGTGGGACTATAAGTAATATTACTCTTGATAATTTTAAAATCAAATTAGAGGATACACAACTATATTATTCATCCCTTTTCTATATTGGAGGAATTGCAGGAAGAAGTACAGGTAATATTAATAATGTTTCTGTAAATTTAGAAATAGATTTAGGAAATCTATCAATTGGAGAATATGCTGTAGGTGGAATAGTTGGTGAAGCAAGTGGTAATGTAAATGGAGTTTATACTGAAGGTATAATAAAAAATAATATTAGAACCTTTAATAGTGATTTTGATGTTGATACTAATTACTATATTGGCGGTATTATTGGAAAGACAGAAAGTAAAGCTCTAACATTATATAATGCTTTAAACACTATGACAATAAATGGACTTGGAACATCAAACCAGGTTGATCCAAGTAGTTCTTCAGTAAATATTTATACTGGTGGTGTAATTGGGTTTGTGCAAAACTTACCACAAGCTAGACATAATTTAGGTTTTATTACTAATCAAGCTGAAATTAATATTAACAATTATAAATCTACAAAACCAGTTCATCAATATGTTGCAGGTGTTGTAGGGTATAGTTCAGGTGTTAATTATAAATTTGATGAAAACACTGGTGAATGGACAAATACAAATGTAGAAGTCGAAAATCTAAATGATGAAGCAAATATAAATGTTGGTGAAACAACAAACTTTATTCATTCAGCTGGTGTAGTAGTAAGTAATCATAGTGAAAAGGTAGAATTTTTATACTTGTTTAACTATACAAATTATAGCATCAATAGTTATACAAACTTTAATTATAGTGCTTTAGTTTATGATATAGGATCAGAAGGTGTGATACTATCTCAATCAACAAATTATGCTAATTATGAAATAATAGGAAATTATAATTTCTCTGGAGTTTTCTTAAGTAAAAATAATAGTCAATCGCTATTGAGGTTTGTGGAAAACAGAGGAGATATTACATATAAAGATCAAACATTTTTAAGTGAGAGGTCAATTGCAGGAATTACTCTTTCCACAAACATTGATTTTCTAAATGTTTATTTTTCTGGAAATATATTTGTTTATAATACTGTAAGTGCATATCCTCTATGGGTAGCAGGAATAGCAAAAGAACTTTCTGTTGATAAATATATGATAAATTCAATGACTCGAGGGAAAGATTATGAATATAATCCTGATACGGAAAAAGATGAATTAGTCCCTAGTAAAATAATTGTTGCAAATCATAATACTGGTACAGTTAAGTCTACGAGTTCAGCACATGTTTATATTGGTGGATTAGTTAATACAAATATGAGTGGGGATTTACAAACAGTTTCCAAAGCAACTAAAGGGATTATAAATAGTATTAATTATGCTAATATTAGTACTAATCTAAACGGCTCATTATATGGAATAAAAGGTAATGGAAACACATTTGCAGGCGGAATAACTACTTTTAATGCTGGTTCAATTCAGGATACTGCAAATATGGGAGATATAAATGTAAGTAATATATCATCAATGGACGCTGCTGAAGTTAAAATAAATACAGGTCAAAATTATGGTGGTCGAGTTGATTGGTACTATGGTTCTGTAATTTTAGGAGGAGTTGCAAGCTCAACAATAGTAGGATATCCAAGAATATTCGACTCAACAAATAGTGGAAACATTACTGCTTTAACAACTAATCTTGCAAGAGCTGGTGGAGTTCTGGGACTTTCATTAATAGAAGAACTTGAAGCAGCTGACTTACCTAGTTATGTTATAACACCAGGTATAGTTGGTGCGGGTAGAAGTAGTATTGAAAATTCAATTTTATCAAACTGTATTAATTATGGCAATATCTCATCAATTACTCAGAAAATTGAAAAATATAATCCAGCGGCTTACACTTCTTCAATACCATATTATCTTAATGCTACTGGTACTTCACCAACTTTGAATAGGTCTATTACTCCTAATGAACAAGGGTCAGATCAAAGGTTGGGAGTATATTCATCAGCTGGTGGTGTAATTGGATATGGATTGTGTGAAATGATAAGAATGTTAAATCATGGGAACATTAGTTCAACAGATGTCGCTGGTGGTATAGTCGGAGCTACATATGCTGGTATTACCACTACAACAACAGTTAAAATTAATACGGCGATGAATTATGGTTCCATAAGAATGATAAATTTAGATGAAGAACTAGATGATTTAATGACAATAGAAGAAGAATGGACAAATTTTGAAATTATATCAAAGATTATCAATGAAGGTCATACAAGAAGTTTTGAGGATATGTTTTACCCAGTTGATCATACATTTATTACTCCAAATTCACCTCATGTTCGTGAATACCCTATGGGTAAAAGAGGTATTGGAGGTATATTTGGCAGATTACAAAGAACTTATAATAGGACAATGACATCGAATAATGGCTCATTCACCTTTATTGTTAATATGGATCCTAATGTTGATTTAATAGGAAGACTTGATCAAGTTTATAATTTCACTTCATCAAACAGATATTTTGTATTTAGGGATGCAAAATATTATAGTGCAAAACCTAATGACACTACACAAGGAACATTTACAGGTTATGGTTTTTTTGAAAAAAATTCAACAACTAATGTTGCATATGTTAATGGGACAATATCAGAATATGTGACTAGAGAACGAATATTTTATGAGGAAGAAGTAAGTGGAAGAAATCGTAGATATTTCAAAGTAACTGAACAATATGTATTAACTGCCATCGATGGAATTTTGAGCAGTAATGAATCAACGTATTATGAAATAAATGGTGGACAAAGGATAACTATAGCAGATGCATCAATCTATGTTAATAGAACATACGATCAATTCATTTGGAGAAGGATAAGTAGAGAACAAGTCTCTTCAAGCGGGACTAATTCTGAATATAATGTTACTCCTTTTACCAGAGTAAGAACAAATGATTATGTTGATGCTGAATATGTAACTGGTAGTACAGGAAGGATTATTACTGGATCTATAAATGTACCATATGTTACAGAAAACCCTGATAATTTAAATACCGCAATGCCTAATCATTATTTCATATATGATGAAGAATTTGAAATGAGAACAGATCCAAGTTTGACACAATATATTTATTATGTTGAAAATGAAGTTTTATCACCAAGATTTAAGGAATCTAGACCATACGGTATGTATGTGTTATCCACATCTGCAGGAAGCTCAGTTGGTTCAACATTACCTGCAAATGTAGATATTACAAAACTATACCCTATAGATGGTTTACTGGTATACAATGGAGATTATTTGAATCCACAAAGAGGTAGTTTAGAAGAAGATATAATAGATAATTATATTTCATTACTTCAAACTGAGTATAATGATAAATCAGCTATTATAAACCCTACAAGTAATAATATAAAATTAGTAGAGGTTGATGAGAATGGTGATATTGGAGGAGCTAGAACTGTATTAGTAAATCCGACAATAAATACTTCAACAAGAAGTATTACATTTCAACTAAATAAAAATCAAATCCCAGGTCAATCAGTTTTACGATACAAAATTGTTGATGCTGATTTACCTGTGAATGCTAAAATAGGTCCTGAGTTGACATCGGGAGTAAATCCTGAAATTGATCCAATCCTAACATTGAATAATACAAATAATGGAACTAGAGAACTCGGAGTTATTACATCTTATTCAGAAGCTGCAAGAGAAGTTTCAGCTTTTAGAACTACAAAATATACAACAACTTATACTATCAATATTAATATAATTGACCCTTCACCTACAGGACCTTCTATAACACATTATAGGACAACAGAATCAGGTACTTGGCAAAGTATAACATCAAATCCTACTGTAACTGATCATATTGGCTTTAGATTTAGAGATCGATATGAATTTTTGCCAGATGGAGCAGAAATATATAAAGTAAGCCTATGGTATGGTAGTGAAGAAGTACTTACAGATTACTATACCTTAACAACTGAAAAAGTATCAGGTTCCGGAGCAAGTAGATACTTTTCAATCCAATTAAAACTACAGGATAGTAATGGAAATAATGTCTTAAAAGGTGGGGAATATACAATAAAATATAGGTATTATTATTTAGACAATGGTGGAGTAGACAGGGAAGTAAGCTTTACAAAAGCAGAATCATCAAATAATGAAATCTTAAGTATGTCATACTATGGATCTGATGTTTTTGCTCCTTGGGCAAATCAGTTTACAACAACTCTAAAATTTGGTTATCCGATGGACTTGATTGAAAATCCTCCAGGATACGACTTTGATGAAGATACTGATATACCTAGTTATTTAAATAGAAGAACATATACAATACCTAACCTAACAACTTTAACTTTGTCACCATTTGCAGAAGTTACTAGTGCAAGATTAGTAAGTAGAACATATAATACAAGTACTGGTTTAATAACTTATGTTTATGAATATGTTATTCATGCTGAAAATGGAAGTCCTAGAACTTATACGCACACCATAAATGAAGAATCAGTAAATATTGTTAATTATTTTAAAAATAATAATAAAGTTTCAGGTAGTGGTTTATTTGCAACTAGAGAGGCTGTTTCTACAAAATTTTCATTTGACTTAGGAATTGATTCATCATATGCAAATTTAATCTATAACTACGGAACTGACAATGATATTTATTTTGTTGTTAGCAATTTAATTAGTGGTGTAACAATTAGAACTGATAGTTATTTAGATTTACATATGGATCAAAGTGTTCCAACTGGTAACTATACATTTGGCATAACATTAGTTCGAAAAGATGGTGTGAACTTGCGTTCTATTTCACTAGGAAACGTAACAATAGAAAAAAGGCCAGGTGTGAATGCTCATTTAACAGATATTAGATTTTCTGAAACTGTGCAAGATACATCTTATCCTCTAATATATGTTGCAAATGAAGATGGAACAATCAAAGAAGACTCTCCATATAGACCAAGGATATTCTTTGCTGGTATTGATTATAATGGCAGTAATGTAGATGAAAATGTAATTCATTATAGAATTAACGGTGAAGTTGCCAATACTCCATTAAACGAATACATGCCTTTCTTCTTAGACTTTTTACCTCCAGGGGCTAAAATTTCAAGGAAACATTATAATAGTGTTTCTGACTATTATTGGACAACACCGGTTGATAAATATAGTGATCCTGCGCTTATAAGTACATTATTGACTGACTTCACTGTATATCCTGATACTAAACTTGAATACGGTGCAGAAGATAGAGGAAATGATGGAATAGAAGATGATGATATCCTTATTACTTATAAAGTAATAAGTGAATCAACGACTAGTGGTGAACCTACAAAAGTTATTTATTATCATATAAGTGTTATTGATATTGTATATAATGTTTCTATGGTATTTACTGTCAACTATGATGAAAGTGCAAATGACTTAAAAGGAAATCCATTATTAATTAATGTACAAAACTTTAATACTAACTTACCTTGGGGTGAAACTGTTATTAATGATCCTGCTTTATTCCCTGAATTTTCTTCAATCACTTTAGTGAATAACAAAGTAAATTTATTTTATATAGAAAATATTGCAAATTACAAGTTTAGATTTGGTAGAAATATGAGTGGGTTTTATAGTTTTGATGTTATATTACCTCAAGCAGAAACTGGATATGTATACAAATATAAAATTGAATATACAACTTCTACTAGCACATATGAACTATATGATACTAGTGTAAGAGTTTCTGGTGTTTCTGGTAAATATTACTATATTAATTATGGTGAAAAAAATAGAACTAGAAACTTTACGATAACCATATCTAAGGTAGTAGGTGCATCTGACCCATCATGGGGTATAATAGATGATTACAATTCTTGGAGTAAATAAAAAAAAGGACTAAATTATTTTAAATAAAATAGATAATTTAGTCTTTTTTTTTAATAGTTTAATTTGTTATAGTCTGGTATGCCATAGCCCAATACATACGTATCGTCTAAAGCATAACTTCTTTCCGCAACCGTATTAGATGTGTTTCCTTCGATTGTGTGAACTCTTCCATTTTGCACATAAGTTACAATTCCTACATGTGATGTATCACCAAACATTATAATATCGCCACGGTTTGGAATATAACCACTATTACTAAATTCAAATCTTCCAATACGTTCATAATAGTTCTTCATGAATTCAACTTTTGCTAATCTAGGAATGATTGTTGTAGGAATACCTGCTTCATTAGAGCTCCAAGCTACAAACATTGCACACCAATCTAGGTTTTCATATCCTTGCTTATACCATTCACCGAATTTAGTCCAGCCGTACTGTCCTTCTTTATAACCTTTTTCTGCTAAAGCTATATTGATTAATCTTTCAATATAATTGACATTATTTTCTTCACCTTTAACTTCGATATAAATTACTCCTGATTTACCAGTTGTTTTAGATTTTACACCAAAGTAACCTAATCCATCTTTAATACCAATAATTTTCCCATCAGATGTGATAGATGCATAATCCATATTATAAGAAGAGTAGATATAATTTTCCATATTTACTCTTTCGCCATCAATAAATAATTCTAGATAATCGCCAGGATATACAGTGAATAAATTATCCTTAGTTGTGATTATTAGTTTTTCATCGAAATCATTATCTACAATATTCACTTCAAAGTTAGAAGTTATTTCTTCATTAAATTTATAAGTTGCTGTAATAGTTAGTTTACCTGGTGCTTTTGGATGAATTGTTAAATCATCGTCAATTTCTGCTAAAGTTTCATCACTCAATGTAAATATGAAACTATCAGCTGCTGCTCCAAGTTTATCTTGATTAGCAATATATAATTTAAATGGATTTTTTAAATTCATATCTCTATTTGATGTTTGGAGAACAGGTGCTATAACATTTTTTGCTTCTACATAAACATCAAAAGATGCATTATATTCACTATCTTTAACTTGAAGATCAATTTTTGTATATCCAAGTTTTTTAGCTTTAATGAATAATGTTTCTTCATCGAATTCTAATATTTCACTATTAGAAAAAGTAACTATAAATCTATCCTCATCAATACCTGTATAGGAAATTGGAATAAAGATTCCTTCATTTTCATGTAATCTAACCTCGTGATCAAAAACTAAAAATGTTTCGTTTGTGTTAGTTTGATTACAACCTATTAATACAAGTGCTAAGAGAAAGACAAAAAGTAATTTTTTCATATCCTCACCTCTTTTTTCTACTATTATATTATACTATAAAATAAGTCTTTTTTCTACTTCTTTGTGTAACCAATTATATTTACCAATTCCCATTTTTCTTTACAAAAACATATAAATTAATTATAATATAAAAAGAGGTATAATATGAAAGTTTTAGGTCTGATTGATTCATTTAAAGGATCTTTATCATCAATTCAAATAGGAAAGATTTTAGAGAAAGAATTAAAAGCAAAAAATATAGAACTAGATTATTTCCCTGTATCAGATGGTGGGGAAGGTTTTTTAGATGCTTTAATAAATATAAAGTCTTTAGAAAAAATATATGCTTATTCAGTTGATCCACTAAATAGAAAAATCAGACCATATTTTTTATATGATAAGTCTACAGATACTGCTTACATTGAACTAGCAAAAACTGCAGGGTTAAATTTATTAAAAAAGAATGAATATAATCCATTCAAGACTACAACCTTTGGTTGTGGATTATTGATAAAAAATGCAATTGCAAAGAATATAAAGAATATAGTAATTGGGATTGGTGGATCTTGTACTAATGATGGTGGAAGTGGGATTTTAGCTGCATTAGGTGTAAAATTTTATGATCAAGATGATAAGCAAATAGATTATTTATGCAATGATAGTTTAAAATATATTAGAAGAATTGATGCAAATGAGTTTTTTGAAAATGTTAAAGGGGTTAATATAAAAATCGTAAGTGATGTACAAAATGAATTATTAGGAGAAAATGGTGCTAGTTTTGTCTATGCACCTCAAAAAGGTGCGAAATTTGACGACTTACCTTTATTAGATGCTAATATGGCTAATTATTCTAATTTAGTAGAAAAATTGATAGGAGCGAGATTTTCAAATCTTCCTGCTAGTGGTGCTGCAGGAGGAGTTGGGTTTGCGTTTTTATCAATGTTTAGTGCTGCATTAATTAAAGGAATAGATTATATATTGAATTTAATTGAATTTGATAAAATAAAAAATAATTATGACTTTATATTAACGGGTGAAGGTAAAATAGATAAGCAAAGTTTAGCTGGTAAAGTTGTCTTTGAAATAGTAAAGAGATCATATCCAGTAAAAACAATTGTAGTCTGTGCAATAAATGAACTTGAAATGTCTATATTAAAAAACTTAGGAGTATATAATGTATATTCAATTGTAGATAGTATTGCTACAGAAGAAAAATCACTTAGTAATCCAAGGATGTACTTTAGAAAGTTGGTTAAAAATATTGAATTTAAATAAAGAAAAATTTCAAAACATTATAAATAACTATAAAGAGATTATAGATGTTGAATCTGTTGGAACTTTAAAAGAGAAAACTTTACATAAGATTGTGAAAAACTATCTTGAAGAAGATATTAACAATCAAGAAGTGAAAGTGGGTCCTTATTTTGTTGATATTTTTAAAGATGGCAAAATTATTGAAATTCAAACAAGGCAGTTTAATACTTTACGTAAAAAACTAGAGTTTTTACTAAAAGATTATGATGTTACAATTTGTTATCCTACATTCTATAATAAAACTATTAAGTGGATTAATGAAGATACTCATATTCTAGAAGATACAAGGAAGTCTCCTAAAAAGGGAAGTATCTATGATGCATTTTTTGAACTATATAAAATTAAACAACTTCTTTTAAATCCTAGATTAAATTTAAAAATATTATTAATTGATTTAGAAGAATATAGATTACTAAATGGTTGGAGCAAAGATAAAAAAAGAGGATCATATCGTCATGACCAAATTCCTGTTGATTTAATTGATGAAGTGGATATCCATGAATTAAAAGATTATAAGAAATTTATTCCGAATAATTTAGAAACTCAGTTTACAAGTAAAGATTATGCGAAGGCAACTAAACTAAGATTAAAAAGAGCACAAATTGCCTTAAATGTACTAAGATATTTAGATATTATAGAGTTAGTTGGGAAGGATTCTAGGTTAAATTTATATTCAATAAAGAATAAAAAATAGGATTTTCGGATATTGAAATTTTTGGTATATTGTAGTATAATATATATAGTTATAAAGGAGAAATAGATTATGGGAAGAGCACATGAAGTTAGAGCAGCTTCAATGGCTAAAACAGCCGCAAAGAAATCAAAATTAAATGCAAAATATTCTGTTCAAATATTTAGAGCAGCAAAGAATGGTGTTCCTGATCCTGAATTAAACCAAATCCTTAAAAAAGAAATAGATAAAGCAAAGAAAGCACAAATACCTGCAGATGTTATTAAAAAGGCAATTGAGAAGGCTAAAGGCGGATCTCAAGATGACTATAGTGAAGTAACTTATGAAGCATTTGGTCCAAATAACTCTTTATTTATGATTGAATGTTTAACAGATAATGTTAATAGAACATATACTGAGATTAGAACTATAATTCTAAAAGCAGGATGTAAGATTGGAGTTCCTGGTTCAGTTCAACATATGTTTAATTCATCAGCTATTTTTAGTTTCGAAGGCTTAACTGAAGAAGAAGTATTAGATATTTTAATTATGGCTGATTGTGATGTAGATGATATTGAAACAGAAGATGGATTAGTTACAGTTTATGCACCAAGTAGTGAATATGCAAAAATTCGCGATGCTTTAAATGATGCTAAGGAAGATTTAGAGTTATTAGAAGATTTGGTTGCATGGGTTCCAATGATGAAAGTTAATATTGAAACAGAAGATGATGCAAAGATTGTGAAAAGATTAATGGACAATTTAGATGAAAATGATGATGTTCAAAATGTCTTCCACAACATCGAAAATATTAGTGATATAAAATAACAAAAGAGGCTTATTCGTATTTGAATAAGCCTTAATTTTTTAAGATGTTTTTAAAAACCCATTTACTTGTTTTAATAACTCTTTTAATTAATCCTTCTTTCTTATCATAATCTTCAAAATAGTAAATTCCTTGTGTAGAAAATAGTTTTAAAAATTCTTTTAGTCTTTTAATAAAATCTTCATAATTTTTAGATTGATGATTAGTCCAACCTGCTTCACTAATTGCAGCTAGTCTAGGATAAATTTTTTCTTGAAGTTTATTTTCATTTTATATATATTCAGTCCAAACTGGAGTTTCAATTCCAATAATATTATCTTTCTTTGTTACTCCTTTTGAGATGGGGTTAAAGTTATATGTTTTCTTAAGTGGTGTCATTGAATACGGATAATCTAAATAGTAATAAAAGAAATTAGAGATAATTGCTTTTCTACCTTCATTAATTTCTTTTATTGATTTTTTATTAGTGGATGGTTTCCAGTGTTGTAAGATTATATTATAGTTTGATGAATAATTTATTAAGTCATTCCAAGCAATTGGAATTTTTGAATTTTCTCTTAGGAATGATGCTATATTATTCGCAAATAATCTTGCAAGATCTTTATATGATTTTAGATTTTCTTGTTTTAATAAAGCCCTACAACTTGAACATTTCTTCCAATTCTTTGTACTTACTTCATCGACACCGATATGGATATATTTACTTGGAAAGAGTTCCATAATTTCATATAATATATTCTCTACAAACTCATATGTGTCATTTTTACTTACGCAGATTGCTCTTCTTATGATTCCATATTTTTTCTCAACTTCAATCTTCTCATTATTACAACTTAAATTTGGATATGAGGCAATAATAGCTGATGTATGACCGGGAAGGTCAATTTCTGGAATCACTTCAATGAAATTATCATGTGCATACCTTACAATATCCTTTATATCTTCCCTGGTATAGAATCCTTTGTAGTTAGCACCAATTTCAGTTAGTAATGGATATTTATCTATTTGCAGTCTAAAACCTTGGTCATCGCTTAAGTGAAGATGGAGATAATTAAATTTTTGTAGAGCTAACATATCGATTATTTTAAAAACTACCTCTTTATTGAAGAAATTTCTAGCAATATCTAACATAAATCCTCGGTAGGGAAATCTTGGATAGTCTTCTATATAAATACAATTAACACAAAATTGATTATCAGAAAAGTAGAATAGTTGCTTCAAACTTTGCACAGCATAAAAAGCTCCACGGTCACTTCTTGCATGAATATTCAGTTCATTCTCATTTATATCTAATATATATCCTTCACTAGGTAATTCAATATTAAGTAAAAAATTTATATTTGAATTTTCGCTTTGAAGAATTGTAAGCTTAGTTTTAGATTTTATAAAACTAGTTAGAGCAGTAGTGCTTAATATAAATTCTTTTGAATAATTTATTTTAGAATTTTCATTAATACTAAAGACTCCAAATCTTTGTTTATAATTATTAGGTAGTGGAATAATATTCATATAAAACACCTCTATATTTAAAGTATATAAGAAATAACTATAAAAGTAAATGCTAGTTTAAAAATTACTAAAAAGTTTTGTTTTTGTGGTTTAAAATGTTATAATAATTTATATTGTAAAGTTATGTAATAATATTAAATAAAGGATAGAAGATGAAAAAATTTTTAAATAAAGTTTTTAAAATTGAAGAGAGAAATTCAACGATTGCGAAAGAGATAATTGCAGGATTTATTGTCTTTTTTGCTATTTTATATACAATTCCAGTTAATACTAGCTTAATGGCTAAAAGCGGAATGAATGAAGATGCCGCATTTACTGCTATAGTAATTGTTATGGCTCTTTCCACATTACTTATTGGTTTACTAACTAATAGGTCTTTTGTAATGGCTAGTGGTGCAGGTATGAATGCATTCTTTGTGTTTTCCCTGACCGGAGCTTTAGGCTATTCCTGGCAAGAAGCCCTAAGTATAGTTATTGTATCATCAATGATATTTTTTGTTATTTCCTTAACTGGATTAAGAACTAAAATCGTTGATGCAATTCCTGCTGATTTAAAATATGCAATTTCAGCTGCGCTTGGATTATTTATTGCTTTAATTGGTCTTAACATGGGAGGAATTATTGTTAGTGATTCCAATACTCTTGTTAAACTGGGAAGCTTTGAAAACCCAATGGTTTTATTAGCATTCTTTGGAATATTTTTAGTATTAATGATTTCTGTAATTCCATCTAGGATTAATAAATTTGCAATCATTATTTCAATGTTTGTAACAGCTGGTTTAGGATTAATTCTTGGAGCATTTGGTGTAGAAAATATGCCATCATTTAATTTTGATACAAAAGTTAATTTTGAAGCTAGTTTAGTTGCTTATAAAAACTTTCATGTTCTATTAAACCCAAAAACATATGCAATTATAATTTCTGCTTTGTTTGTACAATTATTTGATGCAACAGGTTCTGTTGTTGCAATTGGTAATGAAATGGGTATAATTGATGAAAATGGGAAACTTATTGATGGAGATAAATTAATGTTTGCAGATTCTGCTTCATTAATTATTGCAAATACACTTGGTGGATTATCTGCAATAACACTAGCAGAAAGTGCAATTGCTGCTAAAAATGGTTCAAAGACAGGATTAGCATCTGTTGTTGTTAGTATACTATGTTTATCTTCACTAGTCTTATTTCCGATATTTTCTATATTCTCCACTATTAATGTTGATGGAGTAAGTTATGCACCAGTTACCACTTTAGCTTTAATTTATGTTGGTATTATGTTATTTTCAAATATTAAGAAAATTCATTTTGAAGATTCTGTTATTGTAATTACATCATTTATAATTATTGCGATGACTGCATTTACATATTCAATTGTTAATGGTCTTGGTTTAGGATTTATTGCTTATATAATTATGATGCTTGTTGCAAAGAGGAGAAAAGAAGTTAACTTAATTATGTATTTTGTTGCATTATTTTATATATTTAGTATTGTTATAGATTACTTATTAATAAGTTAGGAGGTATGAGGATTTGAGTTTTGAAGAGAAATTTAATGAATTATTAAGGGGAAATGTAGTAGGATCACAAGCAGTGATTTATAAAAATGGAGAAACTTTTCAATATAATTTTGGTTATAGTTCTCTAGAAGAAAAAAAAGAAGTAGAAGACAGTACAATTTTTAGAATCGCATCAATTTCTAAAATTGTTGTTGCTATGGCAGCTTTGAAACTACATGAAGAAGGACGATTAAATATTGATGCAGATTTAAGTGATATATTTGGATTTAAAATTAGAAATCCACATTATCCTGATGTTCCAATAACAACAAAGATGTTAATGCTTCATACATCAAGTATTAATGATGGTTTTGATGATGAGAACAGAGATTATGACAATCTAGAAGTTGGTTATAATGGTGTAAATGGAAGAAGTTATTTTGTGAAGTTAGAAGATTTACTTAGTAATAAGGATAGTAAGTATTATACTGATAAAACATTTTTAAATAAGCTACCTGGAACTCATTTTGAATATTCAAACTTTGGTACTGGGATCTTAGCTTGTGTTGTTGAGAAATGTAGCGGTATGTTATTTACTGAATATGTCTTTAAATATATCTTAAAACCGCTTGGTGTAGATGCAAGTTTTAGAGCAAGTGAAATCGAAAAGAAAGAAATGATTTCAGATACATTTCTTTTTAATAATGAATTTAAAACTTATAGAACAAGCAAGTCTTTTATAGACAATACTTATCCATTCTTTGAAGTTGGTCAAAATTTTAGAGGGCCAGCAGGTGGGTTGTTTATAAGTATGCAAGACTTAGCAAGAGTTATGATTACATTAATGAATGATGGAATTTATGAAGATGTTCAAATATTAAAAAAAGAAACTGTTGATTTGATGTTACAGATGCATTACTTAGGGCCTAGAACTGACTATTTAGCTAAAGGTTTACAATTAAAATTTATAGATCCAATACCTAATCTTTTACTTAAGGGACATAATGGTAGTGCTTATGGTGTAAGTTCTTATATGTACTTTTCTAAAGAAGAAAATTTAGGGATTTGCTTTATTGCAAATGGTGGAAATTATAAAGCAGCAAGACCTGGTTTAAATAATATCCAAGCAAATGTACTTGATGCTTTTATTGAAGAATTTTACGAACAAAGACAAAATATCGTCTTAAAGTTTAATATAAATAATAATTTTGCTCATCTTAATAATAGAAAAATTCTGCTTAAGGATCCCCAAGTTATAAATGAAGAAGTATATTTAGATTTATTAGATACTGCAAATATATTGAATGTAATTCCAAGAATAATAGAAGATAAAGTTTATATAAATGACTTTGAAGTTGAGTTTGTAAAGGGAAAAATTGCTTTATTTAAACTGCTTGATTCGCTAGAAATCCATTATGCAAGAGTCTTAGATAATTATGAAATATATTTATAAGGAAATGATTTATGTTAGTTTTTATTATTAATACAATTTTATTAATATTTAGTTTTCTTTTAATTGGTTATAATTTTGTAACCGTAAAAAATGCAAATAAGAATATTGAAACAAGAATTAAGAGTTTTGTAATCGGGGGAATTCAATTATTAGTTATTGGAATTGTTTTAGTAGCTCTATCCATAATAGGTTCAAGGGAACTAATCGTTGATATAGATGGTAGTGTAATCGCAATATTGATAGTAGTTTGCATTATTATTTATATTTTTCTACTTTTTGTTTGGAATAAAATGTTTAAGTATTTAGAAAATTATTTTTATAAGAAGAATTCAATTGCTAGAAAATTTAAATTAAAAAGCATTTCAATTTATGGATTGGTATATTGTTTTGGAGTATTATTTTCATTATTGTACATGATTACGTATTTTTGATAGAGGGATTTTTCCTTCTTCCTTTTTTGTATAATGTACATTTTATTTGACAAATTCTTAAAACGCATATATAATTTAATAAAGGGTTGTGGTGTAAATGTTAGTTTCTTTTAAAATTAGTAATTTTTTATCCTTTAATAGAGAACAAACTTTTTCAATGGTTCCATCTTTAGACTACAAAAATAATTTTCATATTAATAGTTTGGAAAATGTGAAATTATTAAAGATGGGAATTATTTTAGGAGCAAATTCTAGTGGGAAAAGTAATTTATTAAAAGCTATTGCAGTAGGTGCAAGTCTTATTAAAGGTGATAGTCCTAATAAATACAAGAGTTATTTCTGCAAACTTAACCGTGAAAATAAAGAAAAAGAAACTATCTTTGAATACTCCTTTTATATAAATAATGAGTTTTATACTTATGGATTTAGTATAAATTTAGCTAGTACTAAATTCTTGACAGAATATTTATTAATACATGATCAAGAAAATGATCAAGAAAAAGTTATGTTAGAACGAGTTAGTGAAGATAATACAATTGAAAACTTATTTACATATAAGTTTGACATTGGTGTTAATATAAGAAAAAAATTAAATAAATATATTAAGGATTTTGAAAATACATCTAAAACTTTATTTATAACTAAGGTAAATAAAGATATAGATTTAATTAAAAGTTTAAAAGATTTTAGAAATGTTTATACATATTTTAAAACAAAAATAAACACATATTTTCAAAATCAAGATTTTAAGATTTTAGATCTCTCTTATACAAAAAAGGAGAATGAAATTAATAATCAATTATCATATTTTGATACAGGCATAGAAGAGATTGTTATAGAAGAAATTAAATATAGCATTTTTATGAATGATTATAGCGAATATATTCCTGAAATTAATCAGTATATAGAAAGTAATGAAAAGGATGAAATATCTTTTAGTGTTAGGATTAAACAAGAACTATTTAGTATTGATTATCAAGCTGGAAATATGAATGTATTTAAGATTTTACTTAGACATAAAAATGCAGATTATGATTTTGAGTTTTCTGAAGAATCAGATGGTGTTAGACGATTATTCGATTTGTTAGATATTTTATTAGCACCAGAGATGGGAAGTATATACTTATTTGATGAATTGAGTAGAAGTCTCCATCCACTATTAATAATTAAGTTTTTAGAAACAGTAAATCATAATCTAAGTGATAATAGAGTTCAATTGGTTTTTTCAACTCACGAAGCAAGTATTTTAAAAGAGAGTTTAATTAGAAAAGATGAAATATGGTTTGTTGGCAAAGGAAATGATAATGCATCTAAACTGTATTCTCTTGATATATTTAAACTTACAAATAAGAAGTTAATAGATTCGTATTTAGATGGAAATTACGGTGCCATTCCTATATTCTTTAAGGATGAATTATAATGGCAATTAGAGAGAGGGTTTCACTATTTAAAAGATATCCAGATGATAGACTTTTAAGTAGAGATGTATTTAAAACATATTATTTGATTATGGAAGGTACTAATACCGAACCAATCTATTTTAAACATTTAGAAAGGAAGCTTAGTGAACTTAAAGTTCATAATAATATAAAGTTAATATATTTAGATAGAACACTTAGGGATAGAGGAAGCAATACGCCAGAACAACTTCTTAATTTCTTGCTTGATTATAGAAAATTAATAGAAGATGAAAATGCAGTATTTTGGGTTGTATTTGATAGGGATTCATATAAGAGCCATCCAGATGGGAAAAGTGAATATTTAAGATTTATTGAAAATGCGAAAAACAAAGATGTTAATTTATTAGTAACAAGTCCATGTTTTGAGATATGGATTTTACTACATCGTCAAAATGCATATAAACAATTAATAGCTCCAAATGAAGCGGAACTCTTTGTTAATAGAAGAATTTCGCCGGGTTATACATATATTTCGAGATTAGTTAAGAATAGATTTGGATTTAATCCAAAAACTAATATTCCAGCTAGTTTACTAAATAATTTAAAAGATGCATTAGTTGAAGCAAAATATCTTACAAAATCACTTGAGAAAATGGCTACGGATATTGGTGAAAACATCAGTAGTTTTGTAAATCTTTTATTAGTAGATCCAACAGAAAATTAGAATTTATAAAATTAATATTATTTAAACATTGACATATTAAGAATAATTTTTATATAATCTATATTATTGCATTTAAAGAGGTGAAAAAAATGAACAAATCAATTAGAATTTTAAAACTTCCTATTGGGTTAATTGAGCAAGTTGAAGCACAAGGTATCTACCATATTCATGAGCTAATTAACAGTTTTAACACTCTTAAATTAAGCGATAAAGATAATGAGGACTTAAATAAATCTTTATCCGAATATAAGATGATGCAATTACACAATGAAATTTCTGGGTATAAAGAAATTGACAAATATGAGTTTATAAATTCTTTATACAGTCTTAAGGATTTGAAATTATCACTTCGATCAATGAATGCCCTAAATAATAGTAATATCTTTACTATCTCAAAACTTCTTTTAATCATTGAACAAATGGAAATATATGATGTAGAGAATTTGGGATCTAAAAGTATTGTCCAGGTAATGGAGAGTGTACTTCGGATTGTGGAAAAAGAGAATCTGGAAGAAAAAATTCCTATTTATAGTGCAAATAATGTAATTGATGATGTAGTAATCTACAAAATGAATTTCACCCAAGGTGCAATAATTTCTTTAGAAAAATTAGGTCTTACAAAATTAGGTGATATTAGAAAAGCTTACCTTACTGGGGCTTTAAGTAATATGTTTAACTATAAAACTTTAAATGTTGTTATTAAAAAGATAAAAAAATATTATAATTTAAAACCAGATCCAGACTTCTATTTCTTTAAAAGATTTTTAATTGATAAGAATTTAGGATATATAAGGTTTAAAGATTTAAAGGATTATATTAAATCACAAAAACTTGATACTACTATTAATGGTTTTTTAGAAAAAATTAAAAATAGAAAAGATCTAATCATTGAAAATGATTTAATAAGACTACCTTACTTCTTAGAAAAAGTTGAAGAGGTAGGATTGAAAGAAGAAAGCGAAGCTATACTATTAGATAGATTTAGTGGTTATACACTCCAAAGTGTTGCAGATAGATTTAAAAAGACTAGAGAAAGAATCAGACAAATTGTTAGAGATAGAATGGTTTCAATTACAATGTTTTATGAAGAAGCATTTGTGAAAGAGTTTAATAAATTTAACTGGCATCCTGAAGTATTTAAAAAAATGTTTAATTTAAACGAATTATCCTATAATGTTATTAAATATCTAGGTATAAAATACTCATTTGAAGAAGACTATATTTTCAATGAAGAATATATCTTAGAGTTGATGAGGAATAAAGAAATAGGAAAATTTGATATTGAAGAGTTTAAGATGTCATTACCTGAAATCTTCCCTGCTCGAATAGAAGTTTATGGTAAACTTTTAGATAAAATGACTAAGAGAGAGTTCTTAGAATATGTGATTGAATATTTTATTCCACATAGCGGATTGCATAAGAATAGAATTATTGAAATAGCAAACAAGGTTGCTGCTGATAATAAGATTGATTATTTCTTTGATAAATATATTGATATTGTAACTAATACTATTCAGTCATTACAAAAGGTTAGATTTTATGATTATAGCCAAGTAGATGATAATTTATTAAATAAGTTAAAAGAAATCTTATATTCTGTAGATTCTGTTTATTCTTGTACATATTTCTATATAAAACATAAAAAATTCTTAAACAAGTATGATTTAAGAGATGGTTATGAACTTCATTTCATCTTAAGAAGATACTTTTCAAAAGATCTAGAGTTTGAAGACATTATTGATTTCAACCGTCAACCAATGATTGCGAAAAAAGGAATGACATTTAGTGATGTTGTTATCCAAAATTGGAAGGATTTACAGGGAAATGTCAATATTGATGATTTTGCTAATTCATTAATTAAGAAATATGGTTATCATAAAGGTACTTTAATAAACGTTATTAATGCAACTTTAGGAGATTATATTTCCTTAAGAACAGTTTACCATTTTGAAGCAAAATTAACAGATGATGTTAAATCTCGAATTAAAAATATTATGAAAGATGATTTCTATGAACTTCAAGAATTAGCTGATATTTTAGAAGAAAACGGTATAACACAAGATATGTATCAATACTTCTCAAATTCTTGGTTAAAAGATTTAGGATATAAAACTCATGATATAAACTATATAATTAAAGAAGAGTATACATCATTAAAAAATGTTTTCTTTGATAGAGTCTTGAGTCATGATGTTTACCAAATGACTGAAAAAGATCATAAAATGCGTGAGACTACATTAATATTATTTATTGAGAATTTAAGAAGTGAATATTTAGCTTTCCCAGCAAAAGGCAATAAATTAGTAACGATGAATTATTTAGAGTCTAAAGGAATTAAAAAAGCAGATATTGTTAAGTATGTAGAAGCGCTTAAGAAATATTTAAATAAAGAAGAATATTTTACTTACTATAGTTTAAAGAAAAATAATTATCAAGAAACAAATCCAATTTTTAAGAAAATGGAAAACTATAAGTTAGACAATGAATTAATGGTTTCGTTTATTAGGAATGTTCCTGGTATTAAAAAGACTACTAAAGGTAATCTTTATAGAATATCTAAGAACCAAACTACTATTTCAGAATTTTTAAATCATATAACTAGTGTAACTAAAATAACTGATCCTAAGAAATTAAGAACTTACGTAAAAGAAAATTACGGAATTTCAATTAGGAATTTAGAATTGTAATAAAGAAAAGTACACCTTATCAAAAGGTGTGCTTTTTTTGGTTGTAAAAAGGAAGAAAATATTGTATAATTATCAAAGTTTATTTCCTTAAATTGGTACCTTTGTAATATCTGGTAATGTAATGTTTTCTAAAGAATTTTAGGCGGAAATATGCTATAATATAAATAATTAGAAAGAGGGAAGAAATATGAAATCAAGAATAATTGCTTTAATAGTATTACTTTTATTTACTATAAGCGGTTGTAGTTTTTTAGGTAACAAAATCACTGAGATTAAAATTGAAGGTGATGATTTTATAGAAGTTAATGAGTCTAAACTACTTGAAGTATCATTTGATAAAAAAGGAGTAAAGGCTGAAGTAGAATTCACTAGTAGTGATGAAGGCGTTTTAATTGTTGAAGAAGATGGTTATATTACTGGAATAAGTGCTGGAGTTGCAACTATTAGAGTTAGTTTAAAAGAGGATGAAAGTATTTTTGCTACTTTAGAAATAACTGTTACAGAAGCAGAACTAGAAAGCATAAGAATCTTAGGTCCCTTTGATATTTTTGTTGATTCTGCAACTCAATTAAATATATCCTCAACCCCACAACATGCAAGTAAAGATGTAACTTGGGAAAGTAGTAATAATAATATTGCTACTGTTAGTGAAACTGGACTAGTCACAGCTTTAAGTATCGGAGAAGTTGAGATTAGCGCAACGAGTATAATTGACCCTACTAAAGTTGCAAGAATTACAATGAATGTTAAACAAGGTGCGGGAGAAAATTTTAAAATTGTAGGTCCTAAGGCTGTTGATATAGATAGCGAAATTCAGTTTAGTGCTTTAAGTGGTGGTGTTGATATAACAAGTCATTTTAACTGGGAAATATCAAATGCTGAAATTGCAACAATTACAGAAAATGGAGTATTAACTGCTTTAACTGTTGGTGAAGTTGTAATTACCGCTACAAATATAAATGATCCTGAAATTAGTAAAACTTATACTATAAGTGTAATAGTTCCGGAATTTGAATATGTAGCATCAAGAGTTCTTGCAATTGATAGAACTAAAAATTATATTGAGTTACTAAATGTTTCTTCCACAAAACTAGATGCAAATACTAGATTATTAAAATATGATGGAAATAATGTTATAACTGGATCCTTAGATGATATCTATGTTGGTATGGAAAATGTCTATGTTGAATATAGTAAAAATAGCGATTCTGTAAAAGCAATTTTAATTGACCAAGAAACTGGCTATTCAAATATAAGAGTTGGAATTAGAAAAAATATTAATGATATTTCAGATGATTCAACTCGCTTCCATGATAGTATTGATTTTGTAACTTATGAACCTATTACAATCCAAACTTTTGATGGTAATGATGAGGTTAGAGTAAATCAATCAAATAATTTAAGATTTAAAGTTGAATCCGGAAAAATGGTTATAACAAATAATGGAATTACTATTATGGAAACAACAAAACGTCTAATTATAATTCCGGATAATGATAGTGAAGCGATTAGAATTGATAGTATTTCAAGAGGATCTAATAGAACTTATAGCGGTAATATGGAAGTAAGTTTATATTTAGGTAGAATGCTTGTTGTAAATGATATTAGTTTAGAAAAATATTTATATAAAGTTGTACCAAGCGAAATGCCAGCAAGTTATCATATGGAAGCATTAAAAGCTCAAGCTATAGCAGCTAGAACTTATGCTTATAAAGATATCTTAAATAGGACATTTGAAAAATATGGATATACTGTAGATGATAGTGTTATGTCACAAGTATATAATAATCAAAACCAACAAACAAATACTACTGCTGCGGTTAATGCTACTAAAGGATTAATAATGATGCACGATGGTGAATTAGTAAATGCATTTTACTATTCAACATCAGCAGGAATTACTGCAAGTGCACACGAGGTATGGATTAGTGATGACAATCTAAACCCAGCAGTTATTGATTATTTAATTGGACAAAACCATACAACTGACCAAAGCGGGAATACTATTGAATTTGATTATACTAATGAAGTAAATATGCTTAATTTCTTTAAAACAATAAATGTAAGAACTCCTGATAGTACAATTGGATTTCATAGATGGAAAGTATCATTTACTAAGAGCCAGCTTACTCAAACAATATCTAAGAATTTAACATTAAGATATGCTCAAAACCCAAATTTAATCCTTACAAAAGTTGGAGATACTTACAAGTCACTTCCAATTACAACAAGTATTGGTCAAGTAGAAAATATATATGTTGGTAAAAGAGGAACATCTGGGGTGGTTATTGAATTGATTGTAGAAACAACTACAAACACATATAAAATTATAAATCAATATAATATGCGTTTTACACTAAGACCTCAAGATGCTAATACATCTAATTACACTTCAACTGCAACAAGTGCAAACTATTCTAAATCAAGTAGTAATTCTATTTTATTCTCAGGATTCTTTGCAATAGAAGAAGTTAATGGAACATTTACTTTTTATGGTGGTGGTAATGGTCATGGTGTTGGAATGAGTCAAAATGGTGCTAACTCTTTAGGTAAGAGCGGAAAGAATTATATTGAGATTCTAAATTCTTATTATAGTTCGATAGATTTAATTGACATAACTTATGAATATAAAGAATTACCATTCTTTAGAGATTATTTCTTATTATAAAATAAATAACCCCTAGGTTAAGTCCTAGGGGTTATTGTTAATTTCTTGATTTTATATCTGCTATAATATCTTCATACATTTTTTCATCAATCTTAAATTTATGAGTTAAAATTGCATATGTAAAGAAGATAAACAGAATAGGTAGGATTGTTATTGATGCTCTTAAAATCAATCTCATTGGAATATCTGCTTCATTTTTAAAGAAATTATCTGCAGCTGCTTTAATTTCCATAACTTCTTTTCCTTCAGATTGAGAAAAAGTAACATTTTCAAGAATATCATAATAATGCTCTTTTTCTTCTTGAGTAAGATTTTCAAATTCTTCTGTATCAAAAATAATTATACGATTCGTTATATTTTCTTTATACTCGGTTTGTTCTGCTTGAGTTAAATCGTCAAAGTAATGTTTCTGACTCTCTAAGAAATTGATATTTCCAGATAGAGTATAGATTCCAGAAATAATTAAAACTAAGGCAACAATCCCTTGTTGGAGTGCACTTCCGAACTTAGCCATAAATGGTCGAAGCGAAAATATAACGGCTTCATTTCTTTCATTTGTTTTATATTGATTATATTCAACTGTGTTTGTTATATTAATTGTTAGAATCATATAGATAATTGCTTGACCTGCAAATACAATAACTCCAAAGATTACAATTGTTATTATATTAATTGGTAAGAAAGGAACAAAACCAAGTAATAACATAAATGAATAACCAACTGCTATTGCGATAAAACTATATAATACTAGTTTCTTTCTGCCAAACTTATTTGCGAGTCTTGGGTAAAGTGTTTGGATCCCGATATTACTTACTCCAAATGAAGCAATAAAGATTAAAGCTAATGTTCCATCATAGCCTAGTTCTATATAAATAAAATTATAACCTAAACCAATAAAAATTCCGCTACCAACATTATATAAAAGCATTGCAAGAACAACCCATAATAATTGGTCGTTATTCTTGATTACTTTAATCATTTTAGGAATAGTTATTTTTTCTTCTGATTCATCAATTTCTATTTTTGGTTGTTTAACACCAAATACAGTAAGTGCTTGGCAAAGGATTAAGAAAATTGCAATGATTATTGAAATTAGTGCATAACCCTTAACAGCATTCCCTGTAGTTGTAACCATAATAATTGCATTAGCTGCAAATGCTCCAACTCCAGCAAATACAACTGCTAATGTTGTTATGCTGTTTCTTCTTTTTGTATCTGTTGTAATTGAAGGAAGCATTGACCAATATGAAATGTCATTCATGGTATAAGTAATTTCCCAAAGTAGATATATAATACCGAAGAATATTACAAAATTCCAACCATTATTACCTAGTGGACGATAGTTAAACATTAAAACAACTACGATCCCAGTTAAAACTGCACCAAGTAAAATCCAAGGTTTAAACTTACCCCATCTAGATTTTGTATTTTCAATGATTGTACCCATTATCGGATCATTAACTGCATCCCAGACTCTGCCTGCAATTAGAAGCATACTAATTACAGAAAACTGAGCAACACTTAAACCTAAACCAGCAAACTGAATATAAGTAATAAAGAATGATGCGACCAATGTATAGGACATATCTCTTCCGATACCACCTAAACTATAGGCCCATTTATTCCTTTTGAAATAATCTTTTTTTATTTCTTGTTCCATAAAATTTCTCCCATTTCTTAGTGTATAAAAACATTATACCAAATAAAGCGTTTTCCTACAATAAACATATTTTAAAATATTTAAAATTTTAAAATATTAAAAAATATTTAAAAATAAATGCATACAATATTCAAAGTTGATAATAATATATTTAGGTTTAGTGAACCTAGTTAAAAAAATCACTCCTTTGCTCCTTTATTACTTTTGAGCAAGAAATCAAAACAAAAGTAAAAACATCCTCCAAGTTT
>JBAYTA010000016.1:0-27757 GCA_041675865.1 Bacilli bacterium | reverse complement strand
AACTGGGGAGTTTTAATAGATACAGATGATAATATCTATTATGCAGGAGGAACTAGAATTCCAATGGATAGTTTTATCAAGGATAAACTGTTTATTGAAAAAAAAGAACTTGCAGATGTTATGGATGAATTTTTAAATACAAAAGATATAAAACATAAAGAAGGCGCAATCGGCTTTTTCACAAATAACCAAATCAAAAGAAAAGATATTTTCATCCATATAGTAAAATTACTATATGGGCAATACTTAAGGAGGACAAAAGTATGAGAGGTTTATTTATTTTAGGAGATGGCTTTGAAGATACGGAAGCGATAGCTACAATTGATGTATTAAAACGTGCAAAGTTGGATTTAGATTATGCATCTTTATCTAATAGTTTGGACGTTACTACTCAAACTGGAATGGTTGTAAAAGCAAATATGTTTTTAACCGAGGTAAAAGTTGAAGACTATAACTTTATTGTTATTCCAGGTGGAAAAGCAGTATTTAATGTTTTAGATAAAAGCACAACACTTAGCGAGATTATATTAGATTTTGCAGATAAAGAGAAACTAATAGCTGCAATATGTGCTGGACCATCTCAAGTTGGTAAACTTGGATTGTATGATGGTAAAGATTATACATGTTTTCCTACAACTGAAGAAGTTATTACTTTAGGTAATCTAAGACAAGATCAAGGTGTTGTTGTAAGTGAAAATTATATAACAGGAAAAGCAATGGGATATTCAATTGATTTTGGGTTGGCTATTGTTGAATACTTACTAGGACAACAAACAAAAGAAAAAGTAAGAAAAGCAATTTATGCAGAAATATAAAAAAATCTCTTCACATATTTGTGAAGGGTTTTTAATATTTAATGATAATCTATAATATAATATCTTGAGGGATATTATGTATATAAACGGAGTCTTCGAAGGTGGAGGTATTAAAGGAATAGCATATATTGGTGCTATAAGATTTTTAGAAGAAAGAGGTTTTAGATTTAAATATGTAGGAGGCTCAAGTGTAGGATCACTATTTTCTAGTCTACTAGCAGCAAAATTCACATCATATGAAATGGAAAATATCGTAAAAAAATTTGATGTAAATATTTTAACTGCATCAAAATCTAAAAAGCCAATTGCAAAATTTATAAATGGTATAAAATATAAAGGGTTATATTCAATGAGTTATTTTGAGAACTTTTTAGATAACCTTTTAAAAGAAAAGAACTGTTCAAAATTTATAGATGTGAAAGTTGGGGAAGACTATTTTTTAAAAATCATAGTCACAGATTATAAAAATAAAAAAATGATTACTATTCCAGATGATTTAGGCCTTTATAATTATTCTAAAGATGCTTTTCCAATAGCAAAAGCTGTTGCAATGAGTTGTTCTATGCCAATAGTTTTTGTTCCCTATAAAATTCAAGGTAATGTTTTTATTGATGGTGGTGTTGTTAATAATTTCCCAATTAATCTTTTCTCTAAGCAGCAAATACCAACAATTGGTTTTAAGTTAAATGAATATGCAAAAGAAACAAGTATAATTAATAAATATAAAAGCAAGATATTTCAAACCAATGTTGAATACAAGTTAGACTCTTATAATATTGTAGATATAAATACAGGTAAATATAAAGTAACAGATTTTAAAAAAGGCTTAGAAAATTATAAGGATTTAATTAAACTTGGGTATAATAGTATGAGGGATTATTTTTATAAAAAGCATTAATTGTGAGTGAAAACAATTTTATTCCACAAAATTTAATCTTTAGTGTTGGAATGTAGCTAAAAAATTGATATAATATATACAGTATATTTTACTTTTCTAAGAAAGGAGAGAACAAATATAACAATTTGTTCAAAAAGACCTTTGAAAATTTATGGTAATCAAGAACTACTTAAATTAAGAAATGACATTGATGCTTTATCGAAGAAGTTTACTTCAGATTTAGAGATGATAAACAATGAGTTTTCGCCAACATTTAATAGTCTTAAAAAAAGAAGAAGTAATATTATTTATTATATTGTAATGACTTTATTTTTAATGTTATTTATAACAATTGCAGTTGTCCTTAAAGTATTGATTGCCCTTTACTTAATCTTAATTTTATATGGCATTAATTTATTATTAACTGGAGTTGGTGTATTTTTCTTAAGGAAGGTTAATAAAGCATATCTTGCAACAAAAAAAGAATGGGACCATCAATATGAAGGTGTTCTAACATATCAAACAAGGATTAACCAATTATATACTTTAGCTGAAGAAGAAGTATATAAGACAATGGCATTAACCCTTGCTCATGATGAATTAGAAACAGTAAAAGACAATAAGACTAAGTATAATAAACTTTATGAAAATAAAATAGCTGAAGTTAAGGCTTTAGTTAAAAAAGAAATTGGAAGTAATCAAACAAGCGAAGCAGTTGTTTCTTATTATGTTCAGTGGGGAGATAACCTCACTAATCAAAACAAATCAGATTATGACTATCTAGAAGCAAGAAGAAGAAAAGCACAAATTAGAAGTGGTAGTATTGATATTGATAGTAAGTGAGAATAACTAAAGATTAATTATCTTTGGTTTTTCTTTTGAGAAATTGTAAAGTTGTATTAGGTGCAAAATTTGTGAAAATATAGTATAATAACATAGTTACTAAAGCTAGCATATTTAGCTAGCATTACTACCATAGTTACTAAAGCTAGCATATTTAGCTAGCATTACTACCATAGTTACTAAAGCTAGCATATTTAGCTAGCATTGTACTAAATATTTTCCAAAAACTAAATTATATAAACTTGGTAAATTTGGAGGAAATAAAAATTGAATAATTTATATAAGAAATTAATTGGACTAGCATTACTAATTGTCTTTGCTACAACATTAAGTGCTTGCGGAAGCTATAATGGTTATTATTATGATTTGGTTGGAGCATTTGAAACTGAAAATCAAGTCTGGTTTTGGACAAAAAACGTAGTAAGAACAGATGGTAAGTATAATGAGTTAGTGGAGAAGTTAAATGAAGAACTTACTTCACTTGATAATAAATTCAATATCCAAGATAGAGGAGACGGAATAGTTACTGATTTAATGAAAGTAAATAATAATGCTGGGATTGCCCCTGTAGTAGTCGATAAAGAAGTTATTGATGTAATTAAACTTGCTATAGAAGTTGGTTTAGAAACAAAAGTAGAAGGAACTGTCTTATACGATATTACAATTGCTCCGTTATGGAACTTATGGGATTTTCCTGGTAAGTCTTATCTTCCTTTATTGCAAACTAGTGATATACCAAGTGAAGAAGATATTGCTAATTATCTTCCTTTGGTAGATTATAAAAAGATTGTTATAAACGAAGAAGATAGTACTGTTTTCTTAAGTGAAGCTAATATGGGCATTGACTTGGGAAGCATAGTAAAGGGATATGCAGCAGATAAATTAAAAGCAATTATGTTGGACTATAACATCGAAAAGGCTATAATTGATATAGGAAGAAATATATTGTTGATTGGTAGTGCTATGGATAAAAGTGGAAATGATGTTCCATTTACAGTAACACCTGTTACACCATATGTATCTATATATCACCCTAGGTATGATGAACTAGAAACTTTTGCGCAAATAAAAGTTCAAGATCAAACGATTGTTACGTCAGGTTCTTATGAAAAGTATATTAAGGATGAAGATGGAAATGAATACCATCATATATTAGATCCAAGGACAGGCTATCCATTTACTAATAATGTAGTTTCTTTAACGGTTATTACAGATGAATCAATTAAAGGAGATGCTTATTCAACTGCCTTGTTTTCTGTTGGAATTGAAAAAGGGATGGAAATTGTTAAATCCAAAGAAGGTTTAGAAACTGTTTGGGTTATTAGAAATAATGATAAATATGAAGTTTATATTTCGGAAGGTTTAGATGGAAACTTTAAACTAAATCCAACTGTAGAAGAAATAGGCTTTGTGTATAAAGGAGTATATAAATGAGAACATTAAAAATTATAAATTTACACGCTTCTGTTGAAGATAAAAAAATCCTAAGAGGAGTTGACCTAGTTGTTAATACTGGTGAAGTTCATGCAATTATGGGTCCTAATGGTACAGGGAAATCAACTTTAGCTGGAGCGATAATGGGTAATTATAAATATGAAATTACCGAAGGTGAAATATCACTTGATGATGAAGATGTTTTAGAAATGGAAGTTGATGAAAGAGCAAGAAAAGGATTATTCCTTGGGATGCAGTATCCAACAGAAATTAGTGGGATTACTAATTCAGATTTTATCAAAACTGCAATCCAAGCTAAACTTCCAGAAGGAGAACATGTTTCATTATTCAAATTTATTCGTAATCTAGAGAAAGCTGTTAGTGATTTAAAAATGGCTCCAGATATGCCACATAGATATGTTAATGATGGGTTCTCTGGTGGTGAAAGAAAAAGAAATGAAATCCTTCAGCTTAAGATGCTAAAACCTAGTTTTGCAATCTTAGATGAAATAGATTCAGGTTTGGATGTTGATGCCTTAAGAATTGTTGGCGAAAACATTAATGATATGCGTGGTCCTGAATTTGGGGCTATAATTATTACTCACTATCAAAGATTATTAGAATATATCGATGTAGATTATGTTCATATTATGATTGGTGGAAGAATTGTTTATACTGGTGGAAAAGAGTTAATTAAGAAGATCGATGATGAAGGATATGATTGGTTAAACTTAGAAGAAGATTTAGATGCTCTAACTGAAAAGCGTAAGCAAATAGTTTTAGGTACTTGTGCAGTTAGAACTTCTGCTGGAGAATAATTATGTTGGAAATTATTAAACAAGAATTAATTGATAATAATGAAGATTATATTGTTACTAAAAATGGTGAGGTAATCTTTAGAAGTAATGATAAATTAAGTCTTGAATTTTCTAACAATGTTGATTTAAAAGTTATTCATATTATTGATAAAGATACTAAGATAAGCTACAAAGTTAAGAAAAATATTAATATTAAACTTTCAGAAGTATTTTATGATTTAAAGAATTCTCCAATAATTGAGATTGAATTTAATTTAGAAGAAGGTTCTAAATTTGATTATACTTCTCTAAGAAGAAGTGGTACAGTCCAAGATATTAAGGCGATTGTAAATGCATATGTAAAATCTTATGCATATCTTAATTATAAAACACTAACAACTCATGTTGGTGATGGAACAATAGATGAAAATTTTCATTTAGAAAATGAAAGAGCACTTGTAGATGTTAAGAATGTCTTAATTAATACATCTAAGAAAAAACAAGATTTTAATGTAAATATATATCATAATGCAAAAAATACAATTTCAAATTTATTAAATTATGGTATTTGTAAGAATGAATCATATCTAACTATTAATTCTAAAGGAATTATTATTCAAGGAGCACATAAAGCAGAAATTAGACAAAGAGCAAAAGGGTTATTACTTGATGAATATTCAGTTTTGAGTGCAAATCCCCTACTAGAGATTGATGATTTTGATGTTATTGCAAATCATGGTGCATCTATTGGAGCAATTGATGAAGATGAATTGTATTATCTAATGAGTAGAGGTCTTACAAAAGACGAATCAGAAAAATTGATTGTTGCTGGTTTTATTAATCCAGTTTTAGCTGAGGTTAAAGAAGGGAAATTCCAAGACTATTGCTTAGCTTGGATTAATTCAAATTTATAGGAGTGAAATAAATGTTTGATACATCGGATATTAAAAGTAAATTTCCAATATATAAAAATAAAGATTTAGTTTATCTTGATAGTGGTGCAACTAGTTTAAAGCCTCAAATTGTTATAGATAAAATGAATGAATATTATATTGATTATGGTGTTAATATTCATCGTGGAGTTTATGATTTAAGTTATAGGGCAACAAACGAATTTGAAAAAGCTAGAGAGAAGGTTGCAAAGTTTATTAATGCAAACTTTGAAGAAATCATCTTTACTAGTTCTACTACAGATTCACTAAATAAACTTGCTTTAATGTATAGTGAAAACAATATTAAAGCTGGTGATGAAATTCTTACTACTGAATTAGAACATCACAGTTCAATTTTACCTTGGATGCAAGTATGCAAGAAAAAAAACGCAAAGATATCATATGTTCCCCTAGATAAAGAAGGTAGGATTACAGTAGAGAATTTTAAAAAATCAATTAACGATAATGTGAAAGTTGTTGTTATTACTTATGTATCAAATGTTTTCGGATATATAACTCCCCTAAAAGAAATTATAGATATTGCACACTCCTATAATGCAATAGTTATAGTTGATGCTGCACAAGCAATCCCTCATATGAGGATTGATGTGAAAGATTTAAATTGTGATTTTCTGGCATTTTCAGGACACAAAATGTTTGGCCCAACTGGTGTTGGTGTGTTATTTGGAAAAGCTAAACTCTTAAAAGCATTAGATCCCATCTTTTATGGTGGTGATATGAATGAGGCAGTTTCAAAAGATAATGTTGAGATAAAAGATATCCCATATAGATTTGAAGCTGGAACTCCAATGATTGCTGAAGTAATTGGACTAGGTAGAGCAATAGACTTTATTGAAGAGTTAGGGTATGAAAATATTGAAGAACATAATAAAAGTCTTCATAAATATTTGCTTGAAAAAATTTCTAATATTGAAGATTTAGAGATATATAATAAAAATTCAGATATTGCTATATTAAGTTTTAATATAAAAGGTGTACATCCACATGATGCTGCAACTTGCTATGATGAGGAAGGAATTTGTATTAGAGCTGGGCATCACTGTGCTCAACTTGTTACAAGATGGCTTCACTGTGTAGGAACATTAAGAGCAAGTTTTTATATATACAATGATTATCAAGATATTGATAAATTTGTAAATGCTACAAAGAATACTATTAAATTATTTAAAAAGCTTGAAGGTGCTCTATGAATAACTTAGAAAATTTATACAGACAAGTAATAATGGATCATTATAAAAACCCAAGAAATAAAGGTCTTAAAGGGTTTAAGAAAATTCATTACAAGAATCCTTCTTGTGGTGATGATATTACCATAGAAGCAAATATAGAAGAAGGTATAATAAAAGAAGTTAATCATCAAGGAGTAGGCTGTTCTATATGTTGTTCTTCCGCAAGTGTATTAAGTGAACTTGTGAAAGAAAAAAGCACTGATGATGCACTTAGAATAATAGATAAATATTATAAAATGTTGCTTGGCGAAAAAATAGAAGATGAAGAAGAGTTAGATGAAGCATTAGTATATCAAGGTGTTTCAAAATTCCCAGCAAGAATTAAGTGTGCAACAATAGCCTTCAAAGCCTTAGAGCAATTAATAAAAGGTGAGGAAAATGAAGAACGAGAATATTAACAGTATTATTGGTGATTACAAGTATGGTTTCACCACTGATGCGAAACATATATTAGATACTGGTAAAGGTTTAAGTCTTGATGTAGTAAAAGCAATCTCAAAATATAAAAATGAACCAGATTGGATGCTTGATTTTAGAATCAAAGCATATAATGAATTTATGGCAAAACCAATGCCAAGTTTTGGTCCAAATTTGGATTTTTTGAATTTTGATGATTATACATACTATATTAAATCTACAGATCAAGTAGGAAATAAATGGGAAGATGTTCCTGAAGAAATAAAGGATACTTTTGAAAAGATTGGGATTCCTGAGGCTGAAAGAAAATATCTAGCTGGGGTAACTACCCAATTTGAAAGTGAAGCAGTATATCATTCTACGTTAGAAGAATTAGATAAATTAGGTGTAATATTCTGTGATACTGATACGGCGGTTAAAAAATATCCAGAATTAGTTAAAGAATATTTTGGAACTGTTGTTCCTTATTCAGATAATAAATTTGCAGCCCTAAACTCTGCTGTTTGGAGTGGTGGTTCATTTATTTATGTTCCTAAAGGAGTTAAAGTAGATAAACCTCTACAATCATACTTTAGAATTAATTCCCAACAAATGGGTCAATTTGAAAGAACATTGATAATTGTGGAAGAAGGTGCAAGTGTAAATTATGTAGAAGGATGTACAGCACCTATTTACTCAAAAGATTCACTACATGCTGCTATTGTAGAGATTATTATTAAAGAAGATGGATATTGTAGATATACGACAATTCAAAATTGGTCAAACAATATTGTTAACTTAGTTACAAAAAGAGCTACAGTTTTAGCTCGCGGTCATATGGAATGGATTGACGGAAATATTGGTTCAATGGTTAATATGAAATATCCTGCATGTATTTTAATGGGGCCAAAGGCTAAAGGCACTACAATTTCAATTGCATTTGCAGGCGAGGGACAAATCCAAGATTCAGGTGCTAAAATGATTCATCTTGCTCCTGATACTACAAGTAATATTATCTCTAAATCAATTTCTAGAGGCGGAGGTAAAGTAAATTACCGTGGGCTTGTAAAGCATGGCAAAAAAGCTGCTGGAGCTAGAAGCAGAGTTGAATGTGATACAATCATTTTAGATGATATATCTACAAGTGATACAATCCCATTTAATGTTGTCTCAAACAATAAAGCAAGAATTGAACATGAAGCAACTGTTTCTAAAGTAAGTGATGATCAATTATTCTATCTTATGAGTAGAGGATTGACAGAAGAACAAGCTTTAGAACTAATAGTAATGGGCTTCATAGAGCCATTTGCGAAAGAACTTCCAATGGAATATGCAGTAGAATTAAATCAACTGATTAAATTAGAAATGGTTGGTTCTATTGGTTAAAATAAAATAAATAAAGTAAACAGATAAAGTGTTAATGTCAATATATAGAGATTAGCACTTTATTTTTTTGTTTAATTCTTGTATAATTGTTATAAGGTGATATAAGTATGAAATTAGAAATAAAGAATTTAGGTCTTAAAGATTACAATATAGATATGAATATATATGATGGAGAAAAGATTGGAATCTTTGCAAGGGATAATAATATTGTTGCAAATTTATTAGAGTTAATTGCTGGAATAAATAAAAATAATAATTCTATCTTTTTAAACAAAGTAGATGTTTTTGATAATGAAGAGTTTTTTTTAAATAGAGTTTATTTTGATTTTAAAAATAAATATCTAACTACACTAAGGGTTAATAAAATAGAGTCTGCTTTAAAAGATTATAATTTAGAATTTGATAAAGAGAAGTTTGTACAAATCTGTAAGGAATTAAATATACGTGGTGAAACTGATATTACATATAAATATGAATTTACAAATACTGGTAACTCTTTTGTGAATTTAGCTTTATTATGTAGCTTGCAAAAAGATAATATTATTATTAATAATCCACTTGCTAATATTAATTTAAAAAGTGATTATAATTACTTTGTAAATAAGCTTGCTTCAAGTGAGTTTGATAATGTTATTTTAGGTATTGATAAATTACTTCCTTTTAAGGGTAAGTTAAATAGAATTTTATTCTTAAGTGATTTTAATGAATCAATAATTATGCATAATAATGATAATTTTATTGTTTTTGATAAAGACATAGATAAATATTTCTTAATAAAAGATAAAGTCTATAAAGGAAATAAAATAATAGCATTAAATAATTATACTAAGGAAGAATTAAAGCAATGGCAAAAACAAAAAGTAAATTATGAAATTATTAGTATCTATGAGATAGAGAAATATTTGGGTGAAATATGAAAAAGTTAGATAATAAATTTTTTGAAAACGAGATTGTGAAACTAGTCTCAATAATTATATTAACTTTATTATTGATAATGGTTTCTTTGATTCTTTTTGAAGACTTAGATTTAGACCCTTCATTGTTAATTTATAATATCTATGGTACTTTATCATTAGTAAGTTTTCTTTATAGCTATCATAGTTCTAGTAAGAGATTATATAATGATTTAAGTTTAGGAATTAGTAGAAGAAATGTTTATAAGATATATTTAAAAAATATATTTTTTGTTTTACTGGTATCTTTGTTTTTTGTAAGTTTCTATATTTTCTCTTATCAGTTTATAATAGGTGGCAGTAGACCTTTATTTGATGAATTTAAAATTGAGATTATAGTATATTTAACTTCAATATTCTTAAGTTTATCATTATTTGGTTTCTTGCTTGGTATACTTAAACTTAAGCGTGGTTTCTTTTATAGTATAGTACTTGTAATTACGGTGATGGTTGTTTTATCAATAATTTATTATACAATCATTTATTTATTAAGTATTCTTCTTGGAATAATTGTTATTGGTTTAGGTATATTAAATTATATAATCCTAAAGAATATAAAAATATAAGGAGGTTATTTTGGAAAAGGCACAATCAAATAAAAATAAACTTATTTTTATAATTACATTTTTCGGATTGAATATTTTAAATTCAATTTTATTAACAACAAATGTAATATTAGATAACTTAAGTCCATTTCCAAGAACTATCTTTATGGTTATCAATTCTTTCTTTGGAGACTTTGGTTTTCTACTTATATTTGTGGGACTATCAGTTGTTATTTTTAAGAAAGATTATTCAAGGGCAAAGTTTTTAATGATTCTTTCAATTGTTTTAGGATTTATTTACTTTGGATTTTCAGTCTATTTTCAACATTACAATATGTTTTTCTCTTTTTATAATTTATCAGCATTTAAATCTGGTTCTAATACTGATACAGTAGGTTTTATTTTTAGTTCATTATTACTACTTCTGACTAGTGCTAAATTTATATTTTTACTATCTAGTTTATTGATTATTTTCTTCTTCTTAAGGTTATTTAAGAGATATAAAAGCCATAAAAATTTTTATAATTCTTCATTAGTTAAAGGAAAGGATAGAGTATTAATTGGATTAGGTTTATTTATTGCTGGTGCCCTTTTAATGGCAAGTGGTCTTAGTGCATTTAGAGTAGATATTGAAGATACTTGGTATGAAGATAACACAACACCATTATATGGAGCGCAAACTGTCGGCTTATTCAATTATTATATTTATGAAGGCTATTCAATTCTTACAAATAGATTTACTAATGTAAGTCCTGATAAATTCAAGACAGTAGAAGAAAAACTAGAGGATTTAAAAAACCCAAATGATGGTATATATAATGAATA
Source organism: Bacilli bacterium (assembly GCA_041675865.1). Classification (GTDB taxonomy): domain Bacteria; phylum Bacillota_I; class Bacilli_A; order ML615J-28; family CAG-698; genus DUVT01. The sequence goes on along the minus strand of JBAYTA010000016.1, from coordinate 16,704 downwards.
TAGTGGTATATTTGAAGATAAAAATTTATTACTTATTCAATTAGAGTCTTTTAATAATTTTTTAATAGGGCTTGAAATTGAAGTAAATGGTGAATTCTTAGAGGTGACTCCAAATTTAAATAGAATTGTAGAGAATTCTATTTACTTTAATAATTTTTATAATAGTGTAGGTATAGGTAATACTAGTGATTCGGAGTTTACTGTTTTAAGTGGAATTTATCCAATTGGTAATGATTATATTATTTATGATCATGATAAGGTGAAATATCCGACACTTCCGGTATTGTTTAAAGAAAAAGGTTATTATACTTTTTCTTCACATGCGAATACTGAGAAATTTTATGAAAGATCTAGGGTTCATACAACTTTATATGGTTATCACAATCATTATGGTAAGGAAAGTTTAAACATAGATAGCAATGGTTTAATTCATACATGGTTAAATGACCGCGATTTCTTAATTCAAAATATTGAAAGACTTAATGAGGAAGCAAAAGCAAACCAAGTTTTTGCGCACTTGATTACTATTACTTCTCATATTCCATACAATAAACCAATTGAAGCTAAAGAAGGAAATTGGTTTGTCGGTAAAGATAATTTATTCCCTGCTGATTTTTCATTAATCGAAGATAATATGATTTTAAATCAACAAATACAAGGTTATCTTGAACATGCTGCTTATGCAGATTATGCTATTGGGGAAGCTTTAAGTAAATTAGAAGAACTAGGGTTAAATGAAAATACAGTTGTTGTTTTATATGGTGATCATGGTAGTGATATAGATGCATTTGAATTATATTATAAAAATAAATCTATTTTAAAAAATGATATTAATGAAATGATTGATTATGTTTATGATGATCAAAGTAGAGCTTTACAAAATAGGCTATTCAATGCAAATATTCCGTTTATAATTTATGATCCTTCATCTAATCCAAAATTAGAAGCTAACACAATTACTTATGTTCGTGGTACTAATACTATAGCTAGAACTATTGCAAATTTATTTGCTTTAGAACCAGAATATTATTTTGGTACAGATGCATTATCGAATAATAAAACATATGCATATAACCCGAGGAATTTAGATATCTATGCAGATGGGGTTATTGTATCTGGACAGTCATTTGAATATTATATAGTAGATGATAGTTATAACTATACAGATTCTGATATTAGAGATATTGTTACAAGATTTAGGGCATATAAGGATTTTAATGACAAATTAATTAAATATAAAGTGTTTCCGCTTTTAAAGTAAAAGAATAGATTTATAAACTTAATCTATTCTTTTTATTATAAAAATATATTAATTGCAATAACGTTAGAAAAAACATATAATATTACTAGTTACTGATTACTTTGTATTTTTTAATTTACTATTTCATATAATTTATTATGAAAGAAAAGTATTTTAAATTTAGTGTTGGAAATATGGCATACTACATTCAAGGCAGTGGTGCACCAGTAGTTATATTGCATGGTTGGGGTCAAAACTTTTATAGTTTTAAAAGTATTGTAGAGGAACTAAAAGATAGGTATTTAGTAATTGGTGTTGATTTTTTAGGATTTGGTCTAAGTGATGAACCTAGTGTTCCATTAAAAATTCAAGACTACACATTTCACTTAACTACTCTTTTAGAGCTATTAGATATAAGAAATCCGAGTATTATAGCACATTCTTTTGGTGGAAGGATTGCCATCCATTATGCTAGCAAGAATAAAGTGGATAAACTTCTTTTAACATCTAGTGCAGGGATAAAAAACAAAAGTATAAAAAAATATTTTAATATATATAAATATAAGGGATTAAAAAGAATTTATAAACTTTTTTCTAAAAAGAAGTATGAAGATTTAATTAAAAATAGTGGTTCAAATGACTATAAAAAATCATCATTTATAATGAAGAAAACACTATCTAATATTGTTGGTTATTCATCTATTCATGACATAAAGAGGATTAAAGCGAAAACTTATTTGTTATGGGGAATTAATGATGACCAAACAAAGTTTAGTGAATGCATAAAGATGAATAAACTTATTAAAGATTCTATAATTATACCTTTTTATGAAAGTGGCCATTTTTGTTATTTAGAAGAAAAAGATAAGTTTATAAGAGAAGTAAAGACAATACTTGAGGAGAATTAATATGGAAGTATTTATAAATATAATTGAATATGTTGCAATAATTATGAGTGCGATTATTTTAGTAAACAAAACTAATTTTGTTTTAAAGTATTACCAACAATCGCATTATAGACTCAGCAGTTTTAAAAAGACTATTAAATATTATTATTTTGGGAAATGGCAATATTTTATTTGGGGAACTTTATTATTTATAATGTTCTTAAATTTTTGGTATGTACAATTAATATATATAGTTTATATTATTTTTCTCTTAATAATTTTTAACAAGAAAAAGGATATAATTAAATTAAGACAAACAGTAAGAATATATAGAAACTATTTTGTACTTTTACTTCTTGGAACAATTTTTTCAAGTACATTACTTTTATTATTTGATCTACCAGAACTTGTTGCTTCACTTGCGATAATTTTATTTCTCTTGCCAGTATTAATACTTATATCTTCAGTAATAGTTTTACCGGTTGAAAAATTAATTTCTAAATATTATCAAACAAAAGCAAAGAAGAAATTAAAAAGAATTAATCCTATTGTTATTGGGATTACAGGAAGTTTTGGAAAGACTAGTACAAAAAATATTTTGTATGAATTTTTAAAGGAAAAATATATAACTCTTGCAACTCCAAAAAGCTATAATACATTAAATGGTGTTAGCTTAACTATTAATGAAGAATTAAGTAACATAGCGGAAGTGTTTATTGTGGAGATGGGAGCTAGCCATGTAGGTGATATAGGTGATTTAGTTGCTTTAGCAAAACCAAAAATTGCAATATTAACTGGAATTACTAAACAACATTTAGAGACATTTAAAACAGTACCAAATATTATAAACGAAAAAGCAAAAATTTTAGAGTCACTATCCGAAGATGGTCTTGGCTTTATCAATGGTGATGATAAATTAATTTTAAGTTATAATTTAAAAACTAAAGCAAAGATTATAACTTTTGGCTTAAATAATAATAATGATTATTATGCAACTGATATTGTAATGGATGCTAATAAAATGAAATTTACTATTAATTTTAAAAAGACATCTATTAATGTTGAAACAAAATTAGTTGGTAAACATAATGTTTATAATATACTTGCAGCATTTAGTGTTGCTAATGAGTTAAAGGTAGGGCAAGCTGATATCAAATATCAAATCTCTTTGTTAGAAGCAACAAAACATAGATTAAGTGTAGATGTAGTTGGTTCCTATACAATTATTGATGATGCCTTTAATAGCAATATAATTGGGTTTAATAATGCTTTAGAAGTATTAGATTACTATCCAGAGCCAAGGGTTTTAATAACACCTGGAATTGTTGAGGCTGGAAGTTACGAAGAAGAAATAAATTATGGTCTTGCCATAAAAATAAAAGATGTAGCAGATGAAGTGGTATTAATTCAAACTAAAGCTAGTGACTATATTAAAAAAGGTCTTGTGGACTTGGAATTTAAAAATATAGTTGTGGTTGATAGTTTTAAAGAAGCAAAGAAATATGTTTTTGATAAGTTCCAAAAAGCAAGTATCCTAATTGAAAATGATGTAAGTGATATTTATAAAATATAAGGGGGAAATAGTTTGAAAATTAGGGTCGGGATTATATTTGGGGGTAATTCTGTGGAACATGAAATCTCAATTCTTTCTTCCATCCAAGCAAATTATGCAATCGATAAATCTAAATACGATGTATATAACATATATATGACAAAGGATGGAAGGTTTTGGGTAGGAGATAGATTTGATGATTTAGAGACATTTAAAAAATCTGAATTCAAACATTACGAAGTTACATTTTATTTGAAAAATCAAAAAGGGTTTTTACTTGGGGTTGGGCATTTACCGAAAAGATATAAAAAACCAATTGATGTTATCTTGCCTATTGTTCATGGAAAGAATGCGGAAGATGGTAGTTTAGCTGGCTATTTTAATATTTTAAATATCCCATATGCAGGAAGCAAAGTTTTAACTTCAAGTGTTATTCAAAACAAACTTTATACCAAAATTTTGTTTAAAGAAGAAGATATAAATTTAACTGACTATATTAATATTAGATTAACAGAGTATAAAGAAAATAATAATAATATTTTGGGTAAATGTGAAAATTTAGGATATCCTTTAATAATTAAACCAGTTTCGTTAGGTAGTAGTGTGGGAATCAAAATTGCAAATCAAGCAAGTGAATTACTAGATGCTATAAATTATGGATTTAAATATGAAGATGAGTTATTAATTGAGAAAAAACTAATTAACTTTAAAGAGTTTAATCAAGCGGTTTTAGAATTAGAAGATGAGTATTATTTATCAAAAATAGAAGAGGTAATAAATTTTAATCCTTATCTAACATTTGCTGATAAATACTTACCTTCAGAAGTGAAGAAAGATATTCCTGCAAAAATAGATAAGGTACTACAAGAGCAAATTAATGATAAATCACTATTTATTGCTAATTTTTTAAAAACAAACTCTGTTATTAGAATAGATTATTTATATGATTTAGATAATAAAAAGCTTTATCTAAATGAAATAAATGCAATTCCTGGATCATTGAGTTATTATTTGTATGAACCAGAATTATCATTTCCTAATTTAATTGATAACATTATTAAAGTTGCAATTAAGAATTGTTATAAAAATAAACAGAAATTAAATTCATTCAAATCAAATGTTCTAGCAACAAGCAGAATATTAAAGAAATAAAGGACTATTATATAGCCCTTTTTTAGCTTTAAAGGAAAAAAACTTCAAAAAATTAAATTATTGAGTTTATTAAATTATTATAGTATAATAATAAAATGAGGTAAATCATGGAAAAGCATCTAGTTTCTTTTTTTAAAAAACATAATTTAATATTAGAAAATAAAACTATAGCTATTGCAGTTTCAACTGGAGTTGATTCTATGGCACTCTTAGCATGTATGAATAACCTGAAAACTGATTTCAATTTGAAAATTCATATTGTTCATGTAAATCATGGCAAAAGAAAAGAATCTTTAATTGAAGAAGAATATATTAAGGATTATGCGAAAGCTAATAATCTTGATATTCATATTATGCATTTAGAAGCTAATAATGAAGTTAATTTTCAAAGTTATGCTAGAGAGAAAAGATATGATTTCTTTTATAAAGTTATCAGACAAGTTAAGGCAGACTATTTAATGTTAGCTCATCATGCTAATGATAATATGGAAACAATTATGATGAGATTGATTAGAGGTAGTAGCTTAAAGGGTTATAGTGGAATGATAGAAGTGAATCAAGCAGACGGCTTTTATATATTAAGACCGTTTTTGAATATTTTAAAGGATGAATTAATAGATTATATTAATTTGCATAAGATAAAGTATTATGAAGATATTTCTAATGATGATGATTTATATACAAGAAATAGAATTAGAAAAGATTTGATTCCAATTATATTTAATGAAGATGCAAATGCCCATTTAAAATTTATTGAGTTTGCAAATACTATAAATGAAGCCGCAAAAATTGTAGAGGAAAAAGTTGCTGTAACTATCAAGGATTATGAGTTTAGTAATAATAGTATAAGTTTTAGCGCTAGTAAATTTTTAGAAGAATCAGATTATCTCAAAGAAGAAATACTTTTTACTTTATTAAAGAAATATGATTTGAGTAAAGCAAATATATTTGAAATAATAAAGCTGATAAAATCAAAGAAGAAAAATTTAAAAGTTGAATTTAAAAAAAGATTTACGATTGTGAAAGAATATGATAAGATTACAATATTCAATTATTTGCTTGAAATTCAAGACTTTAGGGTAATTATAGATGAAATAAAAACCTATAATATTAATGACACTATTCAAATAATTGTATCAAAAACTGGTTGTAATTATATTCCAAGCAAGGAAGACTTGTGGTATAATAGTAATATGTTGCCAGTCGTAATGCGGAGACGAATTCCTGGCGATAAAATATTATTAGAAGGTGGATATAAAAAAGTTAAGGATTTACTAATTGATTTGAAGTTAGGAATCTTAGAAAGAGATAATGTTTTAATTTTAGAGAAGGACTCTGAAGTATTAGCAGTTATCGGGATAAGAAAAAGTGTAAAACTTAAAAATATAGAAAATAATGATATTATAATTAATGTGAGGTCAAAGTATAATGGATAATTTTGTAGAAGAGGTTTTATTAAATCATGATCAAATTGTTGAGGCTAGTTCTAGACTTGGAAAAGTATTAACAGAAGAATATAAGGATAAATTCCCAATTCTTATTGGTTTATTAAAGGGTAGTGTTCCCTTTTTAGCAGAACTAATAAAACACATAGATTGTGATATAGAACTTGATTTTATGCAAGTATCATCATATCGTGGTGTTAAATCAACAGGAACTGTAGTAATGCTTAAAGACATAGTTACTTCAGTCAAAGATCGTCATGTACTTCTAGTTGAAGACATAGTTGACACTGGTCTAACTCTTAAAGAAGTAATGCATGTATTAGACGATCGTGGAGCAAAATCAATTGAGGTTGTAACATTACTAGATAAACCAGAAAATAGGGTTGTAGAAATGAAACCTAAATACGTTGGTCACACTATTCCAAACAAATTTGTAATAGGTTTTGGCCTTGACTTTAATGAAAAATATCGCAATTTGAATTATATTGGGGTTCTTAAAGAATCCGAATATAAAAAATAAGGAGGATTTTGATGGCACAAGGACCACAATTAAGACCCAAAAAAGGTAGAAGTTTAGATTTTGGGGTCATAGCAATAGTTATACTATTAATCGTAGGTATTTTTATATTTATGAGAAATGTAACTAGTAAACCTGCAGAACTTACTTATGTAGATTTTATGGACGCACTAGATTCGGGAGATATCAAGAGTGCTACCATTACTCCGGTTGGTGGAGAAAATGAAAGTTTTGTAAACATTACTGGGACATATACGGATGATTCAGGAGAAGAAGTTCAGTATATAATTATGCTACATAATGATGTAGTAAATACTATAGTATTACCTAGTCTTAGAACACAAGGAATACAAGTTAAATTTGTAAAATTATCAACATCTAATTGGTTAAGTATTCTAACATTCCTATTACCAATTGTATTGTTTGTTGGTTTAATGATTTTTTTATTAAGAAATTCAGGTTCTGGAAATAATAGAGCATTTGATTTCGGTAAAACAAGAGCAAGATTAAATCGTCATACAAAAGTAACATTTAAAGATGTAGCTGGTGTTGATGAAGAAAAAGAAGAATTAGAAGAAGTTATTGACTTCTTAAAATACCCAAGAAAATATTTTGAAATTGGAGCTAGAATTCCAAAAGGTATTCTTTTAGTGGGGCCTCCAGGGACTGGTAAAACATTGCTTGCGAAAGCAGTTGCTGGCGAAGCAAAGGTTCCATTCTTCTCAATTTCAGGTAGTGACTTTGTAGAAATGTTTGTCGGAGTTGGTGCAAGTCGTGTACGTGATATGTTTAAAAATGCAAAACAAGCTGCGCCTTGTATTGTATTCATCGATGAGATTGATGCAGTAGGGCGTCAACGTGGAGCGGGATTAGGTGGAGGACATGATGAAAGAGAACAAACACTTAACCAGCTATTAGTTGAAATGGATGGTTTTGAAGAAAACTCTGGAGTTATTGTTTTAGCTGCAACTAACCGTGTAGATGTATTAGACCCTGCATTACTTAGACCTGGAAGATTTGACCGTCAGATTAGAATACCTAATCCTGATGTTAGGGGAAGAACTCAAATTCTTAATGTTCATGCTCGTAATAAAAAAATATCACCTAAAATTAATTTAGAGGACATTTCTAAAAGAACTCCAGGATTTACTGGTGCTGATTTAGAAAACCTTCTAAATGAAGCTGCATTACTTGCTGCAAGAGAAGGAAGAAAAGAAATCAAAATATATGATATCGATGAAGCTATTGATAGAGTATTAATGGGACCAGCTAAAAAGAGCAGAAAATATTCTGTTAGAGAAAAGAAAATTGTTTCATACCATGAAGCAGGACATGCAGTTATAGGCTTGAAATTAGAAAATGCCGATATTGTTCAAAAGGTAACAATCGTTCCTCGTGGAGAAGCTGGTGGTTACAACTTAATGACTCCAGAAGAAGAAAGATTCCTACAAACTAAGAGTTCTTTATTAGATAATATAACAGGACTTTTAGCGGGTAGAGTTGCTGAAGAGTTAATGATTGGCGAAATCACAACGGGAGCTCATCACGATTTCCAAAGAGCAACAGCGATTGCTAGAGCAATGGTTACAGAATATGGTATGAGTAAACTAGGTGTTATTCAATACGAAAGAAGAGCTGGCGAAGTATTTTTAGGTAGAGATTATATGAAGGATAAAAACTTCTCGGATCAAGTTGCCTTAGAAATCGATGAAGCAACACGTGAAATAATTAATGACTGTTACGAAAGAGCTAGAAATGTATTAACTGAACATAAAGATTTATTGATACTTATAGCAGAACATCTTATGGAAATCGAAACACTTACTAAAGAAGATATTTATGAACTTGTTAATACTAAGCAACTTGCTTGGTGGGAAAAGAAAAAAGCTAAAGAAGAAGCTGAAAAGATTGCAAGAGAAAAAGAAGATGAATTACAAGATATTTATCGTAAGCAATTAAAGGCTATGGAAGAAGCTAAAAAGAAAGATCCTGAAGGAAATGAGACTAGATAAATTTTTAAAGGTATCTAGAATTATCAAAAGAAGAAGTGTAGCGAAAGAAGCAAGTGAAGCTGATAAGGTATTAATTAATGATAGAGTTGCAAAACCAAGTAGTGAAGTTAAGGTTGGCGATATAATCGAAGTTAATTATTTTAAGAAAAAAGTTAGATTCAAAGTTACTGCATTAATGGCATCTACAAAAAAAGAAGATGCGAAAGAGATGTATGAGCTTATAGAAGTAATAGATAATTAATAAAGGAATGCTTTTAAAAAGCATTTCTTTTTTAATTAATACAAAATAATTTATTAAATATAGCCACTTAAGTTGTATTAATAAATAATCTAACTATCGCTTTTATATTAAATTGCTTTATGATATAATGGCTTTAATGTTTTAAAGGAGAGTAAACTATGAATAAAATTGAACTAGAAAAAAGGTATAATTTAAGTAGAACTAATTTACTAATATTAATTGCTCTATCTGTAGTTAATATAATTACATTAGTTGTTAATAATTCATACTTTTTATTTTCACTATCATTTCCAAGATTTGTACAAATGGTAATTGATTTAGGAATAGCTGAAGGGATGTTTACGCTAGCTGATCTAAATTATCCTATGGTTATTACAGTAATGGCTTTACCAATTGTTTTATTTCTATTATGTTATATTTTTTCAAGTAAACATAGATATAAGACATTTATCTTTGCAATTATTCTTTTCTCAATTGATAGTATCTTTGCATTAATATCTTTTGATATTATAGATATTATTTTCCATATCTATATATATGTTTTATTGGTTATGGGATTTGTAAATGGTAAAAAATTGACAAAAATGCAAGTTGTTGATGATATCATAGATTTTGAAGAAGGAAAGTATGTAAACTATACCGAGGATTCTAATATCTTAAGAAATGATATTGAAGAAGGAAAAGTCCTTATTCAAACAACTTTTAACGATTTAAGAATTGCAGTTAAAAAAAGAAAAGGTGTAACTGAACTGATTATTAATGATAATGTATATGATGAGTTTACCAAAAAACTTGCTGCTTACTTTTTCTTGAAAGCTACAGTTTCTGGAACTGAAATTTATTTTTCAATGGATAGAGGTAGAATGGAAATCTATGCTAATGGAAATTTAATCGAAAAGAAAATTAAGTGGATTTAATATCAAAGAACTAGTGATGAACTAGTTCTTTAATTTTTATTATAAATAATATTATAATGAAATTTGTAAATAATAATTTTATGGAGGTAAAATTATGGGAATTAGCTATAAAGGCGCAATTAGTTTTGGACTTATATATATTCCTATAACACTACATAATGTTATTAGGACCAATGATATAAGTTTTAATATGATAGATAAGAATACTATGAGTAGAGTTAAATATAAAAAAACATGTGTTGACTGTAATGATAGAGAAGTAAAGCAAAGTGAGATTGTAAAGGGATATGAATATGAGGAAGGAAAATATGTTATTTTTGAAAATGATGATTTTGAAAAAATTAAGTCAAAAAAGGATAAAAATATAATAATTGAACGCTTCGTTAACTTAAGTGATATTGACCCTATATATTATGATAAAGCTTATTATGTAGCACCAGATAAAGGAGCAGCAAAAGCTTTTAACTTGCTTCTTCAAGCGATGGAGAAAGAAAACAAAGTAGGAATATCTAAAACTGTTCTTGGAACAAAAGAAAAACTTGTTGCAATTAGAGTTAAAAATAAAATAATGTATTTAAATACTATGTTTTTTAATGATGAGGTACAATATGCCCCATATATGAGTGAGACAACAAATTTTGTTAAACAAGAGTTAGATCTTGCTATTAATTTACTTAATACAATGACTAAGAAGTTTCAACCAGAAGATTATGCGGATGAATATAAAATCAAAATAGAAGAAGCTATTGAAGCGAAAATTGCAGGAAAACAAATAATTAGAAAAGAAGAAATAGAAGGAAATCAAGCTTTGGATTTAATGATAGCATTACAAGAAAGCTTAAAGAATTTTGGTGTAGATGCAAGAAGCTAATATTAATGATTTAATGAATGAACTTTCTCCAATGTTGTTTTATGAATCAAATGTATTTAACTCTAAAGATTATTTATATGAACTAAAGTTTGATGGGATCAGATGTTTTGCATATCTTTTTATTGATAAGACAGTCTTAGTTAATAAAAGAAAAAAGGATGTTTCGTTAACTTACCCAGAACTTAGCGATATTCATCTAAATTCAAAATTTGAATGTATTTTAGATGGTGAGATTGTTGTGATGGATAAAGGCAAACCAAATTTCTACATGGTACAAAAAAGATCACTGTTAGTAAATAAACTAAAAATAAAACTATATTCAAAAAAAATTCCAGTTACATTCATAGTTTATGACATTTTATATATTGATGGTAAACTACTAGTAGACTTGGACCTTATGAAAAGAAAAGAAATATTGTTTGAAAATGTAAAAGAGAACTCAAATCTTGTTATAAGCAGGCATATAGATGAAAAAGGAAAAGATTTTTTTGAACTAGCTAAAAATGAGAATCTTGAAGGAATTGTTGCAAAGGAAAAATCGAGTAAGTACTATCCCGGTAAAAGAATTAGAGTTTGGTTAAAAATGAAAGTCTACCAAGAAGAAGGTTTAGTTATATGTGCATATACCCCTAGTGATTATGGAATGAAAGATATAATCTTTGGCAAGTATGATAGTAATAATAAATTATATAGAGTTGCAACAGTTATGTCGAATAAGGATAAAGATATAATTATCGCTTATGCAAAAAAACATCCAAGTGAACCACTTTTTGATTTGAATAGTGATAATGTAATTTGGATGAAACCTTATTTAGTTGGTAGGGTAAAGTATATGATGAAAACTAATAGTGGCGGCTTAAGGCAAGCCGTATTTATAGGACTAAGGGATGATAAAGTAGCCAGTGACTTATTAAACTAATAAAATGATACTCTTATTATGGGAGTATTTTTTCGTGTTGTTTTATTTTGATTTATAGTATAAAATATGATAAAATATTAGTATTAATAGGAAATGGAAGAAGTTTAAATATGAATATAATAAAGAAGAAATGGCTTAAAAAACTATTAATTGCAATAGTTGGTTTAATAGTTTTATATACTATATTACAGATTATCCCTCCTAGAAAAGTAATGGAAGATAATCCCTTTTTAAAGAAAGAAGACCAAGGAGTGTTAATTGCTGCTCATAGAGGTGGAAGAGGGTTAAACCCCGAAAACACATTGAAAGCATTTGATCATTCTATTGCGTTATATGAGCTTGATATATTAGAACTAGATTTAGTAATGACAAAAGATAATAGATTGGTTTCAATTCATGATTCTACATTAAACAGAACAAGCGATGTGGAAGAAATCACAAAAGATAATAAGCCTCATTATGTTAGAGACTATTCATTAGAAGAGTTATTAGAATTTAATATGGGATATAAATTTAAAGATGAAAATGGTGAATATCCATATCGTGAGCTTGAGGGGTTGGATGGACCGAATAGAAGAGATGTATTGAAAGATAATAAACTAAATATTGTTACAATTGAAGAGATATTTGAAAGATATAAAAATCTTGATTTATTATACATAATTGAAATTAAGGATGATGAAGAGGTTGGTAAGGAAGCTGCAGATATATTGAATTCTTTGTTAACTACTTATGATTTATTTGATAAGGTTACAATTGGTTCATTTCATGATGACATATCAAAATATTTAAAGGAAAATTACCCTACAATTATTAGAGGTGGAAGTGTTGGTGATGTAACAGGATTTGTTATAACCCAAATGATAGGAATAAATATTTTTGATACAAATAATTTTGCAAGCCTACAAATTCCAACATCACAAAAAGCTGGTCCAATTACTCTTAAATTAGATAAGACATCATATATAAACAGAGCTCATAGAAGAGGGATGTCTGTTCAATATTGGACAATTAATAATAAAGATGAGATGCGTCATTTAATAGAACTTGGAGCTGATGTGATAATGACTGATTATCCTGATGTTTTATATGGATTGCTTAGGGAAATGGGATATAGATAAAATGATAAACAATACTGAGGTGAAAGAAATGAAAAAACTTAAAGTTGCATTGATTGGTGCTGGTAGTACATATACACCAGAATTAATGGAAGGATTTATAAATAAAAAAGATTCCCTTCCAGTTAGAGAATTATATTTAATGGATATTGACGACAATAAATTAAATATTGTTGGTGGATTAGCAAAAAGACAAATTGAAGCAGCTGGATTAGATTGTAATGTTGTTTTAACAAAATCACTTGATGATGCACTAACTGATGCAAGTTTCGTATTAGCGCAAATTAGAGTTGGTAAATTACCAGCTAGAATTTTAGATGAAAAAATTCCTTTAAAATATGATTTGATTGGTCAAGAAACAAATGGAATAGGTGGGTTTTTTAAAGGTATGAGAACTATTCCTGAGATTATGAAAATAGCAAAGAAGATGGAAGAATTATGTCCAGATGCGTGGTTGATTAACTTTTCTAATCCTGCTGGGATGTTAACTGAAGCTATCCTTAATTTCACAAAAGTAAAAATGATTGGTGTATGTAATGTTCCAATTAATATGATTGATAGCTTAAAGAAACGTTTAAAATTAGAAAAAGCAGAAGTTGAATATGTTGGTTTAAATCATTTAAGCTGGGTTACTTCTATTAAACAAGATGGTGTTGATTATCTTCAAAAAGCTATAAAAGAAGGAATTAATAGCGAAGCTATGAAAAATATTCCAGCAAGTGGTTTTTCTGCTGAGTTGATTAAAACAGTAGGTGCTATTCCTTCATCATATTTAGAATATTATTATTTTAAAGATTCTAAATTAGAAAAAGCAAAAGAAGTTGAAAAGACTAGAGGAGAAGTTTGCGTCGATATTGAAAATGAATTGTTAGAGATTTATTCAAATAGTGAACTTCATGAAAAACCTGAATTATTAAGCCGACGTGGTGGAGCAAGATATTCAGAAGTTGCTGTTAACTTAGTTGATTCTATTTATAATGATAAACAAGATATTCAAGTAGTAAATGTTTTAAATAATGGAGCGTTAGATTTTATGGCTGATAATGATGCTATTGAGATATCATGTATTATTGGTAAAGATGGAGCAACACCAATTAGAGCAAAAATTAAAAATGATCACATTAAAGAATATATGAAGATGATGAAGGCATATGAAAAACATGCTGTAGTTGCTGCATTAACTGGTGATGAAGATGAAGCCATGAGAGCTTTAATGATTAATCCGTTAGTGTTTGATTACAAAAAAGCATATCCTTGCTTCCAAGAATTAAAGGAAGCCCATAAACAATATTTACCACAATTTTTCAAAGGGAATTAAAATGCAAAAGATTATTCTAGGGGTAGACGGAGGAAATACAAAAACAGATTATTTCCTCTTTACGAATAATGGAGAGTTTATAGATTTATTTAGAGGGCCAACTTGCAGTCATGAGCAGTTCAAAAATTCTTATACTGGTGCATATGATGCAATGAAAAAGGTATTTGATGTATTCTTACCAAAAAATAAATTAAAAGCTGAAGATGTAGAAGCATCTGTTTTCGGACTTGCTGGTGTAGATACACCAAGTCAAAGAGCGAATATGGAAGAAGTAGTAAGAAGATTAGGTTTTAAACATTATAAGGTAGTAAATGATTCATTTTTAGGAGTTAAAGCTGTAACTACAAGCGGTGTATGCTCAATTAATGGTACGGGTACATCTAGTGGAGGGATTGATCCTGAAGGGAATTATTTACAAGTAGGGGGAATTGGTGGAATTGTAGGCGATGAAGCAGGTGGAGCTCATATTGGAAGATGTGCAATAAGGGCTGCATATGATGATGCATATAGATTTGGGGAACCAACAACTTTAACTAAAATTATTATGGATTATTTTTTAGTAACTGATAAATACTATCTTATGGAAGCTATTAGTGATGGTTTAGTTAATAGAAAAATTGATTTTAGTTATTTGAATAAACAAGTGTTTAAAGAAGCAAATAATGGTGATGAAGTTAGTTTAGAAATCTTAAGGCAAATTGGTGAAAACACTGCTAGAAGCGCTGGAGGAGTAATTAATAACTTAAACTTTGGTGATACTGTTGATGTAGTCTTAGCTGGAAGTGTTTGGGTTAAGGGTAAATCTAAAGTAATGATCGATGAATTTAAAAATAAAATTACTGAGTTTACTAAAAAAGAATGTAATATTATTACACTAGATGTTCCTCCTGCAACAGGTGCTGTAATTTGGGCTTTGGAATTAGCTAATAATGAATATCCAGCAAAAGATTTAAGAGAAAAGATAATAAATAATGTACAAAACGAGTTAGATAGAATAGAAGGATAGATTATGAAAATTGTTCTGGGATCAAAATCTGCAAGAAGAAGTGAATTGCTTAGTTTAATAGGCTATGATTTCTATGTAGATTTTGTAGATATTGATGAAACTATTCATGATTATAAAAACCCTAAAGATTATGTGCAAAAAGTTGTACAAAGAAAGGGAGTTGCAGTTTATAATAAACATGAAAACGAATTAATAATATGTGCAGACACTATCGTAGTTATTGATGATATTATCTTAAATAAACCAAAGGACACAAATGATGCAAAACTAATGATTAAATTGATAAACAACCGTGCTCATTCTGTGATGACTGCTGTATACATTAAGTATTTAAATTATGAAAAAACCTTCGTAGAAGAGACGATAGTTTATATAGATAATATTAGCGAAGAAGAAATTGAAGATTATATATCTACTAATGAACCATACGACAAGGCTGGAGGTTATGCTATCCAAGGTAAGTTTGCGAAACACATTAAAAAGATTGATGGTGATTTCTATAATGTTATGGGTCTACCTATAAATAGACTTAATAACGAAATAAAGGAAATAGAATTAACAAGAACAAAGAAAAATGGTTAAATATAAAGCTGTGGTTAAATATCGCAGTTTTTTTATTTATAAAAAATTTAGTCTTAAAGAGAAAGAGAAGATAGTCAAATTACAAATAATGAAACAAATATTTGTTAGAATTCATATTGCACTTAAATTTAAAACATATGAAAATGAGTCAAAGATTTTATAAAAATATAACTCATTTTTTTATCACATTATTTTACAAAATCTACTATTGGGAGTAGAATATTAGTAGTTAATATATTTTATGGTATATTTTGTATGAATTACAAAATAATAAATATATATTAAACATTTGGAGGTTTTAAAATGGTAAAAAGATTTTATACATTATTTATATTTATATTTTTTGCTTTTGTGTTAACTGCATGTGGCACAAAAGATACTGAAGCAACCGGTGTTGCTTATGGTATGACATATAATGACTACCTAACAGCTGCAACTGTTGAGGTTAAGGGCGAAGTTGTAACTTCCGCAGCACTCGATGAATATTATTTACCTAATACATGGGCTAAAGTAAAAGTTTTAGAAACTGATGCACCAGCTGATGTTTTAGTTAGTGGGAGTTCTTGGTATGGGAAATTCATAAAAATAGGTGATAAGAATTTCACTGCAAGTCTAAGGGAAGATCCTTTAGAAATCGGTGGTGTGACATATAATAATCAAGTTGTAAAATACAGCGCTGAAGGTGTAGATGATTTATTCACATGGCTTAGAGCTAGTGAAGAAAATAGGAAATGGTATGTAGAGCAACTTGATAATAATAATGCTTGGGTAGCAAAAGATGATTTTTCAAAATCAACTTATGAAACAGCAGGACAAGTAGATTCTAATGGAAAATTAGGTTTCTCAAAAGGGAAAACTAATTACTGGAAGGGAGATAACTTCCCACTTGGTTGGTCAGGAAATATGAGTGAACTTGTGAAAGTTGTT
>JBAYTA010000015.1:0-29317 GCA_041675865.1 Bacilli bacterium | reverse complement strand
TTTGTACAAACACCAGATGATATTAGATTTATCAGAAGATTACAAAGAGATATAAATGAGCGTGGTCGTGATATAAATAATGTTATTAATCAGTATACTACAACAGTAAGACCAATGCACCATCAATTTGTAGAACCATCAAAACAGTTTGCAGATATTATTATTCCTGAAGGTGGAGAAAACGAAGTAGCAATTGATATTATCTTTAATAAAATTAAAAACTTAATTGAACAATAAATATATGTAATACATAAGATGTATGAAAATCATACATCTTTTTGTTTAGAGTTTAAAAAAATGCTTAAAACTTAATTTAAGCATTTTTTGTTTATTTAGAAAAAATTACGTTTCCGCCTCTTACGGTTTTATACACATTAAAGTTTTCATCAATAACAGCAAAGTCAGCATCTTTTCCAACTTTTATTGAACCTTTTTTATTATCAACATATAAATTTCTAGCAGGATTAATAGTTGCGAAATCAATAGTTTCTTCTAAGGTAACCCCTAAAACATTCATAATGTTTTTTAGTCCTTTATTCATATGAAGTACACTTCCAGCTAAAGCACCAGATTCTAATCTTGCTTCATTATCTTTTACAAATACATCTTGACCACCTAATTGGAATATTCCATCAGGTAAATGTTTAGCTTCCATTGCATCTGTAATAACGATTAGTTTTTCTTTTCCTTTAATTCTATATAGAATTTCAATTGCTTCAGGTGAAACATGAATTAAATCAGATATAACTTCTAAGTACATATTATCAGCAAGTAATGCACCACCAATAGTTCCAGCTTCACGGTGATGAAGTGGCTTCATGGCATTGTATGAATGTGTTAAGCTTGTAGCACCTAGTTTAGCAGCTTCTAGTACTTCTTTTGCAGTAGCATTAGTATGTCCTAAACTTGCAACTATATTTTTTGATACTAAATATCTAGTTAATTCTTTACCGTTTTGTTCATAAGCAAGAGTAACTTGTTTAATATTATTTCCGCTCATTTCTTCAAATTCCTTAAATTGATCAACATCACAATCTAAGATATATTCTTCTGGTTGAGCACCTTTAAATACTTTATTAATAAATGGTCCTTCTAAATGAATACCAATAACTTCAGCACCATCTTTTACACCTTTTGCAATATATTCATTTAAATTCTTTAAAGCTTTATTAATATTCTCAATTGATTGCGTCATTGTAGTTGCAAGAAAACTTGTAACTCCTTCTTTCGAAACTGTTTTCGCAATATTTAATATATCCTCTTCAGATGGATACATTGAATCACTATGATTAGCACCATGGATATGTTTATCAATAAATCCTGGAACTAAAAGTTGATTTTCTGGTAGTTGTTCAAACTCACCATTAGTTTCACCAATTGCAACAATTTTTCCATCTTTGATGCTAACAGTAGTTTCAATAACTCCTTTTCCGTCTACATATATTCGTCCCTTAAAACCTTTTACTTCCTTCATTTCTTTCCTCCGATATAATACTTATTTATAAATCTATTATATATCTTAATTAAAATCCATGTCTAAGATTTGCTTTAGATTGACCTCAATTGTCGTAGAATCTCTTAAGTTTTTGTATTCAAAGATACCTTCTTTTGCTTTTCTACCAACAACAATTCTATTGTTAATTCCTATTAAGTCTGCATCATTGAATTTTACTCCAGGTCTTTCACTTCTATCATCAAATAGAACTTCATAATTCTCTTTTAATTTTTCATATAAATTAAGAGCTATTTCATAGCCTTCAGTACCTTCACCATCAAGCGGTAATATATGTGCTCTAAATGGAGCAACTTCAACTGGCCAATTTGCAATCTCATTATTATAATGTTGTTCAAGAATTGCCATTAATAATCTTGATACACCTATTCCATAACAGCCCATTATAATTGGTTTTTGAACTTGATCTTTATCAATAAACATTGCTTTCATCGGGATTGAGTATTTCGTGCCTAATTTAAAAATATGTCCGCCCTCAATTCCTTTCGCATGTTTAATAGTACCTTTTCCATCAGGTGATGGCGCACCAACTGGTAAATCACATAGTTCTGTATTTGATGCAAAATCACTTTCCTCACTATATACTATTGTGTCTTCACCAATATCACAAAGAATCATAAATTCTTCACTTGAAGATCCGCCAATATTTCCGCTTGATGCATTCACTATTCTATAATTAAGATTTAATCTATTGAATATATTTTGGTAAGCTCCTCTTACCTTCAAATACCACTCATTTAAATCTTCTTCTGTTGCATGGAAAGTATATAAATCTTTCATTATAAATTCTCTACCACGCATAAGTCCAAATCTTGGTCTAAATTCATCTCTAAATTTAGTTTGAATTTGATACAGTGCAAGTGGTAATTTTTTATATGAAGTAACACTATCTCTTACAATTGAAGTAATAACTTCTTCATGAGTTGGTCCAAGACAAAAATCACGTTCGTGACGATCTTTTATTCTCATTAATTCTTTTCCGTATTCATCCCATCTGCCACTTTCAACCCATAAATCTTTTGGGTTTAATGCAGGCATATGCAGTTCACTACAGCCTATTCTATCTAATTCTTCTCTTATAATATTTTCTATTTTTTTAATAACTCGATACCCTAATGGTAAATAAGAATATACACCAGCAGCTACTTGTTTAATATAACCACCCTTAAGCAAAATTTTATGACTTAATACTTCTGCATCTTTTGGTACTTCTCTTAGAGTAGGAGAAAATAATAACGATTGTTTCATATATACACCTTTAAATTACTTTTATAAAATCATTGATTGTTACATAAATCATTAATGCAAATAATAATAGCATTGTTGCTGTAATCAACCATGTTTCAACTTTTTGATTTGGTTTTTTCTTTGTAATTGCTTCATAGCCTAAGAATACTAATCTTCCTCCATCAAGTGCAGGAATAGGTAGTAAATTCAATAATCCAATATTAACACTTAATAAACCAGTCCAGTTTAATATAGCAACAAGGCCAGCACCAGTTATTTTAACTGTTGCATCTGCGATACCAACAAAACCTGATAATTCTCTTAAGGAGATATCTCCTCTAAATAACATACCTAGTGTACTAAATACTGCTGTTCCTGAATTAACAGTGTTATTAAGTGAGTATTTAAAACTATATCCTAAATTAAATTCATGTTTTGGACTTACCCACATCGCTACTTTCACAATCTCTAAACCATTTTGTTTTGTTTGATAATCCATAATAGCTTTACCATATGGTTTAACTTTTGCAGAACCTTCTACATCATCAGATAAGAAGTTTACAGTAATTAAATTTGCTTCTTCAAGTTCTCTATCACCTTTATATGAATTAAATAAATGATAAACTAAAACAAGATTTGTAGCTGCTACTTCTCTTCCATCATACTCAAAACTAGTAATAATTAATTCTTTTTTTCCTGTTTCTTCAGCTGGATTTTCAAAATAATAATTTTTAAGTGCTGTATTATTTATTAATCCATCATTAGCATCAATATAACCAATAACCTTTAAACCAACTCCTGCAACGAATTCAGATTCAATAGCTAAACTATTAATTGTAATTGTAGGTTTTACAGTTGTTGTGTATGTTTTTCCATCTCTTTTATATGTAACAAAAATATCAGTATTGCTACCATTATCACGATAACTTCTCATGAAATGAGAAATATCTTCCCATTCATCAATTTGCATAATCGGTAATTCACCAGCTTGTAATTTAGTAATTACATCACCATCTCTTAAACCAGCCTGATAAGAATAAGTATTTTCACTTACTCTAATCTCTGCTGCATAAGTAGCAGGTCTACCTTGAATTGCACCTGCAATAAAGAAAACTACTAATGCAAGTAAGAAGTTCATTAATGGTCCACCAAACATTACCATTGCTCTTGCTCTTTTTGATTTTGAACCTAATGTTCTATTATAAGGAGCAATTTGGTATTCAAATTTCGGCATATAAACAACAGCATCAGATTTTACTTTAAAGTGAAATCTTTCACCATCTTTAATAACTTCCATATAAAGATTTCCTGTATTATCTTGATCATAGATATCGTATTCCATAATATCATAAGCAGGGAAATTAATTGATTCATCATCAACATTCATATAGAAATTATGAATAACACCATCTCTTACATCTAACTTAACTCTAGGCTGAGATTTAAAAGGATCGTCTTCTACTTCTTCACCTGCAATTGCGCAAAATCCACCAATAGGAAATGCTCTTACAGAATATAATGTTTCCCCTTTTTTCTTTTTCCATAAGATTGGCCCCATTCCAAAAGCAAACTCTCTTGCAAGTATTCCTGCTCTTCTTGCAAAATAGAAATGCCCTCCTTCATGTACTGCAATAATTACACCAAGTATAATTATAAATACAGCTAAGCCACCTAATATATTTAATATTTCCATTTTAATTCACCTCAAATTTTTGTAATAATTCTAATCTTAACAATTTATCAGTATTAATTATATCTTCTATTCTTGCATTTATAATATTTTTAGTATTATTTACTGCGTATAGAATAATATCATCAATACCCAAAAAATTGATTTTTCCCTCTAAAAATAACTTAACAGCAACTTCATTTGCACTATTATAAACCATGGGCATTATTCCTCCCATTTTTCCTACTTTATATGCTAACTCTAAAAGCGGATATCTATTATAATCCATCGGAATAAACGATAAATTAAATATGCTCTTAAAATCCATTTTTTTAATAAGATTACTTTCTATCCTTTTTGGATTACTTATAGCATAATGAATAGGAATTCTCATATCTGGATATGATAAACCAGCAATAATAGCGCCATCCTTAAATTCAACCAATGAATGCACTATACTTTCTTTATGAATAACAGTCTCAATATTATCATAATCGATATCAAATAAATAATGTGCTTCAATTACTTCTAAACCCTTATTTACCATAGTCGCACTATCAATTGTTATTTTAGCTCCCATATTCCAGTTAGGATGATTAAGAGCTTCTTTTACACTAACATCTTTTAACTCTTCTCTTGATCTATCTCGAAAAGAACCACCAGAAGCTGTAATTATAATTCTACTAACATCTTCTCTTTTACCACTTAGCATACATTGATAAATTGTACTATGTTCACTGTCAATTGGAATTATATTCACATTATGCTTTTTTGCTAAATCCATAACTATACTTCCGGCTGTAACTAAAGTC
Organism: Bacilli bacterium; assembly: GCA_041675865.1. Lineage (GTDB taxonomy): Bacteria > Bacillota_I > Bacilli_A > ML615J-28 > CAG-698 > DUVT01. Next base: position 24,096 of record JBAYTA010000015.1, on the reverse strand, counting down.
TCTTTATTTGCAAGAAGAATATCATGACCTGCTTTAATAGCTTCTATTGTAGGTAGTAATCCTACCATTCCAACCAGAGCATTTATTAAATATGCTTTATTCTCAGAGTATGTTGCTGCTTTTATTAAACCACTATCTCCGTAAGAAAACTCTATATTGGGATACTTGTTCTTTAATAATTCACAGTCATCTTGATTAATTACAGAAACAAATTCTGGTTTAAATTCATCTATAATCTCAATAGCTTTTTGAATATTCTTTCCTACTGAGATGCTTTTTAAATTATATTCTTTGTTTTCTCTAATTATTTCTAGTGCTTGTGTACCAATAGATCCACTTGCACCAAGTAATAATATATCTTTCATATTCTTGCCTATAATACCATATATAAGACTTGCACAATAATATAATATGCAACACCAGCATAGATTAAACTATCAAATCTATCTATTACTCCGCCATGTCCGGGAAATATAGTTCCAAAATCTTTTATCTCATAAGTTCTTTTCAATTTAGATGCTACTAAATCTCCAATTTGAACCATAAAAGATAAGAACATAGACAAGAAGAAACCAGTAATTATAACTGCAAGTAATTCTTGATTATTTGTATGATTAGAAATTTTTAATAAAAAGATTACTAAAACTCCAAATAGACTTCCGCCAATTAATCCTGCAATAGCGCCTTCAACACTCTTTTTAGGACTAATATCAGGAGCTAGTCTTTTTTTACCAAACTTAATTCCAAATATATAAGCAAATGTGTCTGTTGCTAAAACTATAGAATATAGATAACCAAAACTTCTACCACCTCTTAAGTAAATTAATGTTTCACCAACTGGAAATGGTTCTAAGTATCTTATATTAATAACATAACCAAACATTAATCCACAATAAGCAACTGTAGTAATACACGCCATAATATCATATGCAGATGTATCTTTAGTAAATATAGTAAGTAACATTATAAGTATTACAACAAGAAGTAATAATATTATTTCAATAGAGTATGAAAAACTAGAAGAATAATGAATTCCTAAAACGATGAGTCCATTAAAAACACCAATAAAAAAACGGTAGTTTTTTAAAGACTTATATTTTGTATAGAACATATTCATCATTTCAAATGAGGCAACCATACTTAAAAATACACCTAGTATTAAAAATAAAATACCAACTATAGGATACTTAATATGGTCAATCATAATTAATGGTACTACTATTGAAAGTAAAACAGCACCTGTTATAACTCTTTTTTTCATTTTAATCCTCCAAAACGTCTCTCTCGTTTTTGATATTCAATTAAAGCTTTATTAAATTCTTTAATATTAAAATCTGGCCATAGTGTGTTTGTAAAGAAAAGCTCACTATAAGCAATTTGCCATAAAAGAAAATTACTTATTCTGATTTGTTTACTTGTTCTAATTAATAAATCAACCATAGGGAACCCATTAGTATCCAAATAACTTTCAAACAATTCTTCATTAACAATTTCTACTTTATCTTTTATGATATTATTAATAGCTCTAACAATTTCATCCTGAGAGCCGTAATCAAAAGCGATAATAAAATGTAATCCACTATTATTTTTAGTTTCTTCTTCTATCTCATTTATTTTTTCTTTTAATTCATCATTAATTCTATCTCTTCTACCAATTAAACTAATTTTAATATTATCATTATTCATTTTATCTTTATTTTCATTTATAAAATCAATTGGTAAATTCATAAGATAATCAACTTCTTCTTTTGGTCTCTTCCAATTTTCCGTACTAAAAGCAAATACAGTAAAATATTTAATACCTAATTCATTTGCATAATAGACTAAATCTATTAAAGTTTTAGCTCCTTTTTTATGCCCATAATTTCTAGGTAATCCTCTTTTCTTTGCCCATGTACCATTGCCATCCATAATTATTCCAATATGCTCTGGCAATCTTGTTAAGTCTAATTTTGATTTCCTCATAATATTATCTCCACTTTTTATATTATACACTAAAAACCATTATATTTCCATATTTATTTAGTTTCTAAAATGACATATAAAAGAAATCTATCTTTTAAAAATCAAACAAAAGAATATAAAAAAACAGCACTTAATTAAACAATCCAAATGCTGTTTTTTTTATTAATTCAAATTTAGTTTTTTATTATAATTTCTAGTAATCTCTTCTATGTAAAGCGAAGTAAGCTTGGTCGTGATCACATACAGCACATTTCTTAGGAGCATTTTTCCCATAATGAATGTGTCCGCAGTTTAAACAAATCCATACATCTTTTTCTTCTCTTTTAAATACTTGATCAGCATTAATATTATCTAGTAATGCTTGATATCTAGCTTCATGATCTTTTTCAATATTTGCAACACCTTCAAATAGGAATGCAATTTTATTAAATCCTTCTTCTCTTGCTACCTTTGCAAATTCAGCATACATTTCTGTCCATTCATAATTTTCTCCAGCAATCCCATCCATTAAATTTTGTGCTGTTGTTGGAATACCATCATGTAATAATTTAAACCAAATTTTTGCATGTTCTTTTTCATTTTCAGAAGTTTCATTGAAAAAGTTAGCTATTTGTACAAACCCCTCTTTCTTTGCTTGGGATGCATAGAATGAATATTTAGTTCTTGCTTGGCATTCACCAGCAAATGCAGTCATCAAATTTTTCTCAGTTCTTGAGCCTTTTAACTCCATAAATTTCCTCCTTGTTTATTTAATTAAGACAATAATATTATACTTTAATATTTACTTATTTACAAGGGCTAATTCATACAAAAAAGTCTTGGGATTACCAAGACCTTTATATTAGATTTCCATTATTTGTTTTTCTTTATCTTTAAATAATTTATCTACTTCTTCAGTAAATTTATCAGTTAACTTTTGAACTTTTTCACTTTCGCGTTTTTGATCATCTTCACTGATATCTCCATCTTTTTCCAATTTCTTTAATTGTTCCATCATATCACGACGAATATTACGAACTGCGATTTTTGCATTTTCTGCATAAGTTTTAACTTCTTTCGCAAATTCTTTTCTTCTTTGTTCTGTTAGTGGTGGAAAATTAATTCTGATAACAGTTCCATCATTTACAGGAACTAAATTTAAATCAGCTAGTTGAATAGCTTTTTCAATATCTTTTAAGATAGATTTATCAAAAGGTTTAATCACTAATTGTGTAGCCTCTTGAACAGAAATTGATGCAATTTGATTCAATGGTGATGGAACACCATAGTATGAAACTTGTACACCATTTAAAATTGCTGGATTAGCTCTTCCAGTTCTTACTGAGTTTAGTTCTTTTGAATAAGCAGCAATTGCTTTATTCATTCTATCTTCTCCAAGATTATAAATACTTTGTGGCATAATATAGTCCTTTCTTATTTATATTTTATTGGAAATTAGCGTGCCTATTGAGAAGTCTTTTACAGCACGTGCCATATTTCCTTTTACATTCATATCAAATACTAATATATCTATATCATTCTCTTTACATAATGTTGCAGCTGTTAGGTCCATAACTTTTAGATTTCTATCTAAAACATCTTGATGAGTTAGTTTCTCATATTTTTTAGCTTTTCCATTAAGTCTAGGATCATCATCATAAACTCCATCAACCCCATTTTTAGCCATTAGAATTAATTCAGCACCAAGTTCTGCACTTCTTAAAGCAGCAGTTGTATCTGTTGTGAAAAACGGAATTCCATTTCCCCCACCAAAGATCAAGATACGATTTTTATCTAAATGAGAAAGTGCTTTTCTTCTAATATAAGGCTCAGCTACAGCAGGTATTTGTAAAGATGTCATAGCTCTTGTATCAAGGCCTAATCTTTCTAACGCATTTTGAAGAGCCAATGCATTAAGAATTGTTGCGAGCATGCCCATATAATCAGCGCTTGATCTTTCCATACCAGAATCAAGTGCATCCCTTCCTCGCCATATGTTTCCAGCACCTACAACAATTGATAATTCAATATTGCCTAAATCGTATAATTCTTTTATATCATCAGCAATCTCATTTACTCTTTTATGAGAAATTCCAATTTTCTCACTTCCAGCAAGTGCTTCACCACTTAACTTTAATACAATTCTTCTTTTCATAAACCCTCCAATATTTTAAATTAACAAAAAAGGCACCTTATAAAAAGCGCCTATTTATTTTAAGCGTTGACAGCTGCCATAACTTCTGCAGCAAAGTCATCAACTTTCTTCTCGATTCCTTCTCCAACTTCAAGGCGTACAAATGAGATTATCTTTGAATTATTTTGTTTTGCATATTGTTCAACAGTCACATCAGGATTCTTAACAAATTCTTGATCTACTAAACAAATATTCTTTAATAGTTTTTGAACTTTTCCATCAACAATTCTATCAACTATCTTTTCAGGTTTTCCTTCATTAATAGTTTCTGCTCTTAAGATTTCTCTTTCGCTCTCTAAGTATTTTTCATCAACTGAATTTCTATCTAAATATTTAGGGTTCATTGCAGCAACATGCATACATACATCTTTTGCAACTTCTTCATTGTCCCCTTCTACAACAGTTAATACAGCAATTTTACCATTCATATGAGAATAAGTTCCAAATACTTGTGTATCATTCTTTTCAACAATTGTAACTCTTCTTAATGATAATTTTTCACCGATTGTTGCAGTACCGTTAACAATCATATCACTAACAGTTTCTTCTCCAAGTTTTGCATTTAGAGCTTCTTCTTCATTAGTAGCATTACTCTTAACAATCGCTTCACCAATGTTGTTTACTAAGTCTTGGAATTTTTCGTTTCTAGCAACGAAATCAGTCTCACTATTTACTTCGTAAATAACTGCTTTGTTTCCATCAACTACAAATGCACAAGCACCTTCAGCAGCGATTCTTTCTGCTTTCTTTTGTGCTTTCATGATTCCGTTTTCACGTAACCATGTTACAGCTTCTTCTAAATCTCCATTTGTTGCAACTAATGCTTTCTTGCAATCCATCATTCCAGCACCAGTCATTTCACGTAATTGTTTAACTAATTGAGCATTAATCATTTTTTACTTCCTCCTTAACTGCTTCAGGAGCACTTGCTTCTACTTCTTTAGTAGCTTCTTTTTCTTCTTTAACAGGTCTTTCAGTTCTTGCAGGTCTTTCAGTTCTTGCAGGTCTATCAAAATTATCTCTTCTTTGTCTACCTTTATTCGGTCTTCTGTCACCTCTACCACCACGACGATTTCTATCTTCTTGTTGTGGTTCATCAGTAAATTCAATAACGATTGGTGTGCCACCTTGTGCTTCCACAACCGCATTTGCTAAAGTACCAACAATTAATTTTACAGCACGAATAGCATCATCATTTCCAGGAATAACGAAATCTACTTCATCTGGATCACAGTTAGTATCTACTAAACCAAAAATAGGTATTCCTAATTTACGCGCTTCTTTAACTGCAATGTGTTCACTTTTAGGGTCAACAACAACCATTGCACTTGGAGCGTTTTTCATATCTCTAATTCCGCCAAAGAATTTGTCTAATTTTTCTTTTTCTTTTTTAATTAAAATAACTTCTTTTTTAGGTAAAACATCGAAGATTCCATCTTCTTCCATTTTTTCAATTTCATATAAACGACCAATACTACGACGAATTGTCTTATAGTTTGTAAGTGTTCCACCTAACCAACGTTGATCAACATAGAATTGTCCACAACGAATAGCTTCTTCTTTAATAACTTCTTGAGTTTGTTTTCTTGTACCTACAAATAAAACTGTACCATTATTTTGTGCAATATTGAATAGCTCTTTATATGCTTCTTCAACTAAAGTAACAGTCTTATCTAAATCAATGATGTAGATACCATTTCTTTCTCCAAAGATATACTCTTTCATTTTCGGGTTCCAACGGCGAGTATTATGACCGAAATGAACTCCAGCTTCAAGTAATTGATTTTTCGTAATTACTGACATAATTTAAAATTCTCCTTTTTTTATTTTGTTTGGCCTCCACAACTCTCAACGATTAACGCTCCATAAAACCAATGTTTTACGCACTTGACGATAATCTCCTTTTGTGTGTGTATTTTTTTTATTGCCTCACATATTATACCACAATTATGCATTCAATGCAAATGTTTTTAAATTCGTTTTTTACCAATTAAAAATTACCTAGAATGTGCTTCCAATCCCCCCAAGTCTTGAGACTTTAGGTTCTTTTTCTTGATCACTTATTAAGTACTTCATAAAGATACCCTGCGCTAATCTATCACCTGTTTTAAAGCTAATTTCCTCATTACTAGTGTTTTCAACTCCGATTAAAATATGCCCTTCATTTTCAGGATTATTATAATAGTCACTATCAATTACTCCTACTTGATTTAATAGTCTAATTCCATATTTAATTCCAAGGCTTGACCTTATAACTAATAATAAGACTTCGTCACTTTCCATATAAGCTTTTATTCCTGTAGGAATAATTACTTTACTATTTGGTTTTAAACTGATATCAAGTGGAATATAGAAATCATAACCAGCAGAATTTTTAGTACCTCGCTTTGGTGTTTTCACACTCTTAGAATCTAATTTATATTTTTTTAACTCAGCTACACTTACAATCTCAAACCCTCTCATTATTCCTCCTCCTTAGCCATTGGATGGTGTTTACCAACTTCTTCAATTAGTTTTTCTTTTGATACATGAGTATAGATTTGAGTTGTAGAAAGATTAGCATGTCCTAATAATTCTTGAACACTTCTTAAATCTGCCCCATTATCAAGCAAATGTGTCGCAAATGAATGCCTTAACATATGCGGAGATATGTTTAAATTATTCATTGCATTTGTATTTAAGTCATTTAAGATAACTCTAACTCCTCTTGGTGTTAGAGGACCTCCTTTGAAATTCACAAACAAATTATCAGGAATTTGATTCTTATTTCTTTTTAGTAATTCATCTCTGCCAAAATTAATATAATCAAGCAATGCTTCCTTTATTCCCTCATGAATCGGAACATATCTTTCCTTATTACCTTTCCCCATAACAATTAAGTTCATATTATAAAAATCTATATCTTGAATTCTTAAACTAACAAACTCACTTACACGTAACCCTGTTCCATATAATACTTCTAAAAGCGCATAATCTCTTTTTCCTATAGCAGTAGTAGTATCAATTGAATCAAACAGTTTATTTAATTCATCCTTATATACCATCTTAGGAAGTGTCTTTTCAACCTTAGGAGCAGTAGTATCAGAAAACACATTATTTTCTATAATCTCTTCTCTTATTAAGAAATTAAAAAAGCCCCTTAAACTACTTAATTTCCTTGCAACACTTCTTGTAGAATACTTTCTGTTTAAGTATGCTAAATAATATCTAGGTATATTATTTTGAATTTCTATAAGTTCACCAAATGAATTTGTTTTAAGAAAATTTTGAAATTCCTTAATGTCTTTTAAATATGAACCTATTGTATATTTTGAATAATTACGTTCATCTTTTAAATAAACATAATAATCATTAATAAGCCTAGCTTCATCCATCAATATCACCTTTTAATTTATTTATAATCTCGAGTGATCTATTTGCATAAAATTCTTTTCTTTCTCTTTTCTTCATTCTACCAATTATTTGTTCAAATATCCCATGATTAACATTCATTGGTTGAAAGTTAGAATTAGGTGCACTAATGTAATTACTTAGAGCTCCTAGTGCAGTAGACCTGGTAAAATCTATTAGTTCTTTTCCTTCAAGAAATCTAGTCATATTAATTCCAGCAACCATACCACTTGCTGCACTTTCTAAATATCCTTCAACACCTGTAATTTGCCCAGCAAAAAATAAATCTGTTCTTGCTTTAGTTTGATAAAACTTATTTAGTACCGTTGGGGAATTTATAAATGTATTTCTATGCATTACACCATAACGCACTATCTCAGCATTTTCTAAACCAGGAATCATTTGAATTATTCGCTTTTGTTCGCCGAATTTTAAATGTGTTTGAAAACCTACCATATTATACATTGTTCCCGCTGCATCATCTTGTCTAAGTTGTACAACAGCATATGGTTGAACCAAAGTTTCAGGATGACGTAAACCTACAGGCTTTAGAGGTCCATATAATAATGTATCTACACCTCTTCTAGCCATATCTTCTATAGCCATACAACCTTCAAATACTTTTAATTCAAAATCTTTAGGCATAACTACATCAGCATTTATTAATTCATTATAAAAATTAAGGAACTCATCCTTAGTCATTGGACAGTTTAAATAACTTGCTTCACCTTTATCATATCTACTTTTTAAATAAGCTATGTTTTTGTTAATTGATTCTTCCAAAATTATTGGAGCAACAGCATCAAAGAAATATAAGTACTCTTCCCCACAAAACTTCTTTATTTCATTACTTAAAGCTTCGCTAGTTAATGGACCAGTTGCAATAATTGTTGGCCCTTCTAAAATTTCTTTAACCTCATCATTAATAACTGTTACTAATGGATGATTTTTTAATTCATTAGTAATATATTCTGAAAATATATTTCTATCAACTGCTAAAGCTCCACCAGCTTCAACTTTTGCTACTTCTGCTGCTTTTAATATTAATGAATCTATTATATTCATTTCCGCCTTTAATAAACCCACCGCATTTTCAATCGAGATTGCTCTAAAAGAATTAGAACATACTAATTCTGAAAATAATGGTGTTTTATGGGCATCAGTATAATTTTTAGGTCTCATCTCATAGAGATTGACTTCATAGCCTCTTTTTATTAATTGATATGTTGCTTCACTTCCTGCAAGTCCAGCACCTATTACATTTATTTTTTTCTTCATAATTATCTTCCTCTTATTTATATATTATAACACAAAAGCAACCAAAAAAAAGAAAAAATCTTCTTCAGAAGATTTTATCTAATAAAAATTGTTTCTCCAACCTTAAGCCAAGTATTCATATTAGCTCTAACTAATTCTTCTAGAGTCATATTATAAGTTTCTAAGATACTCTCTAGTGTATCTTCTTCAGTTATAGTATAGAGTTGATATGGTCTTGGAATTTTTATAATTTGATTTTCTGCTAGCAATAGTTTTGTCATATCATTATATTTTGTAAGTAAATCTAATCTTACATTTAACTTCTCTGCAATCTTTTCCATTGTATCATCTAATTCAATCGTATACTCTTCAAAATAAACACTCCCACTAGGAACAGTATTTGGGATTATTATTATTTGACCAGGATAAATTAAATTACTTACTAAATTATTAGCACTAACTAAATCTTCCACTGCAACACCATTATCTCTTGCAATTTTAAATAGAGTGTCACCTCTTTGAACTATGTATTCTCCATTTTGAACTAATCTTTTATCATAGCAATGGAATACACTGTATTTTTTCACTACTTTCACCTCGCTAGTATATTATGAAACTACTCTAGATTAATTGTAGTCATAAGCCCAAAAAAGTCACAAAAATAAAAAGAGCTAATATTAGCCCTTAATAGTTTTTAATAAATCTGCATATTTGTTTGTTTTTCTAAACTCCACTAATTCAAGATCCTTTTCCATATAATCTCTTAATTTTAAATCTTTTAGATTTGCATAAAGTAAGCAGTTATACGCATTATCATAATCATTCATAAGTACATATAAGCACCCTAGATTATACCAAAGATTAACATTATCTTTATCCTTAGAAATTCCTTCTAAATAATATATCAAAGCTTCGTTATAATCTTTATAGATATCTTTATACAAGATCCCTAAATTTAAATATGTATCTATAAAAGGATTTTCTTTGGTAAGTTCATCCTTATAAAATTTAATAGCTTCATCATAGTTTTTCATCTTAGAATTGATAACACCTAAATTAAAAGATATTAATGCTCCGTTAGGATCTACTTCATATGCTTTTTTTGAATAAAATAAAGCTAACTCATAGTTTTCTTTTCTTTCATAAAATGGTCCTAAATTAGCATTAGCCCAGTAATGGCTTGGCTCATATTCAAGTGTCTTTAAATAATATTTTTCACACTCATCATCATCTTTATAATCTAAAAGTAGACCAATTCCAAAGTATGCATCTGAATAATCAGGTTTCACTCTAATCGCTTCTTTAAATGCTTCTATTGCTTCATCGCTTCTCCCTAGATCATTATAACAAGATGCAAGTCCATAGTATGCTAAAAAATTATCATCTTGGATTGAAATTAGATCTTTGAATATTTGAATTGATTTATTATATTTTTTTAAATCTATATAAATAGCACCAAGATGCATTAAGTCGTTCAAATGAACTTTTTCTAAAAATGCTTCCTCATATAACTTAGCAGCATTTTCCAATTGTTCATTTTTATATGCTTGTCTTGCTCTTTGTACTAGCGTTTCATACTTATTCATATTTTTTCCTTCTATTAGTTATTTAATAATATTCATAATTGTTAAAAAAAGTAATGGTACTGCATTATTTAAGAAATGGATTCCAATTGGAACAAATATATTTTTCTTAAATAAAGAATAACCAAGGCAAAGAACCAACCCCATAAGAAAATATTGGATAAAGAATATACTAACATCATGCAAAGCAGCAAAAATAGCGGCAGAGATAATGACACTTAAATACCATGGCCATTTAAATTTTTCTTCTATTACTCCAAAGAACAATTGTCTAAATATTATTTCTTCTGTCAGTGGAGCAAGCAATACACCCAAATACATAAAGATTGCATACTTACTTTCAAAACCCAAAAGAATTGTAGCTTGATTATCACTTACACCAGTGATACCAAATAATTTATAAATATTGGTCATTAATAAATTTATTACTATTAAGAAAACAAAGCCAATAAAAATACCACCAATATTATGGCCCAAATCTTCTTTGAATCTTTTAAAATCTCTAATAAAAATCTTTTTTAAGAATATAATCATTAAGATTCCTAAAATCAAATTTGAAAAGAACATTGATGATGTTAAAACAAGCCACATATCATCTGTAAATAAATTGAGCTTATACTGACTTAATAATTCTAAGAATTCTAAAGCAAAGCCTGGTGTTTTCGCTTCAAAAACACCTAACATTATTATTCTCATTATTTCAGCTAATAAGAAAAATAATAATGCACCAATCGAAAATGTAAGTAAGTAAAAACTGCCATTTTCCATTTTTTTAGTTATTTTAAATTCTTCCATCTACCATAACTTCCTTTACAATTAAATCACATATAAGATCTACCAATACATTTATATTCTTTAACTCAATGTATTTATCCTTATGTGAGTGAATATTTTTTAGAACATACTTTTTTCTTTTCCTATTATAACACATAATACCCAAAGAATTCCAGTTTCTAAAAGAAAAATGATCACTTGCTTCAAATCTACTAGCTTTCCTATGGACAAAACTTAAGCCGCTTGTATCTTTGTTGTTGCTTAAATCAATCAAGTCTTGTGCAACCCTCTTGTTTTTAAACGATGCTACACCAAATACATTACCTCTACCAACACAATCAAAATTTATAAAAATTTTCTTCCTTGGTTGATAGTGACCAAGTTTTCTTAAAATAAGTGCCATCTGTAATGAACCGATTAATCCTTTTTCTTCATTATCAAAGAAGACATAAGCAACATCATTCGAACCATGTTTTGCCATTATTGCTAGCAAAGTCAACACTCCACTTGTGTTATCATTATAATTAAATTTATTTGCTATCCCAAATCCCATTAAATACAACAATAATCCTAAATAGATTAAAGGAGCAATAATTATAGGCAGCTCTAAAAGTATAAGTATTATAATTACAAAAGGAACAAATAAGAAACTAAGTATATTAAAAAATAAAATACTTCTCATTAAGAAAGCAGGCATTCTTGGAGGCGTATCATAATGTGCCCCCAAGACAAACTTTGCTTTTTTTAAATTACCTATCACTACATTTTTTGATGCAAAGCTATTTGGAAATATATTATACTCTAAACCATATTTTGTAGCCTTTGACTTTAAATATTCTCTAAAGTTACTCTTACTTTTCCTATGCATTCTTTCTTGCAAATAGCTTAGTTCGTCTAATATTTTTTTTGTCATCTATTTACCTAAGTTTTTTATTTCTGATTTAATCATCATAACAAATTGCTCTATACTTACAGTAGTAGATTCTTGTTTTCCATATTGTCTAAATGTTAATTGGTTATTCTTAACTTCGTTATCACCAATAACTAATTGATATGGAATTTTCTTTGTTTGTGCTTCTCTAATTTTATAACCTAATTTTTCTTCACGGCTATCAACTTCAACTCTTATATCTTCATCAAGCAATAATTCTTTAATCTTTTCTACATAATCTAAATGATATTGATTATTAACAGGAATTAATTTAACTTGAACAGGTGCTAACCATGTTGGAAATGCCCCACCATAATGTTCTATCAAGATTCCAATAAATCTTTCAAGTGAACCATAAATAGCTCGATGTAACATTACAGGTCTTTTCTTTTCCCCGTTTTCATCAATATAAGAAATATCAAATCTAACAGGTAAATTCATATCAAGTTGAATTGTACCACATTGCCAGATTCTATTCATTGAATCTCTTAATTTGAAGTCCAGTTTAGGTCCATAAAATGCACCATCCCCTGGATTTACTTTATAACTTTTTCCTACTGATTCACAAGCATCTGCAAGTGCTTTTTCAGATTTATCCCATACTTCTACTGATCCTATATATTTATCTAGGGGTCTTGTAGAAAGTTCAATATGATATTTTAAATTAAATACAGAGTATATTTCATCAAATAAACGAATTAAATTTCCAACTTCTTCAATGATTTGATCTTCACGCATATAAATATGTGCATCATCTTGAGTAAAGTTTCTAACCCTAAATAAACCATTTAAAGCACCACTTGCTTCATGTCTATGAACTAAACCAAGTTCACCAACACGAATTGGTAAGTCTTTATAAGAGTGTAAACTGTGCTTATAAACTAATAATCCACCAGGACAATTCATTGGTTTAATAGCAAATTCATGTTTATCTATTTCAGATGTATACATATTATCTCGGTAGTTTTTCCAATGCCCACTCACTTCCCACAAATCTTTATTAAGCATAATTGGTGTTTGAATAAACTGATAATTTTCTCTTCTATGAACTTTATACCAATAATCTTCTAATTGTTTTCTTAATGTCATCCCATTAGGTAACCAGAAAGGAAAGCCTGGTCCATATTCACTAATCATAAATAACTCTAATTCACGACCTAATTTTCGATGATCTTTTTCTGCTCTTTCCTTTAAAATTTCAAGATGGCGTTTTAGATCTTCTTCAGTAAAGAAACAAGTTCCATAAATTCTTTGAAGTTGTTCGTTCTTAGAATCTCCTCGCCAATATGCACCACTTATATTTAATAATTTAAAGTGCTTCAATAATTTAGTACTCATTACATGAGGTCCTCTACACAAATCAGTGAAATCCCCATGTGTATAAGTAGATATTATAACACCATCTTCTAAGTCATTTATAATTTCTTGTTTGTATTTATCATAACTAAAGAAATCTAAAGCTGCTTCTTTACTTAATTCTTGTCTTTTAAATTCAACATTTTCAGAGACAATTTTTTTCATTTCATTTTCTATTTTTATTAAATCTGCTTCAGTAATTTTAATTCCTTCACCTGGATTAACATCATAATAAAAACCTTCTTCAATTGCTGGACCAACACCAAACATTGCATTAGGATATAATCTTTTTATTGCACTTGCCATCAAGTGACTACAAGAATGGTTTAACGCTTCAAGCGCTTCTTCACTATCCCTTAGAATTAATTCTAAAGATGCATCATTTAAAATAGGGCGATCTAAATCAAAATTTTCCCCATTAACCTTCGAAAACACAGCCTTTTTCGCAAGGCTTGGTGATATACTATTTGCAATATCAAGACTACTCATGCCATCATTATATTCTTTAATACTGCCATCAATAAATGTAATTTTCATATTTTTACTCCTTTTTAAAAAAATAAAACGCCCTTAAAATATAAGGACGCATTGTTTTACGTGGTACCACCTTAGTTCAAAAATAATGTAATCCATTAATTTTGCACTCAATTTCATTAACGCTGAAAAACGGAATTCTCTTTCGAGTTCAACTCCATGGTAGTAATTATTAAGCTTTACTAGGTAACTTTCCACCAACATACCCTCGCTAAAAATAAATGCTCTTAATAATCATATCCACTTCTAAGTCTTTATTTATTATTTATATACATAATATTATATACTTATTTTTAAATATAGTCAATATAATTAATCTAATGTCCTTATTATAAATTGTAATGTCCTTATTATAAATCTCTATAATTTTTATCTATAAGATTTACTTCAACCATTAAACTTCTTATTCTTGAAATAATTCTATCACTATTTATTTTATTTGCTCCTGAATAAGTATCCTCAAAATGAGATCTTAAATCCTTTAAATCTAAATTGCTAGTCATACACATTGGAAGTTTTGATTCCATTCTATATTGAAGAATTGGTCCTAAAACTTCATCTCTAATAAAGTTAGTATTAGTTTCTGCACCAATATCATCAAGCATTAAAACATCTGCATGTTTTAGTTTATTTATAATGACCTCTGTATCTCTACTAGTTATACTTGATTTTATTGTTCTTACTAAATCTGGATAATATGCAATAATAACATTTGCACCTTTATTGCTTAAAGATATTGCAAGTTTTTGCATAATAAAGGATTTACCAGTCCCAAAATTACCATGAATGAAAATGCCTTTAAAAAATTGTCTAGGTTTATAATTGTTTTCAATTCTAAGAACCTCTTTTAAAACCATGACTCTTTTCGCATCTTTATAAAGTTCTTGATTTAAGACTTCTTCCTTATTAGGAAAGAATAATCTTTCTAACTTATCATCAGTTGTTTTAACTTGATAATATGTTAATTCTACTTTACCATTTTCAAAACTTATATATGAAGCCATTCCATAAGGATCGAGTAAACATCTTTCAGGATTAGAATTTATTATCTTATTATTCTCTTTTTGGGTTGTAAGCGCACTAAGATTATTTATAATTTCTTCTTCAGAAAGTTTATTTTCAAGAATAAATTTCTTTATAGTACTATCTTGATATAAACTATTTATTACTTGTTTATAATAACTCATCTCTTACTCCTCTTACAATTTTTCTTTTGCTTCTGCTAGAATCTTATCAATTTCATCTTGACTCATCTTTTCTCGTTTAGGTAAATTATCTAATTCTTTAATATAATCTTGATACCACTCAGGTACTGGAGCTTCTTTCTTATTCTTAGAATAAGTTGGTTTAGAATCTGCTTTCGCATTTCTTTTTTGATTTTGTTTTTCTATATATTTTAACGCATCAATTGGAGTTTGGATACCAGCTCTTGCCCAGGTGTTTGCAATCTTTTGGAAATAATTATAACCCGGAAGTTCCCCTTCTTTTTGTCCATTAACCATTAAAATCATTAAGTTAATAACAGATTGAGGAAATGAGGTGTCTCTTTGCAAACTTTCAATAATTCCAATCTCTGAAACAGATGGTTTGATTCCACCGTTTAAACTTGATAGCAAAGTAACCGGATCCATTTCTTCAACTTGTGCAAGGAGTGCATATATCTCATCATCAAGTGCACTATCAATAAATGCATCTGGTTCTTTAGTTACAATAACTCTAGTCGTATTACCCTTCTTCTTTTGGTAATACTTCCTTGCGTTTTTAGATATATCTTGATATTTTAAGTCTTTATCAATCTCAATTGTATTCATTATTACTTCTTTCATTTCTTCTTCATTTAGTTGGTATGTATAAGAAATGGAAATAATTTGATTCATAAACTCTTCATCATCTAAAACTTTAGAATCTAAAAAATCAGTATCAAAATTCATCTTAAAGAATATATAATCAAAATTAGGATTATCGATTTTGATTTCTGATTTAGTTTTTATCTTAAATATTTTATTATATAAATTCTCTACATTATGTTCTTTAATTTCAAATACTTCATCAAAAGTTTTTGTAATATCTTTATAACCCCTTGGGTTTTGAGTTTGAGATTTACTAAGTTTGTTATACTCCACCTCACCAATTTGGTTAAATAAAAATGATGAAAGTAAAACATTATCAAAATAAGCGCTCCTGCATACAGGTTGATTTAAACTAATAATATAACCCTTATGCTCATTATAATATAATTTGATTAAAGAAAGAGCCTCTAATTTTGAAAATGCTCTTTCTAAGAACTTAGGAGTATTTAAGTTTAATGCATCTATTAATTTTTTAAACATGTAGCTTTCAGTATCTTTTAAACTATAAATATATAAATATAATGAAAAACTATCAATTCCCATTATTGGTAGATATAATTGACTTAATACATTATAGTCTTCGCCACTTAATTCCGTGTCTTTTATAATTTTAAAAGCACTTTTCACATCTAAACTCATATTTTACTCCTCTCAATTTCTTATTTATCCCTTATATAAACTTACCCCTTTAAACGGTAATTTTGAATCTAAATACTTATACATTCTTTCTATAATCTTTTTCCCAGCACCAGCAGCAATAATTTTATAAGTTGTAATTTTAATATCAATTGCTGTTTCCGCAATTCTTGGACTTATAACAGTTATTGTACATGTATAATTAGGTGCTTGAAAAAATATTTCATTATACTGATCGATAATGTCTTTCACTTTCGCATTCTCAGATTCTATTAACTCCATTACTGCTTTTTTTGCAGTATCATTAGAACAACGATAATATCTTGTTCTTAACTCTGGTATATAATGATCTTCTAATGTTTCAAAATCATTATTAAAATAATCTTTAATTTTCATTTTTAATCCTCCTAAGGACTTCGTCTGTTTCTTTATATGTATTAGATAAATCAAAACTATTATCTATAACATAATCTGCTTTTGCTTTTTTTACTTCTAGATTCATACTAGCTTTTATCTTTTTAATAGCATATTCTTCATCAATTGAATCTCTTGCCATTAATCTTTTTATTTGCTTAGTTTGGTTAAGATAAATAACAATAACTTTATCAACTAAGTGTTCTAGATTTTCTTCATAAAGTAATGGTATATCTACAAAGATTATATTTTCTAGTTTACCTTTATAGCTAGAAGTTTTCTCTTTAATCTTCTTAATTACAAGGGGATGAATTATACTATTTAAAATTAGTCTTTTGTCTTTATTATTAAAAATAATTTGTCCTAACTTTTTTCGATCAACCTTACCATTTTCTAAGATTTCAGAAGAGAAAGAAGAAGCTATTTTTTTAATTACATTATCTTCTTCATATAGTTTATGAACTATCTCATCAGAATCTATTATCTGATATCCTTGTTCTCGTAAATATCTTGTAACTGTTGATTTACCCGATGCAATTGACCCTGTAATTCCAATAACCATTGCCTTACTCCTATATCCTAGTTTATTATGTTTACTAGTTTTTGTCAATCATTTTTTGACATTCTTCGCATATATAAGATGTCCTGCCACCAACCTTAATTTTTACTAATTTCTTGCTACAATTAGGACAATCTTCTTTTGTATGAACTAATAATTCATTTTGAAATCTTCCGCTAATACTATGAGAAGATGTGAAAGACTTTATTGTAGTCCCGCCAAGTGTAATAGCTCTAGTTAAGACAGTTTTTGAGTTTTGAATAATATCTCTAACATTTTTCATATCTAAATTAGATGCTAGAGTTAAAGGATGAATCCCACTCATAAATAAGATTTCATCAACATAAATATTGCCTATCCCACTAATTATTTGTTGGTCTAATAAAGCTGTCTTAATTGGCTTTTTACTTCTTAGTAGTTTGTTTAAAACATCATCAAAACTAAAATCTTCTTCAAATGGATCTGGAGCCACCCTTTTAAGTGGATCAAGTTTATATAAATCTAAAAGATCCATTTTAGGAAATAAATCCATTGTTCCAAACTTTCTAACATCGTGATAACGAAGATTTGTCCCATCAAGAAATGAAAAGACAACATGTTCGTGTTTACTTAATTCTTCTTGCTGCATTAGATTATATTTCCCTTCCATTCTTAAATGGCTTACTAAATAATAATCATTTAGTTCAAAGATTAAATATTTTCCTCTTCTTAAGATATCTACAAATTCTTGACCCTTAAGTTTTTCTTTGAACAGATCTACTTGTACATTCCTAATAATTTTCTCAAAATAAACTTTTACTTCTTTTATTTTCTTATTTAATATATTCTTTTTTAAGGTATTTCTAACCGTTTCAACTTCTGGTAATTCTGGCATAATCAATCATAAAATATTTTACTTCCATCATATCTATCAATAAAATGTAGTGCATTACTATCCAGTGGATAACCTAAAGCAATTAAAGAAAAAACAATATAGTTTTCACTTATCTTTAGAGCATCGCTTGCTATCTTCATTCGATCTTCATTTGGATATATCCCACACCAACAAGAACCTATTCCTAAGTTAGTTGCTTCTAATAAAATAAGAGTTGTTGCACTAGCAGCATCTTGAGATTTCATATTTGCTCTTTTTAGTTTTGACTTATCTATTAAAACAAAAATAGCACAATTAGCATCTTTTACCATTGATGCATTGCTAAGAAGACTCGCTAACAATTCTAAATTCTCTTTTTTTCTAACTATATAAAAACAATTGGCTTGTTGATTTACAGCAGTTGGTGCTTGCATACCTGCACGAACTAGCAAATCTAAATCATTATCAGAAATTTCTTTATTAAGATATTTTCTTACACTTCTTCTTTTATTTATGATGTCCATAAAAATTCCTTTCGTATTTATTTTGCTTCTGACCACGATGTTCCACTAGCTGTACCAACAACTAGTTTAACTTTTAAGCTATAAGCTTTTTCCATTTCTTCTCTTACAATCTTTTCAACTAAATCTAGCTCTTCTAAAACACAATCAAAGACTAACTCATCATGTACTTGAGCTATCATTAATGATTTAATATTTTCTTGTTTCATTCTTTTATCTAAATTAACCATAGCAATTTTAATAATATCTGCAGCACTTCCTTGGATAGGAGCATTCATAGCAGTTCTTTCTCCAAAGGCACGTAAATTAGCATTTGAACTCATTGCTTCAGGTATATATCTTCTTCTATTTAAAATGGTTTTTGTAAATCCATCTTTTTTTGCACCTTCAATTAATGAATCTAAAAATTTCTTTGATTCCTTAAATGTATCAAAATATTTATTAATATAAATATTAGCTTCTAGTGGACTAACATTAATGGTTTCACTTAGACCCCAAGCACTCATTCCATAAATTATCCCAAAGTTTATAGCTTTTGCCATTCTTCGCATATCCTTAGATACATTTTCAATTTCAACTTCATATAGTCTTGAAGCAGTTAGAGAATGAAAATCTACAGAGTGATTAAATGCATCTATCATCTCTTTATCTCCTGACATATGCGCTAAAACTCTTAGTTCAATTTGTGAATAATCGGCAGCTAAAATCTTACCATTCTTAAATCTTGAAGTAAAGATTTCTCTAATAACTTGCCCTTCTTCTGTTCTTATTGGCATATTTTGAATATTTGGTTCGATTGATGCTAGTCTACCAGTCTGCGTTTCTGTTTGCTTATAAAGAGGATGAATATATCCTTCATCATCAACTAAGTCTTTAATCCCGTTTACATAAGTGGTAATTAATTTATTTAATCCTCTATATTCTAAAACCTTTCTTGCAATTAAAAAATCAGGTGCAAGCTTTTCTAAAACATCAACATTCGTAGAATAACCTGTTTTATTTTTCTTTCCATGTGGAAGATTTAATTTTTCAAATAGAACTTCACCTAATTGCTTTGGAGAATTTATATTAAACTCAACTCCAGCAATTTCAATAATTTCTTTTTCAATAACTTTAATTCTATTATTTAAGTCTATTCCAATTGTATTTAATCTATCAACATCAACTAATAAACCATTTTCTTCAATTTTAGATAGAACTGCTGCTAGAGCCATTTCCATATTATATAATTCTTCTATATCAAGTTCAATAATCTGAATAAGTACTTTTTTCTTGACTAACTTTAAAGCTAAAGATTTTTCAACTGAATACTTTGCATATACATCAACCATAGGAATCTTTGCTTTTGTATTAGCTCCATAGATTGTTTCATAATAAGCAATACTATTATCTTCAAAATTACTAATTACTTGTTTGAAATCAGATGCTCCAAAATTTGGATTAATGATATATGCAGCAATCATTAAATCAAATACTACATTGTTTAAACTAATTCCATATCTATTTAATACCAAAAGAAAAGCTTTTAAGTCAAATACATTTTTCTTTTCATTTCCTTCTAAATAAGCTCTAACTGACTTATTATTTACAACAACTTCCTTTGTTAAGAAAATCTTACATTTATCACTTACATAACTTATACCTAAAAACTCACCAACATAATAAGTCTTCCCAAAGATTTCCATATTCATAAAGCCTTCAGAGTTTAATATGCTTGTTAAATCTGCATTTACGTCACTAATTATAGTATAGTTAATATCCTCTTGGATAAATGTCTTTTTATTTAATTCTCTTAAGAAAGAATTAAATTCTAGTTCTTTTAGAAAGTTTGTTAAATCATCTACATCATACTTTTCTAATCGTAAATCTTCCTTACTATAAACTATCTTTACATCTCTTTTCAAGGTAGCAAGGTATTTACATTTTAAACCAATCTCTTTATACTCTTCAAAATTTTCTTTAACTTTTCCTTTTAAATTATCTAGATTTTCTAAAATATTTGCTAATGTTTGATATTCATTTAATAATTTTACTGCGGTTTTATCACCTATACCTTTTATTCCAGGTAAGTTATCCGATGTATCTCCTACCATCCCTTTATAATCAGTTACTTGGTTAGGATAAATACTCATCTTTTCATAAAAATTATCTATGTTATATTCATCAAACTCTGATGTTCCTCTTAAAGGAAGTAAAACTTTTACTTTATCATTTACTAATTGTAGTAAATCTCTATCTCCAGAAACAATAACTATTTCATCAAAATCATCATAAAACTTTGTTGCAACAGAAGCTAATAAATCATCTGCTTCATAATCAAGTGTTTCAAATCTTCTAATATTTAAAATATCTAAATATCTTTTAACAAGAGGAATTTGCGAAATCAATTCTTGATCAACTGGTTTTCTTGTCCCTTTATATTCAGGGAACTCTTGATGTCTAAATGTTTGACTTCCAGCATCTAGGGCAACAAAAGTATATTCTTCTGAAGTTAGTAATTTATTGGTCATTGCATAAAATCCATAAATTGCGTTAGTATATATACCTGTAGATGTCTGCATTAAGTTACCTCTATATGCTGTTGCATAATATGCTCTAAACATAAGAGAGTATCCATCTAATAAGACTAATCTTTTTTTATTATCTGTCATTTTGCCACCTTTTCTATAATTTTATATCATTACTTATTATCCTATTTTATCACAAAAGAGAAAAAAATAATATAGATTTAAGAATATTGAAGATAATATAATTATGAAGAAAAAATATGTTTTTATTATTCTAATTTTAATTATCTTACTTTCTTTTATTATATACCCAAAAATTAAACTAAAACAAAGTAATGTATTTACTTTAGATGATAATTTTTCAAGGGAAGAAATAAATTATATATTAGATAATAATATAGATTTAGAAAATCTTAATTTATATATGAAATATAAATACTTTGATTTATATAATTATAATTCATATGAGCTAATTAGAACAACTCAAAAACTAACGCACTTAGAAAGCATTAATAGCTTTAGGCATATAAATTACTTTAAGCCATATGTAAATCCTCTACCTGCGCTATTCTTAGACACAAATCTTGTTTTAGTAAATAAATCATATTATCTTTCAAAAGATTTTATACCCTCAAATTTAGTAAGTGTAATGGATTATGAAATTGAATATACTAATGCAGATATTATGCTTAAAAAAGAAGTATTAGATAATTATCAAAAAATGTATCTCGATGCACTTAAAGATAATATTAGTTTTGCTATCTTCTCTGGGTTTCGTTCCTACAAAAGACAAGAGCACCTATTTTATAATGTCTATAATGATGATACAATTAGTGCAAAACCCGGCCATAGCGAGCATCAAACAGGATATGCAATTGATATTAGTCCATTTGATGTCGGATTAATAAATGAATTAGAAAATACTCCTACCTATAAATGGTTAATTAATAACTGTTATAAATATGGTTTTATTCTTAGATTTCCAAAAAATAAAACCGAGATAACAACATACCAATTTGAGCCATGGCATTTTCGCTATGTTGGAGATACTGCATATGAAATAATGGCAAATGATCTAACTTTAGAAGAATATATCTTTTCTAATCTAGAAATTTAAAACTCACCATATCCCCATTTTTTCATAAGATATTATAGAGGAGGGATTAGATGAATTATCGACCATACCCTTCACCTAAAAGTCAACAAGGTGAAAGGGTCATACCTTTATTAACTGGATTTGCATTGGGTGCACCTTTTTGGGGAAGTTTAGGACGTCAGTCTTATTATCCTTATCCATACCCATATCCTTATCAATATCCGTATGCATACCCATATAGATATCCATACTATAGGCCATATAGACGTCGTAGATGGTATTAAAATAAAAGCTGCAGTAATTTGCAGCTTTTTATTATTGTCTAACTAATTGTAATTTTAAACCAAATAATTTTCTATATAAGAATATAACAACTATACACACTAAACCCCATTTGATTAAATTGAATGGACCAAATAAAGCAAGTACACCAACAAAATCAAAACCTAGTGGAAATCCTAATAAGTATTCATATACAGGAATAAATATAAAGTAATTATATAATACCATAAAGACAGTTGTTAGAATAACTCCTACAATAGATGTTGCAATAACTTTTCTAAATTCAGGCATCTCATCTTTATCTAATTTTCTAAATGCTATAAATGAAGGAGTTAGAAAAACTAAACACGCGACAATATTCGCAGTTTCATCTAAACCAAAAACAAGTGGTGCAGTTACTGATGGCATTATTATATGAATAATATTAGTAAGTAGGATTACTGTAACTGTTGGTTTTATCCCAAACCATAAATACACCATAAAATATATTAACGCACTTACTTCTACTTTTAAGTAATCTGCGCTAGGAAAAATTGGAATTCCAAATAACATCAAAACACTTGCTAGTGCAACTAATAAAGCTAAGATTGCAACACTAGTAACTGTAGTTTTATCCTTAACTTTATTTCTCTTGTTTACAAATAAATACCCGATCCCTGCAAATATTATAATTACAAATGCATTAAATAGCATCGTTCTTGCAATCGGGAATAGAGTTTCGGCATCTGGATCAGCAACTAATAATTCTTTATAATCCCTAATAATAACATAGTTAACACCAAATAACGCTAGAACAAAAATTATCCCTCCAATTATATAGAGTTTTTTGTTCGTGTTGTTCTTACCTAGATTAATAATTAAACTAACAAGTAAAAAAACACTCGCTAGAATAAAGACTGATGATAATACAATATCATCTCCATGGTTAGTCCAAAATTCACTTAAATACATATTTTTACCTCTCTTATGTATTTCAGAGCAAAAATGCTCGTGAAAATACTTCACGAGCAAAAAAAAGCAAAAATAATATGCCTCTTCTTCCATCTAGACTTTAACTATCGGTATTGGAGTTTCACCAATTCGTGCTAATAATTAGCTCGCGGACTTTACCGCCGGTCGGGAATTACACCCTGCCCTGAAGATTATTTACATTTATTATTATACACTACTAATTATAATTTATCAATAAGTTTAAACAATATTTAAAAGAAAGTGTTTACTTAGAGTATAAAACTTTCTCACTTTTAAACATTCTTACTAAAACAAATACTATAATACTTATATAAAGAACGCTAGAACCTAGTATAATCAAGAAATTAATTATGTCAAAATTAAAACTAAGTATATCCTTTAAACCTAAAATTGTATTATATACAGGTATTAAATATACTATTTTTGATGATGAACCACCTGTT
>JBAYTA010000014.1:0-29527 GCA_041675865.1 Bacilli bacterium | reverse complement strand
TGCTGAAATGGCTAATCTAGATGAAAAGGTAAGAAAAATTACTGATAAACTAGATTCAGTAGGTAATACTACAGCAGCTATAGGTAAGGGATTCTGTATTGGTGCAGCTACACTTACTTCTCTAGCACTATTTGTTTCCTACGCTCATTCAACTGGATTATCAGTAATAGATATTCTTAATCCATTAGTTATTGTTGGATTACTTGTAGGAGCGATGCTTCCATTCCTATTTACTTCATTAGTAATTAATTCAGTAGGAAAAGCAGCTAATAAAATGATTGAAGAAGTAAGAAGTCAATTTAAAAATGATCCTGGAATTATGGAAGGAAAATCAAAACCAGATTATGCAAAATGTGTAGAAATATCTACAAGTGCAGCATTAAAGGAAATGATTGTTCCTGCATTAATTGCAGTTTTAACTCCTATAGTTATCGGATTCTTCTTTGGTACTTCAGCACTAGGTGGACTATTAGTTGGAGCACTTGCAAGTGGATCTATGCTTGCTATATTTATGGCAAACTCAGGTGGAGCTTGGGATAACGCTAAAAAGTTAATTGAATCAGGTAAGCATGGTGGTAAAGGTAGCGAAGCACATAAAGCAGCTGTTACTGGTGACACTGTTGGAGATCCATTTAAAGATACTGCTGGACCTTCAATGGATATCT
The DNA here is from genome assembly GCA_041675865.1 of Bacilli bacterium. GTDB lineage: Bacteria > Bacillota_I > Bacilli_A > ML615J-28 > CAG-698 > DUVT01. The sequence goes on along the minus strand of JBAYTA010000014.1, from coordinate 28,862 downwards.
TAATTAAGCTTATGTCGATGGTAGCTTTAATTATCGGACCAGCTATTATGCAAATTGGTTCAATCTTAGAAAAATTCTTCTAAAAAATAAAAAAATTAGGAATGATATCTCAAATATCATTACTTTATTTATTCAACCAAAAAAGACCCACATATGGGTCTTCTTTTTAAATTTATTGTAAAACACCTTTATCAACTGATATTTCACTATCAAATTGAGTCATATCAAATTCATCTCTTTCAGTTCTTGCAGTAATTGTAGCTGCAACTAAACTTCCAGTTACATTAACAGCAGTTCTTCCCATATCGATAAATGCTTCTACTGCTAATACTAATAATAGTCCTTCTAATGGTAAACCAACACTAGCTAAAACAACTGTTGCTGCAACACTTGCAATTCCAGGAACTCCTGCAATCCCAATTGATGCAATAACTGATGATAGAATTATTGTTAAATATAAGCCTGCAGTTAATTCTACTCCATAAGCATTTGCAGTTAAAACAGCAACAACAGCAGGGAATATTCCACTACATGCAGCCATTCCCATTGTAGCTCCTAGTGGAGCTGAGAAGTTTGCAACCTTTTCGCTTACACCTGCTCTTTGTAAAGATTTAATACTTACAGGAAGTGTACCTAAACTACTTTGAGTAGTTAGAGCTACTACCATAGCAGGATAAACTTTTTTAACAAATTTAAATGGATTTAATCTAGCTACAAGTGAAATGAATCCCATTTGAATAACAACAAAGAAGATTAACATTACAGAATACATTACAATAATATATAATCCTAATGTCTTAAATGCTTCTGCATCATTTCTTGCAACAGCATTTGCAACTAATCCAAAGACACCATATGGTGTATATCTAATAATAATCTTTGTTACTCTGTTCATTAAATCTGATGATGCATTAATGAAATCTTTAAAAGGTTTAATCTTTTCAGGATTTCTATTACTTTCAATAATAATTGCAATAGCAATTAAGATTGCAAAGAAAATAACTTGAATAACATCATTATTAGCTGCATGTGTAAATATATTCACAGGAATTAAATTAAGCAAAGCAGCAACTAACGTAAATGGTTGATTTGTGTTTTCTCCTGTAGGAAGAGGTGCACCTTCACCTAAATTAAATAAACTAGCTGCTACAACACCAAATATAGCACCAATTAATGTTAAGAAGAGTAACCAAAATACAGTTTTAGATCCCACTTTTTTAAGTGAAGATACACTTTCCATATTTGTAAAACTCTTAATTATAGATACAAAGACTAAAGGAACAACGATTAGTCTAATTAATCTTGTATATACTGTACCGAAAACTCTTAAGTGAGCAGCAGCATCTTTAAATATTAAAGCAGCTATGATACCTAGCCCCATAGCTGTTAGTACTCTAACACTGAAATTAACTTTCTTCTTAGCCATGAAGAATAAAACTCCAAAGACTAAAGCTGCTACAAAATACATAAGTAGTTCCGCATACTCTTTTATAAATACATCCATACGAAATACTCCTATTCATTTTTTCTAAAGATATCTTATCTTTAGAAAAGTATATTATTAAATTATTTATGTGTCAATCAATACGCTTTATTGTTTCATTAATATATTATACAAAAAAGTCACCATTAAATATTTTAATGATGACTATTAATTTTAGTCAATTTTAATCCATGTTTTTTCTTTTTCTTTACTATTTTCCTTTGGGAAATCTAAAGTAAGAGTTCCGTTTTTATAACTAGCTTTAATGTTTTCTTCACTAATATTACCGATGTAAAAACTTCTTGATGCTGTTCCAATATATCTTTCTCTATATACATATCTTCCTTCATTAACTTTTTCTTCTTTATCATCTTCTTTATTTACATAAACAGTTAGATATTTATCACCAACATGAACCATAATATCTTTTTTATCATAACCTGGGATATCAATTATAATCTTATAGCGATCTTTTGTTTCAATTATATCAGTTTTCATTTTTTGTAAGTTTCTACCCATTTTTGAATAAGGATAGTCAAAAAACTTTTCAAAGAAATCATCATTTAAAAATCCATCTCTATTTTTATTTTCTTCTAAATATTTCATAATAAAAACCTCCATTTTTAATATTATTATCAAATGAAGGTTATGTTATTCAAGAATATTTTTATGCAGATTTTTTAATTAAATCTTTAATAATCTTTTCATAATTATATAATTCATATACTTTGTTAGTTTCATTATATATATCATAATAGAAATTATAATAATCATTTAATTCCTTAAATACAAAATAAAAACTATTTTGATCTCTATTAAATTCTTTATATAAATCATTTATATTTTTTAAAATAAAGTTCTTAAAATTAGTTAGTTTAGAATGATTACTTGATTTAAATTTTGAATCAACAAAATTCATCAACTCATTAACTTTACCAAGTTTAAATATCTGATTATATTTAGATACTAAAGTTATTGCTGTATCATCATCAGGAAATAAATTAACATAATTAATTCCTCTTAAAGATAGTTCATATAAATAATTTAGCTTTTCTTTTGCTTTAATAATTTCAGGGTAATCTAAATCATCAAAAACAGATCTGTTAATCTTACCAGTTAATCTATTTTCCTTTATTTCATTACCGAGTAAGATAAAACTACCCTTTTGTCTATTTAGTCTTAAATTATCTATTTTTCTCCCCTTAAGTAATTTTTCATAATCTAAGATTACAGCATTTTGGATTGTATAAGGTTTTATATTACTAACATTTTCTAACTTTGTAAAGTATTCAACTAAATCAATATTATTTTCAATTAAAGTCTTGGAATTCATAAGAGTATAAATTTTTCTTGTAACAGAAAGACTATACTCGTCCTTAATTTCCTTTATACTCTTTTCAGGAATTATATGGTAAATATATCCATCATCATTAAAAAGTTTATTAGAAGCGAAATATCGGGCTATATCATAACTTTTAGTTATATCAATCAATCTAGTAGAAACACCTCGATGTTGTAACTTTCCAAGAATTTTTGCAGTTAATTCAGGATCACCATCAATCTTAGAGTTAAAAACATCTTGTAAAGATAATGCAGTATCAATATAATAGTTTGCTTCTTCTATTAATGAAAACTCTCTATCTTTATATCTAAATATAGAAGGAATAATATCTGCTCCATTTTTTAGATTGCCTGAATAGTTTTTAGCTTGTCCTCTATAGTAAATAACTTTATCCATATGATTATCCTTTAAAGTTCTGATGCTTCAAGTTGCAGTAATAATCTTGAGTAAAATGAAAGCTGAAATTCTAACTTTTCGTGAAAAAGTTTTGTAGAAGTAGGGGTTGCATAATCTTTAGATAATAATCTTTTTAAATTACTTAATCTGTTTCTACATACATCCATTTTTTCATCAAGTGATAACTCATCAAACTTTTCATATTTTAAAGTTTCAAAAATTCTATATGTATCAAATCTATCGATATTATCAGCATCACCAATTGCTAGAGCAAATGGAGTTCTAACACCCAAAAAATCAGATACATCATCAACATGAATTGCAATTCCATATAAAATATCATTAGTAACTTCTCTTGCAAAACCTAAAGATTCAATAAAATCCTTAACCATGTATGCTGCTCTTCTTCCATGACCTAACCAATCATTTTCTTTTTTAAACTCTTCTACATAACTAATATCATGAAGAAGACAAGCAACCATAAATGCTTCAACATCAAAACCTTCCTCTTCTGCAATTACTCTTCCTATATTTGCAACTCTAATACTATGTTCATATCGATAGTTTTTTGAATGAGGATTATTATTTAAATACTCACTATTATTAAAAGCATCTAATAAATACTTATGAGCTAATTCAAATTTTTTCATTGTTTACCCCTTAAGACTACCATTAAGATTTCGATATTCAAAATCAAGTAGTTTCGCTTTCATATCTAAACCGCCACCAAAGCCAACTAGTTTACCGTTTTTACCGATTACTCTGTGGCATGGAACAATAATCATAATATTATTCTTTCCACATGCCCCACCAGCACTTCTAGCTCCTTTAATATTTCCTACTCTCCTAGCTAATTCTGAATAACTAATAGTAGTCCCATATGGTATTTTCTTTAACTCATCCCATACTTTAAGCATATAAGGTGTCCCAAACATTTCAATCTCAAGATCAAAATCTTTTCTTGCTCCCTTAAAATATTCATCAAGTTGCTTAATAGCATTTTCTAATACAGGATTCATTTCTTCTTTTAATGTTCGATAATCAACATTATCCAATTTCACAATCTTACCATATCTTTCTTCAAGCATAAGTAAGCCAACAAGAGAATCATAATATGCTACTGCCATAACTGTCTCCTTTATTAAGCACATAAACTTTCATATTAAACTGTTGTTTCTTATAGTATCCCATTTCCCTAACTTCTTTTAAATAGTTAAAACCATGCTTTTCAATTAATTTAATTGATCTTTCATTTCTTTTTTCCGTCCAAACTTCAATTGAATCTAAACCAATTTCCTTAAACCCAAAATTGATTACTTCTTTTAAAGCTTCACTCATTAAACCTTTACCTTGATATTTAGGATTTAAACCATAACCAATTTCAGCCTTTTTTTCCTCCATATCAAAATTCCAAATATTTATTGTTCCAATTAACTTATTATTTTCTTTATGAATAATTCCCCAATTGATCCACTTATTCTTTTCTATTCCCCTATTTATTATCTCAATAAACTTGATGGTGTCTTCCAAAAACTCATCTAACTTAGAATCACTATAATCAATCATCTCTGGATTACTTCTTATTTCAAAAAGATCTGTAGCATCTTTAAAACTCATCTTCCTTAATACAAGTCTAGAAGTCTCTAAACAAGGAAAAGCAGCAAAATTAAGATTCATAACTACTCCTGATATTCTAAATTAATTTTTGATAAATTATCTAAGACTTCAGTCTTAAATTTATTTGCATAAAACTTAGCCATATTTAAATCCATATCGATATAGTTTCCACATTCTTTCATACTTGCTCCAGGAATATCTCCACTAAAATTAATAATGAAATCTATTAATTCCCCAATCAAGTCTACTAAATCAATCGATTTATAATCACATTTAATAATTAAATAAAAGCCTGTCCTACATCCCATTGGACCAAAATAAATAATATCATCTTTATATACTTTATGATTCCTTAGGAAAGTTGCTGATAAATGTTCAATAGCATGAATAGCGCCAGTTCCCATAACTGGTTCAAAATTTGGTCTTGTATAACGAAGATCTAGGGTTGTTAAAACATAAGGAGCTAAATAATCCTTTCTTGAAACATAAATACCAGGTAATAATTTTAAATGATCAACAGTAAATGAAGATATCTTTTCCATATTAATTCTCTCCCTTAATATATATCTTGTATTTATTATACTTTAAAATCATAAATAAATCTATATTTAAAATTTCTAAGCAAAATAATTATATATTAAAAACAAATAAAACAAACTATAATATTCATAAATTTTAACTTTAAATTTAATTAAATTTATGATAAAATATATAAAGTATTTATGCGGCTGTGGCGGAACTGGTAGACGCGCTATCTTGAGGGGGTAGTGTTTTATAACGTGTGAATTCGAATTTCATCAGCCGCACCATTTAAGAATTGTTTATAAATTAATGTTACTGTCTTAATAGAAGAAAATTAATACAATAATGCACTATACTAATATTATAAAACTTAGGAAGGGATTTTATGAATAAAAAACTCAATATTAGAATATCAAATAATATAGCTACTATTTACTTTAAAGACTTAACAAAAAGGATAATTGTCAGTAAATTTATCTATATAATGTATGGCTTTTTAAAAAGAGGTGTAACTCAAATAGTTCTAGATTTTAAAAAGTGTTCAACTGCTTCTTATCCAAATATCGTCACACCTTTGTCAGGAATAATTAATTATTATATTGAAGTTCATAAATTTGATTTTTCCTTTAAATTAAGACATAATTGCTACCTTTCTACTACTTTTTTTGAAAAACCTATAAAATTAGCAAATAATATTGCAGAAGTTGAGAATAATATTTTGATAAGGTTATTGAATTTACAGACTCTAAAGATGCATCCTTAATTTCAAAATATTTAATTGATCAGATTAGCAAATTAGTTGTTGTTGAAGACGGAATATTGGTCGGAATAAGTTGGTGCTTGAATGAAGTTATTGATAATGTATTAATGCATTCTGAAAAACAAAAAGGTTTTTTTATGACACAAATCCATAATAGAAGTAAGCATATTGTTATAGCAATATATGATACTGGAATTGGATTATTTAATTCTTTTAGTAAAAGTATAGAACACCATCCCAAAAACGAACTTGAAGCAATTGAATTAGCTATTAAAGAAGGTGTAACTAGAGATAAATCATTAGGACAAGGAAATGGATTATGGGGATTAAATAAAATTATTGAAGAAAATAAAGGTGAATTAGCAATTACAACGGGTCGTTCTACAAAAATAATGAAATATTGCAGTGGGGAAACCAATTCTTATTCAAACTTACCTTTAATTTCCCAGGTTTCTCAAACTACTTTAGTTGATTTCTCTATATATTTCTCAAGGTTTCTAAATGTTTCTAAAGCTTTAAATAATTATGAACCCTATGAATATATCACACGACAAATCGAGGAGATGGAAACAATGGAAGGCTGGATTAAAATTAACATTTTGGAAGTAGCTACAGATGGTACAGGTACTAGACCATCTGGCGAAAAAGTAAGAAAACATATTTTGAATATACTTAAAATGACTGGCAAGTGTATTGAATTAGATTTCAGTGAAGTTCAGTTTGTTTCATCTTCTTTTATAGATGAAACTATAGGAAAATTGTTCGTAGAACTTGGATTTAGCCAGTTCAACAATTTCATAAGAATAACAAATACTACAGATTTTATTTCAGGATTAATTAACAAGGTTATTATTAAAAGACAACTTATTAATTTATATTAAATATTTTTTAACTAAATTAAAAATATTTAAATAAAATAGTTGCATTTTTTTAGCAAATAGCATATAATATTAGTGTCTTACATATGATTGCATATTCTCTTCATTGTATGTACGAATATCGTCGTAAGGCCAAAACTAAATTGACAGTCTTATAAAAGACTAAGGAGTTGTTGATTATCCCAACAACTCCTTTTCAATTTGCTCACATCAATTTAAAGTTTATAATATTAAAATGTTACCTAAATTTTAAAAAACTATAGTATCTAGAAGATACTAAAAAGAGACTTAAGTAGATTCAATATCTAAATAAGTCTCTTTTCTTTAAGATTAAGATAGATAACCAAGAAGTGGGGGCCAGTTATCTATCTTACGACAATATATACATTAATGACATTTGCTAATTAAAGTTTTTAAAGAGCGTTTCTAAGCTTTTCAAGAATTAATTTATTTTCTAATTCTAATAATTTATTCTTGTTTTCTTTAACTCTCTTCTCATTATTTAGAAAAGAGTAAGCAGCCTTTAAAAATTCTCTTCTTCTTATTTCTTTATTTAGTTGTTCAATGTATTCTTTAGAATTTCTTTGCATAATATCACCCTCTTTTCCTTTCTCAACAATATAACAAAGTAACATCAGTTTTTTTTGATATTTTTTAAAATTTTTTTTATTTACTTACTCATTTTAGAATATGCAGTAAGAGTTATATGTGTTAATGATAAAAATGAATTAGTTCTATACATATATATGTATATATGTAAATATAAAAAGAACCTTAATAATTAAGATTCTTTTGTCTTTGGTTTTAATAAGTATTGAATTTGTAAAGCTAAAACAACAACAAATATAACTACTATTATATTTATAAAGAATAATGTCCAAAAGTTAATTCCTATATATTCGCCGCTTGAAAATACCAATAAGAGTACAAAATATAAAATCTCAACAATTGTTGTTATTAATAACAATCTTTTATTTAATACCAGATTTGCATTATTTTCTAATATTTTATATTTTAAACCAAACTGAATATATAAATAATTAAACAGAATTAGGAATATAACAATAATCATAAATGCATTAAATGTTTTATATTGTTTTGCTATATGGACTTTTTTAACTTGATTATGCAAATCAAGAATAATATCCTTTTCTTCTTTTGTAAGAACGAATTCTTCAGATAATGCAAATGTAACAGCATCATTATATTCTTCTAAAACTTCTTCATATTCATTTTGAAATGATAGTAGTAAAAATGGTAACATCAAGATACCTAAGAACATAATTAATGCATAAAAATACTTAAAAATGTATACTCTATTTAATTTTTCCATAATTATGATCCACCTTTTAAAATTTGTCCTAAATATATTATAACTTAAAATTTTTTAAATGAAAAGGAAAATTGATAAAACTAAAACAAAAAGCACTAAATTTTTAAATATTAGTGCTTTTTTCTATTTAAACAATACAGAACTGATTAATAATTCCACTTGCCATAAAGTCAGCCATTACTAATAATTGTCTTTCTATTTCATCATAAACTGCAATATTACCTGCAAAGTCCCCTGTTAGTAAAGTCACTGCTTCCCTTTCAACTAATCTTAAATGATGCTCTAATAATTCTAACCATCTACAAAAATCCCAGAATGGATTAATAGAACTTAAAACTAGATCAGAGTTTAATCTGACCTAGTTGATTTTTTTATAATTTCTCCCACTTTGCATAAAGTGTCTTTGCAGCATATCTATCGTCTTTAATAGGACCTATAACTTCTTTAATTAAATTATAATCTTCATAAAATCCCACTAACTTATAACCCGCTTTTTTAATTTCAGGGAAATTAACTAATTCACCAACAGGATATTTAACCTTTACTATTTCACTATTAGTAGAATCAGCTAATTTTTCTCTAATTCCTGCTCCACTATAGTCTCTAGTTTTCGGCCAAACTAGGTGGAATCGTCTAACAAATAATGAATTTAGTTCCCATCTAACTTGTGCTTCTAAACCAAATTTACCATCTTTAAATTCAAATCGTTTAACTTTGTCAGGATTTAATGATTTTAACCATTCAATTAACCAAATCCACTTATCATAGTATTCTTTTATACTAAAGAACTCATTTAAACGACCATTAAAACTTTCCTTACAAAACTCAGATACTGGACCATGTTTTGGAAGTCTTTCAAATTCCTTTGAAATCTTAAGATTTAAGAACTTTGAAAAATCCCCTAAAAAATCACTATATAGTTCATCAAATGTTGGGTAACCATCATTTGAATGAAAGAAAGTGTGTGTAGCCCACCTTGCATAATATGTATCTATTCCTTCTTCTAAGTTAGTATAAATTTCACCAGAAAATTCTGGATTAGAATACCAGCCAATAAATTCATAATCATCTCTTCTAGGTTTAGGTAATCTTTGTAATTTATCTTTTTCAAACTTAGTTGGAGCAAAATACACATCTGGACAATTTTGCAAGCACCACATAATTCTTGGATCTTGAACACTAGGAGCTTCAGGACTTTTTTGTAATTCTTCAACTGTAGTATATTTAAAGAATTTAGCTGTATCTACTAATGATGCCCAAGAATTTGCATAAAAATCAGTAGCATTTGGTTCAGTACAGTTTTCAATTTCTCGCCATAAAGCAAAGAATTTTTCTAAGTGTGGTATTAGTTTTAAAAACTTATTATTTTTAAATAAATAACCAATAAAATAATCTTCAGGTTGATCTTCAACCTTTCCACCTACTTCTTCTTTTAAATAATACTTCCCAACCAAATTACCAATTATATATGGTTCAGATGTTTGAAAGTCTAAAAGAGAAATATTCTTTAATTCCGTCTCAAATCTTTGATTAACAAAATCGTATAATTCCTTATAAAACTCTTCCTTAACTTCGTCCTTTGGTGCCCATATTCCACCATTCAACTCATATTTAATCATCATACATCTCCTCTTTATTAAGCCATATAATTATATCATTAATATTTTGATTGTCAATATAGTTTGCAATCATACAGTTTGCAATCATACAGTTTGCAATCATACAGTTTGCAATCATACAGTTTGCAGTCATGTAGTTTTAAACATTATTGTTTGTAGTCTTTTAATATGCTAATTCTAAAATCTCTAAAACATCTTTTGTATTTAAAGCTACAAAGTTTCCTAATGTTCCTTTTTCAGTACATTTCTTTGCCATTTCTTCAAATCTATCTTTAGGTATATCTATATCTCTTAGTCTAGTAGCTAAGCCAATATGATTGAAAAACTCTTCTAAAGCTCTTATACCAGCTTTTATTGTCTTTTCAATCTCAACTTCAATAGCAATTCCAAATACTTTGGTTGCAAATCTTGCAAATCTATTTTCATCTTGTTTATAAACATATTTCATCCAAGCTGGAAAAACAATGGCTAGGCCTGCTCCATGAGCTATATCATAAATTGCACTAAGTTCATGTTCTATACCATGACTTGCCCAGTCTTCAACTCTTCCAACCCCAAGAATTCCATTATGAGCAATAGTAGCTTCCCACATTATTTCTGCTCTTGCAGCATAATCTGTTGGATTGTCTTTCACAATACTAGCATGTTTAATGATGCTTCTCATCGTTGCTTCACATAACTCATCAGTAAAATCAACATTTTTAGTGATTGTGAAATAACGTTCTAAGACATGAGCAAACATATCTGCAACTCCACAAGCAGTTTGGTACTGGCTTAATGTAAATGTTAGAACTGGATTCATAATTGCAAATTTAGGTCGCATTAATACAGAACCAACACCTTTTTTATACCAACCATCTTCATTAGTAATAACACTACTTGTACTTGCTTCACTACCAGCAGCTGGAATTGTTAGAACAACTCCAACAGGTAGGGTTTTAGTAACTTTTACTTTTCTATCAAAGAAATCCCAAACATCACCATCATATAATGCACCAATTGCAATTGCCTTAGCACTATCAATAACACTTCCACCACCGACAGCAAGAATAAAATCAATTTGATTTTTTCTTACTAAATCAATTCCTTCTTTTACTAATGTTAGTCTAGGATTTGGCATTACTCCACCAAGTTCAAATACATTAAGTTTTTCTTTTTCTAAAGCTTCTTTAACTTCATCATACAAGCCACTTCTTTTAATACTACCTCCACCATAGTGAAGTAATACATTATTCCCAAATTCCCTAACTAGGCTACCCACAGACTTAACAGTATCCTTCCCAAAAATAATACGTGTTTGATTTTCATAAGTAAAATTTTCCATAACATTTTCCTTTCTAACTTTTATTATTAGATTTCCCAAAATTTATCTATATAATCTATTTTGTTTAAATCATTGAACTCCATTAATCTTATTAATGCAGCATTCATATCTTTCTTTAATTTTGCAGTTACTTTAATATTATCTTCCAAATGGATATTTTTCACTTCTAGAATCTTTTTAGATCTATTAGCAATTGCTTCTAATCTACCAATAAACTCTGTTCCATAAAGGATTGGTAGAGTGTAATAACCATAAACTCTTTTTTCTTTAGGGAAATATATTTCCCAAGTATAATCAAAATTAAATAATTTTTTAATAAATACTCTATCCCATATTAAATTATCAAGTGGAGCAATAAATTCTAATCTTTTCAAAAGTTTTTCATCGCTTATTGCTTGATTTAAATATCCTAAGTCTTCAGTTACTAAATAATAAGGATTAGCAAATGATTCAATATTAACTTTGATAATCCTACCTTCATTATAAAGTCTATCAAATATTTGTTTTTTTAACTTTTGATTTAAACCATCAATTGCAATATAAGCATAAGATGCACCTTGCCCAAGTAAGCCAACACCTTTAATTCTTCTAAATACCCTAAATGTATAATAATATAAATCATTATCAAATCTAAAATCTTGATATACATCTTCTTTAAATAACTTATTTGGCAGACTAAAATATCTATTAGTACCCTTGCGGTGATGAATCATTACTCTACCTTGGTAAAATAAAGCTTCAAGAACTGCTTTTGATTTTCTAGTATTAAACCAATACCAATCCATCTTTCCTCTAAGTTCAATATCTTTGCTTGATAAATAATCAACTTCACTTAATTTCTCTAATACTACCGGCGCAAGTTTACTTACTTCTTCAATACCTTTAATACGACCTTTAAATTTATCCCTAATTCTTCCAAAGTATTTAAAATCACTCTTAGTTATAATAGACATATTCTTATCCCAGTAATCTATTAAGGTCCTATTTTCATATAATTCTTGATACAAATATTCTCTTTTAAAATTCACAAACCTTGACTGAAGAACCAGTTCAGGATTTTTTCCTATAACATCTACAGGATCATATTGAATACAACCTACACTATCTACAAATTTCTCAATATCAGCACATTCTCTATATCTTTTTTCTCCTAATAATCCATGTTTTAATAATAAAAATCTCTTTGCTTGATTAAGTGTAAGATTATACTCCATATTTGCTCCTATAATTTTCAATCTATAATTATTATACCAAAATTTAGATAAAAATAATAACATAAAAAAAATTGACTTAAAAAACTTTAAGTCATTTATATTTATAAAAGAATTATAAATCAAGTAATACTTTATATTCTTTAATTTTCTTTTCTAAGAAATTATTTAAATCATCAATCTAACTATAACTAATATCTAAGTCCTTAAGAGAAATATATTTATTATATCTAATCATCCCATTTTTCTATATCAAGCGTATAAAGGTTTAAATAAACTATATAACCAATGTCAATTATAATTGGATCTTCATCATCCATACTATGAAAAGTTGGTGTAGTTTAAATATTTAGTTAAGTTAAGATTAACTAAAAGCCCTATGAAGTGGTGCTCCATAAGGCTTTTTATTATTAATTATATAAATAGTACTCGTGAGTAATTATATTTACTCTATTACAACATGTGAATCATAAATTAAATCCCATAAGAATCTAGAATATGTTGATTTAAAGACTAACCATCCTTTAACATTAATAGTTTCTCCTACTAGAGGTTGCATCATTTCATTGAATTCATCATATGTTGGTCCAACTAATTCAAGCGTATAATCATTACCATATTCAGCTTCAACTAACCCATAACATGGATAATAATAATTACCAGTAAATCTCACAACTCCTGTAAACACTACATACATTGTATAAACTCCAGGATTTGTATATTCTATTTTTAAGATATGAGTAATGTCATAAAGAGTTGCATCATTATTAATTTCTACTTTTTCACCAGTATTGATAATAAAACCAAAAGTTTCTAGTATTGGAGTAGCATTACCCCAATCATAGTAATCTCTATAACCTAATATTTTTAGTTTGTCACCAATTTCAAATTCTACATCTTCTTCGTACCATCTAGCTGCGATGACTATAGTACCTGTTTCGTCTTTTAAAACGATAAATTCATCATATGAGTAAGTTTGTACTATACCTTCAATTAAGTAAAGTTCTCCATCAATTCCGTATAATACATCTTCAACTGTACTCTTGCTTATAGGCATTATATGGATATCTTGTTCAAAAGTCTTTGTATATGTTCCATCAGATAAAGTTACTTCAAAAGTAACGTACATTTCTTCTTCCACAATTCCAATATAATAATAATTATCAAAGAAGTATTTCTCATCTTCTGGATTTTTTACTGCAATATCATATTCCAAATTATAATCATAATTATGAATATATTTTGGATCAAAATCATAGACAAAGTAATCGCCAGGATAAAATACCATATTACTTATATGATCTTTAATATCTAATATAGCATGATCTAGATGTTCTTCACTTGTCATTTCCACTAATTTAATCGCTAGTAAATCCAATACCAAATATTCACCATAAATTAGTTCATCAGCAAACAATAATAATACATTAACATTTTCATTAATGTAAATATCATTTCCTAAATCATAGCCATTCATAGGCATTATATCTCTCATAATTGTAGGTATATACTTTACACTATTATCTCTTATATAAATAATTTGCTCATCTTTTTCAAAATAATAGAAATCAGAGTTTGGATCATAGTTTAAGATACCTTGTAATTCATAAATATCTTTTCTTAAATCAGTTCCTATATTATATTGATTATAAAGTGTTGCAATATCAATATCTACTATTTCTAATTCACTATATGGATATTCATCATCATAATAATAATCTAGATAAATATTATATGAATAATTTACTTTACCATCAATAATTGATTTTTGACCAAAAATATAATAAAATTCACCTTCATCAACCCAATTGCTAAAACCAGGTTCATTTAGTTTATATACCTCTCCACCAACTAAGAAGTAAATAAAATCATATGTTACAAGTAATGCTTCACCTATTAAATGTATTTCTTTTGTTCCAGGTTCATCTAGGAACAATTCATCAAGGGTATGAATTTCTATTTTTCCTAATACTTTAAAATTAACTACAACATAATCACTATATTCACCACAGTTAATATCAATTCTTAAGCTTACAATATAGTCAAAATCTGATTCCACAAAGTATAAATAACTAGTATCTATATAAGCAATGCTTTCACCTATTATACTATATGTATAAGTACAACTTGGAAAATGACTAAAATTTGGTTCTAAATAAACAAACGAATTAGCATAAAATTCATAACTATCATAATAGTAATAACTATCTTGTAAATCTTTTTTTGCCCTTGCAACTTTTTCTTCATCACTATATTCATCTTCAATGATTACAGTTCCATAATAATAAGAGTTAGAATAAAGTATTCGAATATCTCCAGAGAATCCATAATAGAATCCTTTTAAAGTTACTCTATAACCATTATACTTATTTAAACTTGATTCATCAAAATATGGACAAAGTATTCCTATCTTATTATAACCATCAGTAATATACCTACCTTCAATTGTACCACTTATTTGAATTGGTTTACCTTGATTAGCTTGGTCAAGATAATTTAGATTTAATAATTCAGGAATTGTATATTCTTGGAAATCTACACTAATCGTTTTGTAACCTGCATAGCTAAATTTAGTTGCATAGAAATATTTAATGCCCATCTCTTCATAAACATAACCAGTTAAATCAATTATGGTTGTTGCTGGATTAGAATAGTAATATTGATAGTTTGCAAATCTTACAAACATTACTCCCGTTTCATCTTCAATCAATATTTGATATTGATAATTGACATAAGTTACAGTAACAATTGTACCGACAATTCTAACTTCTTCATCACTGCTTGCAGCATATGCTTCACTAATGGTTAATATTGGTAATGTGGAAGTATTTCCTTCAGGATAGATTGTAATATCAAAATCAACACTTTCAGTTAAAGAGCCAACTGTTATGGTAGCAGTTATTGTAACAGTAGTTACTTCATCGATGTATTCAGTATAAATATTTCCATAATAATCAGTTAAATATTCACTAGTAAATGAATATTCAATTGTTCCACCATATTCATAAAACTCATCCTTAATACTAACATAGCTATCTTCTTCTACTTCTAGTCCATCATAATGTAATAATATATAGTTTTTAATTAAATCAAGTCTTTCTTGTTCCGTTAATTCACGTTTATCAATTATTCCACCTTGATAATATACATACCAAATATCATCAAATTGATAACCTAGAATCGAGCGAATTGTAATATAATGATTTACATTTCTTTCAAAACTATAGTATGTATAATCATCAACTTCATATAATCTTATTTTATTTATTCCATCAGTTAGATAATACCAGCCATTTCCTTCTTCTTTAAATAAATAACCACTTACTTGAATAAACTCACATGTTCTATCTTTTATTTCTAAATCATAGATTTCTTGAATGGAATAAAGATTAGCTGCAATTGATACATCATTTCCTCTAGAATATATTTCTATAACACCATGTTCATCATAGTCATTAAATTCAATCTCATTGTTATAAACATCGGCAAATCCAGCAACTAATACATAATCACCAACATAAATAGGTAGATTATAAGAATTATAACGAATACAACCTGTATCATCTTGAATTACTATGTATTGTTGATTTCTATAAACTACTAATCCTTTTATATACTGTATACTGTCATAGCCATCAACTAGAAGCTCATTAATTGGTGTTACAGTAAAAGGAACCAAATTTGTATTATAAGTAAAGTTTAAAGTCACTTCATTCTTTCTTAATGTGAAGTTAATACTTATTGGTGTTGATTCATCAACATTTATAAATTTTCCATCCACATAATAAGGAAGTGATTCTTCACTAAATACATATTCAATTTCTATACCATATACTAGATCCCTAGTAGGTATATTAAATTCCTCAAATGGAGAGAAATTAACTCCACCATAAATTCTTCTAAAGGTTTCTTGAATAGCATTTACAGCTTCTGCATCATCGTATTCCACAAATCTAACATCTTCTCTAACTCCAGAATAATATAAGAATATATCCCCATCAAAATTAAAGACATAGGTTCTAAAGTATACTGTGTAGTAGATAAATTTTTCTAATTTTCTTAAGTTCTCATAATTTTCTAAATTAATAAAGTAGACTTTTTCATCACAAACAAATAATGGTCGATCATTATCAAATGTAATATAGCCAGTTAATTCTACATATTCACCTATATCTAATTCATCATTTTCTATAGCACTAGAAAATTCAGATTCCGCTAATTTTGTTGGGTCTAAACCTAAATCAACTTCTCTAGCAATTATCTCATCAAGCTCAATATCATAACCCCAATTAGATTTATAGACATTAATCAGGATATTATCACCAATATTTAGTTCCTCAGAATTATAAATATAATCTGCATATAAATATCCTGTATCATCTTTTAGAATATACGAATCATAATCATTCATTATAAGAATTACAATAACATCTAAATAATAATATTCATCTTCTGCACTAGAGAAAAGTTCACTAATAGTTATTAATTCTTTATTTGTAACAATCACTTCAATTTCAAACTCGAGACTTGCTTCATTTAAAGTTAATTCAATTTCAAACTTAACTTGAGTATTTTCTAATACATTATTAAACTTTTGATTTTCAAAGTCATACACATCAGCATTTTCACCAATAGCACTATAATTTATAGTAACACCAAAGCCAAAATCATCAATGCTTGGAAAACCAAAATCAGATTCATCTTCAAATATACTTAAATTATAATTAGAAACAATTACTTGTTTTAGATATTCTAAAATTTCTGCTTCATCTGTAATTTCTTCTACATTTACTACAGTTAACTTATGAGCTTTATAATCATATGCATAATCTAGTTTAATTAGTGAATCCGTAAATTCACCAAGATTATTAAAAATAGAACTACGATGATCAATTAATATCTCATATAAATTAATGTAATCAAATAAACAATAGTTAAGTTCTACTTTTCTTAATACACCAATACTTGTAAAGTATCTATAATAATTTTCGTGCTTATTGCCTAAATTATATAAATCTTCTAATTCTGCAAATTCAGGATCTTTTATATCAATATCTTCAGATAGTTTATTAACATCAATTACATTAGTAATAGTTGTATTAACTACTAAACTACCTTTAACACTAACCTCATCACCAATATTAATATTTGTATTATCTGCATGGATATAAATATAACCTGTATCATCATATAAATAGTAGCCATAGTATGCATTATCTAAAACAGCATAAACATATCCCTTTACTTCTACACTGCTACCAATATCTTGTTTTAAAACAACAGCAATTGATGTTGCAAGTGAAGCATCAACCCATTTTACATAAACAGTAGCACCACCAACTTTAATATAATCAAATATAAATTCTTCAGTCAATTCTGGGTCACTATAATAGCCATCAAAAATATAACCTTCTCTTGTAGGATTATTAGTTGGTTTATTTATTTGCTCATAGAGCTTACCAACTATATCAGGAATTAAACTACCTCCATTTGTTTCAAAACTAATAATATATGTTTCTTCTTCCCATTTTGCATATAGTTTAATGCCATTATATGGCATAACCCAATTATTAAATAGTTTTGTACAAGCTTCATCAGTATACCAGTTAATGAATTTATAACCAAGTCTTTCTGGAATAGGTTTAGTAATAGGTGTATCAATAGCCTCAGTAATATCTTCCACAATACTTCCACCATTCGTTTCAAACTGCATTGTATATGGTAGACCTTCCCATAATGCATATAAAGTAATATCCCTGGCTTCCATTGTCGTAAATTCATACTTTGTAGTAAATGTCCTATCCGTATACCAGCCCTTAAATATATAACCTTGGCGGACTGGAGTAACTGGCTCATTAATAGGTGTTTCATATAGAGCAACTAAACTTGTAACTGCTATATCTGCATCTGTTTCAAAACTAATCTTAAAAGATAATCTCTTCCATTCACCATAGAGATTAAAGTCTTCTAAACCTAAAAAAGGTACCGTTTCTGGAGCAGTACTGGAAGAGAATTCTCTCCAATACATAAATTCAAAGCCTGGTCTTTCACCACCACTAATTAAATAATCACTAGCACCATATTTATATTGCTTTACAACACTATCCTTACCTTCATAAAAATTAAATACAACATTGATAAGTCTACGTTTATAAAATAATTTTAATACAGTACTGCCATCACCGTTAACAGTATCTTCTTGATTTGTTTCTTCATGTTCTAAAAATATTATGAAAGGTTGTGGTATAGAATGGATATCTTCCATTTCTACAGTACTTCCACTTAATGCACTCTTTGTTTCTTCACTGACAAGAGTAAACCCATCATCATCTGGATTTTCTTGGTATATTTCTTCTTTGTATGTAACTTCTAAAGGTGTCCAATTTGCTTTTAATGTTAAATCATTAGCAGGCATTGTAGTAGGCAAATTATCCCAGCCTGCAAATTCATAACCTACTCTAACAGGTTCACTGGATAAAGTAACAGTTTCTTGAAACTTAAAACTTACTTCAGTTATAGTACTACCACCATCAGTATCAAAAGTGATTGTATATGAATTTCGGTCATAGTACATTTTTAAAACTTCATTGTCGTTTGTTTTAATAGTAGTAGATTTTTTAGATTTAGTAGTATTAAATGAAAAACCAAGATAAGTTTTTTCCTCTGCATTTACTACTGCTTCTTTTACACCTTTTAGGTTTAGTGTCTCTACTAACTCATAACTTCCATCTAACTTCTCTTTGTAATACTCTACTTTATAATCGTAAGTATTAGCAATCCACTTCGCATAGAGTTTAAACTCTAGCTTTTCAGGAATATTATCCTCTAAACTAATTGTACAATCCTCATCGAGGAACCATCCCCCAAAAACGTATCCTTCATTAGTTGGAGAAGGAAGATTATTTTGGTCAAAATCGTCTTTACTTGTAATAGCTTCTACTGGGCTTCCACCGTTTGTAACAAATTCAATATTAACAGTTTCGCCACAGCCAGCAAGTAGAAATAAAACGAATACAAAAATCACAAAATAGATTTTCTTCATTTTTAAATCACTTACATTAAAATTAACTAATATAACTCCTTTCAATATATTTCACATTTCTAGCTATTTCCAAAATTATGCAATTATATTATAATACAGTTTTTGAGATTTGCAATATTTTTTTCAAGAATCTTATACCAAAATCATTATATGCTTATTAAAAAAATCCACTACCAAAGTAGCGGACTTTTTTGAAATTATTTAAAAGTTTTAATACATTCCCGCAGGCATTTGCGGCTCTTTATCTTCTTTTATTTCTGCAACTGCAACTTCAGTTGTAATGAATAATGCGGAAATTGAAGCAGAGTTTAATATAGCACTTCTTGTAACCTTAGTAGGATCTACAATTCCAGCTTTAAACATATCTACCCATTCACCATTCTTAGCATTAAATCCGAAGTTAGGTTTTGCAGTCTTTTGTAAATCGACAATCTCACTTGCAGCAAATCCAGCATTTTCAGCTATTTGGTAAACTGGAGCAGTTAGAGATTCCATAACAACATTTATACCTTTTTGTACATCAACTATCTCTGATTTTAATTTAGGTTTTAATTCATTATAGATTTCAACTAATACAGCACCACCACCTATAACAATTCCTTCTTCAACTGCTGCTTTTGTTGCATTAAGAGCATCTTCGATTCTTAATTTCTTTTCTTTCATTTCAGTTTCTGTTGTTGCACCTACTTTAATAACTGCAACACCATTAGTTAATTTAGCTAATCTTTCAGAATAGCGTTTACGGTCATAATCACTTGTAGAGGAATCTACACGATTGCGTATTTCTTCAATTCGGTTATTTAGAGCTTCAGTATCTCCACTTCCACCAATAATTGTTGTACTATCTTTTCCTATAACTATTTTCTTAGCAGAACCTAAATCTTCAAAAGTTAAATCCTTTAACTCCATATTTAAGTCTTTCGCATAGAATTTAGCACCAGTCATAATTGCAATATCATTTAGGATTTCTTTTTGATTATCTCCAAATCCTGGAGCTTTTGTAGCAACTACATTGAATGTACCTCTTAATTTATTTACTATTAAAGTACTTACAACTTCGTTTTCTAAATCATCAGCAATAATTAATAATGGTTTATTTTCTTGAACTACTTGCTCTAAAACAGGTAAGATTTCTTTTACAGTACTAACCTTTTGATCAGTCACAAGTAATAGAGCATTCTCAAGAACTATTTCCATCTTCTCGCGGTCACTTACCATATATGGTGAAATATAACCTTTATCATATTGCATACCTTCTACAACTTCTAAGTAAGTATCAAATCCTTTAGATTCATCAACAGAGATAACTCCTTCTCTACCTACTTTATCCATAGCTTCTGCAATAATTTCGCCAATTTCACTATTTCCAGAAGAGATTGTTGCTACACTTGCAATATCTGCACTTGTTTCAACTTTGCGTGATTTCTCTAATAATAGTTTAGAAATTTCCTTACTTGCTAGTTCAATACCTTCTCGCATTAAAACTGGATTTGCACCTTTTTCAATATTAGCAATCCCTTTTTGAATCATTGATTGTGCTAAGACTGCAGCTGTTGTTGTTCCATCACCAGCATCATCATTAGTTTTATTTGCGACTTCATAAACTAATTTAGCACCCATATCTTGGAATTTATCTTCAAGTTCTATTTCTTTTGCAATTGTTACACCATCATTTGTTATTAATGGTGAACCATATCCCTTATCTAATACTACATTTCTTCCTTTAGGTCCAATCGTTATTTTTACAGCATCAACTAATGTGTTAACACCTTGAAGCATTGCAGTTCTTGCATCTTTAGAAAATTTAATTTGTTTACTCATCTTTAATACCTCCTTATTCTACGATTGCTAGAATATCTTTTTCACTAATAATTAGATATTCTTCTTCTTCAAATTTAACTTTAGTAGTTGAATATTGTTTAAAAACTACTTTATCATTAACTTTTACATTCATAGGTACAAGTTTTCCATCAACAAACTTTCCATCTCCAACTGCAATAACTGTTGCAAAATCAGGTTCTTCTTTCACATCACCAGTCAAGATAATCCCACTTGCTGTCTTTTGTTCAACTTTTTGTTTTTTTAGTACAACATTATCATGTAATGGTTTCAACATAAAATCTTTTTCCTCCTGTATTTTTATCTTTACTTTTTATATATAATTTATAAAAATTATACCTATTCTATATTAATAAATTTCTTTGTATTATCTTGTTCTTTTTTAGGTAATATTACATTTAAAATACCATTATTTAAACTTGCTTTAATATTTTCTTTATCGATATTTTCTAAGTAAAAACTTCTAGAGTATGATCCATAATAAATTTCCTTATGAACATAGTTCTTAGATTCATCAGACTTATCCACACTTTGCTTTTTCTCAGCAGATATTTTTAGATATGAATCTTCATATGCTATTTTAATATCTTCTTTTTCTAAGCCAGGAATTTCAACTGTTAAGTTATACTCCTTTTCATTTTCAATTAAATCAGATTTTAAATAATTCTTTCTCATGGTAGGTAAGTTAAATACATCGTCTAAGAAATTATCATTAAAGATATCTCTTAAATTATTACCTTTACGATTTAAATAAAACATATAATATCCTCCTTCATAAATATTATTTAAAAATTATTCAATTGTAATAATCTTTTTAGTTTCAGCTTCTGTTAGTTTTGGAACTCTAACAGTAATTATTCCATCTACATAAGCCGCTTTGATTTGTGCATCTTTAAGATCTTTTAAATCAAATGATCTACTTAGATCACCATAGAAAAATTCGTTTAATGCATAATCAACACTTTCTTCTTTCACTCTTTTTGCTTCTACTGTTAATACACTATCTTCTAGAGTAATTTTTATATCTTCTTTCTTTAAACCAGCTGCTTCAATAGTAATAACATATTCATCATCCTTTACCTCTACAGCACTTCTAAATAAATCTTTATTTAAAACAATACTACGTGGTAGTGTATCATAAAATAATCTTAACATATTTATACCTCCTATATACTATATGACGTTTAGCACTCCGTTATTCCAAGTGCTAACTATATTATATCACTATTATTAGCAATGTCAAGTGATAAGTGCTAATTTTTGAAAATTTTTTTTAAAAAATGACAAAATCTAAATTTTTAAACATTAAGCAACTCACAAAAAAGAAACAAAAATTTGTTTCTTCTCTTTCTATTATTCTATAAATCCTCACCAATTATTCTTACCTCTAACTCTAACAAAACACCAAACTTTTCTAAAACAACTTCTCTTACATGATTAATAACAGCAATATAATCACTAGCTGAAGCATTATTATCATTTAATATAAAGTTTGCATGTTTAGTACTTACAACAGCTCCACCTACTCTATATCCTTGTAAACCCGCATCTTGGATAAGTTTACCAGCATATAGTCCTGGAGGCCTTTTAAACACACTTCCACAAGAAGGATGTTCAAGCGGTTGTTTACTTCTCCTTTGTTCTGTTAGGTGATCAGTCAATCTTTTGATTTCTTTATAATCACCTTTTTTAAGTTTAAAAATTGCTTCAATTACTATTTCATTATTATCTTCAATATTTGTTTTCCTGTACCCAGAATCTAAATCTTCTACTTTCCTTATCTTTATTTCATTATTCTCTTTTAAAACAACAACACTTTCTAAAACATCTTTCATTTCCCCACCATATGCTCCTGCATTCATAAATACAGCTCCACCTACAGTACCAGGAATTCCCGATGCAAACTCTAAACCAGTTAAATGATTATCCATCGCAAGTTTTGCTGTTTTGATTAAACAGGCACCACCACCAGCATAAACATACTCACCTTCTATTTTAATTTTATTCAGCTTAGCAAGCGAGATAACTGCCCCTCTAATCCCGCCATCACGAACTATCAAATTCGATCCCTTACCTATAATCGTTATTGGTATACCTTCACCTTTAAAAAACTTTATAATTTCTTGTAGTTCCTTTGTTGTTTTTGGAAACATAAGAAAATCAGCTTTACCGCCAATCTTTGTATATAAATGTTTATTTAACTCTTCATCAATTAAGATATTTTTTAAAGGTAGAATAGGTGCAAGACGATTCTCTAAATCTTTACTTATTACCATTTTTTCATTCCTTTTATTCTCATATACCTTATTTTATGAAGAAACCAGGTAAGTTGCTACAAAAGAAAAAGCACCATTTGGTGCTTTAGTAATATTTCAAAAAATCAATATCTAAAAATGGAATATTATTTATAATTCTATTTTTATAGCGATTAATATATTTATTTGCAAATTCATTTAAGCCAGCATCAACAGTCCTATGAAAGACAATATAGAGAATAATCTCTCTAAGTTTTAAAAATAGAGGGATCTTCAAATAATCTTCTTTACTTAAATGATTGATGCTTAAGTATCCTTTCATAAAAGGTTCCATAAGTTTATCCGCAAATAATAGTTGATCTTTTTCGTCTTTCATAAATGTAAAGTAATATAATGCAATTGCAATATCACTTATAAAATATTGATAAGCAAGATCATCAAAATCAAAAACAGTTAATTCATTATTATGAACATAGAAGTTACCCATATGGATATCTGTATGAATCAAGCCAAAATTATTAAGATTCTTATCAATCTTATTTATTTCTTCTATTACTTCATTTAATCTTTTTAAAACAACTTCATCTTCTTTGGGTAAATATTTCTTAGCATTTATTATTAATAAATCTTGATCCCAGTTATATCTTCTTTTTATACCAGGTCTTATATTATATTCTTTCGTTAATCTATGGAATTCTCCAACAGTTTTACCATAACTAAAAAAGAATTCAGGTGTTAAATTATCTCTATTTGGCGGAGTCCCTATTGCTTTTTCAAATGCACAAATAATAAAATATGATCCGTCCTTACATGTAATAACTTCTACAAGCTTATTATTTATAGATTCTAAGGGCATTGAAACTTTAGATTTGCATTTTGCAAGATAAAATATAAAGTCAAGTTCAGACTTTATTTCTTCTACATTCCTATGACTACTGTGAGTTATTCTAACTATATATTCCTTATCAGTTTTAAACCCATAAATATAATTTTCAAAACCACCAACAAAATATAAATCACTATTTTTAACTCCATACAATGAGCCAACCTCTTCTAAAACTTTATCAGTTAATAACTCCTTTACAAACTTCTCCATATAATTCACCTTTCAAATAAAATATTTATTAAATATTATATATTTATAAATCTAAAAAAGCAAACAAAAACCTCAGATTTCTGAGGTAACATTTTAATTCTTATTCTCTCTATTTCTTTTACCCTTACGGTCATCTTTTTTATTTCTAGATGTATATTTCTTATTATTTGTTTTAGCTTCACCAATAGTTGCAAATTCTGCATCTTTATCTTTTCTATTAGTACCTTTATTTTTACTACCTTCACTATGAGTTAAATTAATTTGATCGAAAGTATTATCTTTCGTAAACTCTACTGTAAAGTCTTGCTGACTATTTTGTTTATTCTCTGCACTAGCTTTTACATAATTATAACTTATATTTTTCTTATCCATATAAAATTCCTTTCAATTTAAGTATTCATATTTTATGTAGATTAGAACTATATATACAATTAATTATGGACTTTTATAACCAAATCAAAACGAATAGTTTTATCTATATATTCATTTCCAGCACTATCAAGTAATTCAATCGTAATATTATATTCTTGAGTGTCTTTAGAATTTATTAAAACAGGAGATATAAAAGGTTTATCAATACTAAGCAAATTCATTGGTACACTTCCAAGCAATTCATCTTGGTAGTAGAAATGAAAAATAATTTCTTCACCACCATTACCAATTACATTATCTAAATACATTCTGACCTTTCCTGTTTCAGTTGAATTATTCCTAATACTAAGTCTTTTTGTAATAACACCACCAGGATCTAAAAATTCATCATCTTCACTAAATATCTTTTCAGCTTTATCAATCTCAACAAAAGTAAAATCAGTATCTTCATCTTCAAAAAAATAAAATACAGAGACACTAACAAGAACTAATAATAATAGACATTTTAAAATAGACACAATAATTTTTTTCTTAGAATTCATACTTTCCCCACATTCTTCAATAATTATATACAAGCACATTAGGAAATTATGTCAATTTTTAGTATCATCATCAATATATTTTAAAAAAGAAACAACTAAAATTATAGTTGCTTCAATTAGTAAAAATAAAAGTCGAAAAATATCTAAAAATCTAAATGATTATTTCCTAGCAATTTATGATTGTTTTTCTAAAATATCACTATATTTATCATATCTATTCATCACTTTTACAACATATGGGCAGACTGGAATAATAGTTTTTCTTTCACTTCTTGCAAATTCAACTACAGCATCAACTAATATTCTTGCATAATCATTACCCCTATATTTAGGATCTACAAATGTATGCATTACATATAAGATATTACTTTCTTCATTCCATGTAATTTTTCCAATCTCTACATCTTCAAGATGGAGTGTAATTTTATTTTGTTCTTTCTTTAACTTCATAATGAACCTCACATTTTTATTATATATTTTTATAATTATATTATAACTGAAGCCTAGGAATTTGTACAACAATATGAATTTTAGATTAATAATGACTTAGTTAATATTACCAATTCTCCTCAAATTACCACGTTAAATGAAATGCATAAAAATGCTTTTCCCTTTATAATATAGATATATTAAAGAAAGGGAGGAGAGCTATGAAACAACAAGAATACTTTTTAATCCACTTATTATCTTTCACAATTGTCTTAATAGCTATATCTATACTAGGGGTTAGTTATTCACTAAGAATGGAGAATATAGAAAGCATTATACAAGAACAAGCAGAAAATATTGAAGAAAACACTATAGAAGAAATCAATCCAGTAAACAAAATCAAGTATAATAATAATAATTTATATTACGGAGGAAAGGATAATTATCCTTATCTTATAGTCTTAAATAACCAAAATCAAATAACAAATAATCTAGAATATAAAAAAGAAAAAGGTACATTCTCAAATATAGATTATAATGGAATCTACCTAAATACAACAATTACTAATGACCAAGAATCGAAGAAATTAGATTTATTTATTTCAAACGATAAATTAATTCCATTTCACAAAAAACAACTAACATTTAACTACTCCAAAGGCAAAACAATTAAACCAAAATACTTAGTAATTCATGAAACTGCAAATACTAGAAATGGTGCGGATGCTAGTGCTCACTATAGATATTGGAGCACAAATAATAATGCAAATGCAAGCACTCATTTTGTAGTTGATTCTAATGAAATCTACCAAATGTTAGAGTTAAACCAAATGGCTTGGCATGTTGGAGATAATAAAGGATATTCAGATATCCTAAACACTAATTCTATTGGCATTGAATTATGCGTTAATGAAGATGGTGATTATATGTTAGCTAGAGAACATACAATCAATCTAACAATAGCGATTATGAAATCTCTAAATATGGGTATTGAGCAATTAAAAAAACATCAAGATGCAAGTGGTAAATTCGACCCTATTATTATGCTTAATAATAATTTATGGGATGATTTTGTAAATCAAGTTAAGATTGGCTTAAATAGTTAAAAAGCGGGTTAAACCGCTTTTTTTCATATCTCTTTATACTTTTTCACAAACAACCTTAACCTATTCTTAATTGCCTCAAATTCTTTATATTTAAGTGTGTGCTTAGATAAAATATAAGCATCTGTTTTAGAAATAAAAATAAACATATAATTCTTATTTTCAATTATTTTATGGATTTCTAAATATTCATGTTTTGCATAAGAATATAGTTCACCATTACAAATAGTATTAACAACAAAATTAAAGTCATCAAAGTCAAACATAAAATAGGTAACAGCTTTAAATACTTTAGTATTTTTTTGTTGATGAATAACAACCACTTCAAATATAAATACAAAAAAGATGAAAAACAAAGCACCGAGTAATACTACAATATAGTAGATATCATTAATAGGAACTAATAACAATCCCCATATTATAAAGATTATCCCAATTATCCCAAAGATAAATTTTTGCTTTTTATTAACAACCTTAATCAGTTGTTTTAAGGCGTATTTATCAACTCGCGTTTTATTTTTCATAACTTTTCACCAATATAATTATAATATATTTATTTAAAAAAGTTTAGATTAATAAACATATTTTTATATTTTTTTTACAAGTACTACTTCTTTTAAGATAGGATTAAATGCAATTAACACATTTTGATTCATATAATCAGTGAGGTTTAAGTAGATTAAATTCATGAATTGGGTTGTGAAAAAAGGTCTTGTCTCGTATGTGGATCTTTTCTTATCATACATAATATCTATCTTAAAACACGCTCTTCCATAAATCGAACTTTCAAGTTTATCAAGAGTTACTTCAAAATATTCATACTCAGAAAAATATTTAATTATATTCCTTATTTTAAAAGTATAGTAAATTAAAAATGGACTAAATATCAAAAGTATAAATGCTGCTATACCTAGATAGCTTATCCATGATTCACTAATTAATGGTAAAGTAACAAGTAAAAACAAGCCCATAGGAAGTATAATTATTATCCTCTCTCTTCTTCTTACCTTTAGCTCTATACACTCTTCTAAAAACTTTCTTTTATCCATTTTTACCCTCTTCTTGTCATAATTTTAGTAATTAAAGTATATCAAAGATACTTTTTAAAAGCAACAAAAAAAGAAAACTAGAATTCTAGTTCTCCTAAAACAAAAAATGATCCAATCGCACTAAGCAATAACTTACCATTATCATCATAGATATTGCAACTTGTCCTCATTAAATTATTGCCATTATTATCTACTTTAGCTTTTGCAGTTATAACTTGACCTGCATTTGCTCCTCTAATAAATGACATACTCATTTCAGCTGTAACAATTGATTTACCATATGCTATACAAGCAGTACCCATAGTTATATCAGCAAGAGTAGAAAGAACTCCTCCGTGAGTTATTCTATGTAAATTTAAGTGAGATTCTTTTACTTCTACACTTACTTCTGCAAATCCTTCTTCTACTTTTATTAATTTCGGTTCTATAAAATCTTCAAAAATCGGTAAATTATCTTGCATAAAATATGTTTTATTTATAAAGTCAAAAATCTTATTGTCCATAATCTTACTCCTTAATAAGAAAAGTTAGCTAAGAATAGCTAACTAGCTTTCAATGTTTTTCTTCCAAATATCGCTTGCAACTCTTTCAAAATCTTCTTTATTATTGGCAATAATTGAATAATGCTTTGTTCCTCTTGCAACCACTTC
>JBAYTA010000013.1:0-30163 GCA_041675865.1 Bacilli bacterium | reverse complement strand
CTTTATGGATTCCTGGTTTTAATTAAATATATTGGAAGACCCAATGATTTTATTGATGTGTTAGAAGATAAAGTAGAATTAAATGCTGATTATATTATCATTTCGTGTCATGGTGAAGATGGTCGAATAATTATGCCTAAACTTCATGAAAGTATTTATTTACAAGATGAACCTAAGCATGATTTTTCATCAAATGAGATTGAAATGTATATAAAACTGTCTAATAAAATTATCATAAACACAGGATGTTCAACTGGTAATAAAAATATGATGGATATCTTCTCTAAAAATAACAACACTTATATTGCTCCAACTGATTATGTTGAAGGTAATGCAGTATTTATCTTTGTTGCATATATGTTTTATTCACTCTCTAGGAACATAGATGTTTTTACATCATTTAATAAGGCAAGACAGCTAGACAATGATACAGGTTCCATGATTATATCATTAAAGTGAAAAACTGACCAACTAAACAAATTGAATAGGGTACGAAATTTTTAAAGGGGTACTAAATTGTATCAAAATAGTCGCCACAACACAAATAGGAAATGACATAAACTTTGATATGAATCAAAGTTTTTTAAATTGTATAGAACATAATAACAAGAATTAAGAATCTAGAAGGAAAGGCAGAAATAAAATAAAATCAAGAAATGAAAAATAACTATTACGATATTGGCATAATAGGTGGAGGGATCGCAGCATTAGTTGCTGCTAGTTCAGCGTTAGAAGCTGGCTATAAAACTATTTTATTTGAAGGTAATGTTTTAGGAGGCAAAGCTTTCAATGGTGGGGATTTATATTTAAATCAGTTTGTGCAAGCAACAAAATCAAACATCAAAAACAAGATAGAAAAATTACACGAATTGTTTAAACAAACAGAAGGTATGAAGGAGCAATACTTAAAACAATTGTTTCCGTTTTTAAGATACCATGAGAATTTTACTTTGATAAATAATATTGCAACAATTGAAGATGCAAATACTATAAAAGCAAATGGTACTTGCTATAATTGTAGATTCATAATAATAGCAACAGGTAATAAACCTAATAAAGTTGAAATTGAAGGACTAAGTGAATCTATAGAAAAAAATCTAACACTTCATGCAACAGATTTTAAAAACATATCTAAAGAAGCAAAAAAGGTTGCAATTTTAGGTGGGGGAAGGATTGCATTTGAATTAGCAATGCTTTTAGTTGACTTTGGAGTGGAAGCACATATTTTATGTAGAAGAGATTGTCTAAACCATTTAGATAAGGAAGTAAAGGAAGTATTCCTAAATACAATCCAAAATGATTTACTACATATAGATTCTAATATATCTATTAAAAAAATAGATGGAGGAACCATCTATTATAATGATAAAATAGAAACATTTGATAATATTATTATGGCATTGGGCTATCATTTTGATGATAACCTAGTTCAAAGATTAGGATTAGATGTAGATGGTAATGGAATTATTGTTAACAACTTTATGCAAACATCAATAAAAAACATCTATGCTATTGGTGATGTTAACATGCATAGCAAATTTAGTAATGTTGCTGTGAAAGAAGCAATGATAGCAATTAACCATATTAGAGGAATCAGATCTTTATATAAAAATCAATTTATATATCGAATATTAGGTAAGTATGAATATGCATATATTGGTTTTAATGAAGAAGAGTTAAATGAAAGAAATATTAAGTATCAAAAATTTACAATAAATGAAGATATAATAATCGAAAACTACAATCAAATCAAATTTATTAAGTTGTTAATAAGTGATGTTACAAGGGAAGTTTTAGGACTATTTGTAGTTGGTAGTGATGCATCTACAATTATAAACTCAGTTTTATTACTTTTAGAAGAAAATATAGATGATAAAATCAATGCTAGATTATCCCTCTTCACAAATGTTTATTATGTTACTAGATTAATAAAAAGATATTTTAAAGAACATGATCAAAAATCTATAGATAAATCTTATCAACCTTTCTATCAAGTTAAGGTTGATAAAGAAAAAAATATTATTGGTGCAGAAAGTTTAGCAAGATTTAAACAAGGAGATAAATATATCTCTCCAGAGACATTTATTAAGAACTTTGAAACAAATGGTTTAATAGTTGATTTAGATTTAAAAGCAATTGAAGAAGGATTTAAATTAATAAATGAATTAGAAAAGAAAGATCTAATAGATTCCAAATTTAAATTATCAATAAACATTTCGTCATTAACTATTGAAATGTTAGAGTATAAGAAAATACTTCAATTAATGAAGAAGTATAAAATAAAAAATAAAAATATTCTTTTTGAAATAACAGAAAGAAAAACATTCGAAGAAGAAAAATCATATGTGAAAAAACTATCTAAATTTAAATCATTAGGGTTAAGTTTATCAATGGATGATTTTTCAGTTGGTAATTCTTCATTAAGTTTATATCAAGATGTTAATTTTAATGAAGTTAAACTTGATATGGCACTTTTACCTAAAGATGAAAATGATAATGTAAGACAAGTTATTTACAAAGAGTTAACATCAATTCTAAGGAAAAAAGATAATATAATTGTTAGTGAAGGTGTAGAAAACGAATTTCAATTTAATTTTGTAAAGGGATTGGGTATTGATTGTTTTCAGGGATATTACTTTTCAAAGCCTTTATCAAAGATTGATTTTATTAATTTTATAAACAGTTATAATAATTTAAAAAATAACTAAAAAAAGCTAATTAGATAACCTTTAGCTTTTTTTATTTTAGATATGATTAATATATTTTCAAAATGATTTAATAGTTTATAAAAAAAATATACAAGGAGAAAATAATGGAAAGAAAGCAGTTTATTTATGTCATAAAACCAATACCAAATTTACTTATTGAAGATAACTGGACAAAGAAAGAAGAAGATATCATAAACAGACATTTTCAGTATCTTAAAAATTTACTTCATAAAGGTAAATTAATATTAGCCGGTAAAACTGATGGACTCGATGAGAAAACATTTGGTATTGTTATCATCGAAGCAAAGTCAAATGAAGAAGCAGAAGATATAATGAATAATGATCCAGGTGTTTTAGAAGGTATAATGATTCCTAAATTATATAATTATTCTGTTGCAATAATGAAAAAATTAATTAAAGTTTTTTATTTATAAAACATTAGTCATCTTTTGGTTTTTTATATTGGAGTTTTAGAGTTTAAAAGCATAATCTAAAATAGGTGATACTAGTGAAATTTGTTAATTGCAAAAAATACGAAGGAAGTAAATTACCCCCATGTGTAGATCTATTGGGTAATGCTAATCCAATAACTAAAGATGGTAAAATTATTTTCAGAAATTTGAACAGACTTTACTATTTTATTTGTTTGGAACCAAATGAAGATAAGGATCCTAAAATATATTTAAATATTCAAATTAGTTTGCCTACATATATAATAGGCTTAGTACTAGATTTGATTGACTCTAAAAAAATAGACTATAGTGCTGATTTTATAATTCACTCAAAAGAAGATGTTAATAAATTTATTCATAAGTCAATAAAAGAACCAACAAAATTAAAGTCTGAATATAAAACTTTTCTTTCACTAGTATACTCTAATGGTAATGCAATTTTGACCCCATTTATGTATAAGGTAGATATAACATTAAATAACTTTCTAATTTTATTAAGTATAAATAGAATTGAAAGTAATCCATCATTATTGTTTATAAATAATTCAGAAGCACTTGAAGATATTTTCAATTTTATTCTAGCTGATATTGATCTATGTTTCAACAATAATAAAGATAATAAAACTGCTGATAAAAACAGCAGTTAATTTTTCTTTATTCATCTTTAATGGCAATAGCATCTATTTCAATAAGTACATCTTTAGGAAGGCGCCTTACCTCTACAGCTGCTCTAACGGGTTTATGGTTTTCAAAGAAAGTTTCATAAACTTTATTCATTTTTGAGAAATCAGATAAATCTGTCATGAAAACACCACAGCGGATGATGTTTTCTTTTTCCATACCAGCTTCTTGTACAATCCCTAAAATATTTTTTAAACATTGTAGTGTCTGACCTTCAATATCATTTGAAGCTAATGAATTGGTATTTGGGTCAAAGGGGATTTGCCCAGATACATATAGAGTGTTATTAACTAGAATTCCTTGGCTATATGGACCAACAGCCTTAGGAGCATTATTAGTAGAAATAAATTTTTTCATAAATTTTCTCCTTTTTTAAAATTATATCATTAATATAAAATAAACTCAATATAGTAAAAATATTAATTGACTACATACCCCAATGGGTATATAATAAATATTAGATTGAATATTAAAAGGAGTTTAATGTATGAAAAACAAATTAAGATTGGTTTCGAATATTGATGGAATTCACTGTTTGGGATGCCTTAATAGAATAAATACCAAATTGCAATCTATTGGTGCAAGTAAAGTAGATGTAGATATATCTGAAAAAATAATAAAAATTGATTTTTTAGGCGAAGAAAATGATGCCGATAAATTTTTAAATGCAATTAATGAATTAGGTTATAAGACAAAAAAGATTGTTGTCTTTGACCCCGATGTGTTAAATAATTTATAAGGAGTTGTAATTATGCATCAAGAAAAAATAGAAAATTGCAAGAGCAAAATAAGAGGAGAAGAAGAAAAAAAGCAAATAAATAATAGACTTAGTAGGATTGAAGGTCAGTTAAGAGGAATTAGGAATATGGTAAACCAAGATATTTATTGTGATGATATATTAATCCAAGTATCTGCAGCTGCAAACTCATTAAAGAGTTTAGGCAGATTAATTCTTGAAAATCATATTAGAACATGTGTAGTAGATGAATTAAAAGAGGGAAATGATGAAATTATAGATGAGTTAATTCAAGCATTTTCTAAATTGAATTAAAATTTATAATAATGAAAAAATTAGATCTTTTAGTTATATCTCTTGTTTTATTATTGGAAGTCTTTCTTTTTGTATTTTTAATTGATGGATTTCAAAAAAGAATAAATGAAGATAGATATATGCAAATTTATCTAGAGAACGAGTTAATGTATTCTTTGAAGTTAGAAGATAATCTAGAAAAGAAACTGTTGCTCTTATCTAAAGATGATAAGGTATATGATATTGTAAATGTAGAACTGGATTTTGAAATTAATGATAACTTAATCGGTTATGACTTAGTTTATATTTATAATGGTGGTGCTCAAGTAGTTGCTGCAGATTGTAAGAATAGGGTAGTTGTAAATATGGGATTTACAAAACATCCAAATTATCCCTTAATATGTGTACCTAGAAATATCGTGATAAGGATAATTGATAAAACAAAAGACAATATTATTAAAGTTGGTTAAATATTAAAATAAATAACACTTTGTTTTAAATGCAAAGTGTTTTTCTTTTTATATAGTTTATTGTTTAAAATTGTCTAGCAAATTATGTGTTATTTTGTTATAATTATAATTAGCATATATCGACAATTATAAAAATTATTTAGTTATAAAACAGAAGAAGGAATTAAGAGGATTTAATAATGTTTTTATCAGATTTAAGTTTTATCCAAAAGTTTTTTGGATATTTTACTGACACTAATGGTAATGTTTCTACTTACCGATCTGGTGGTGGTGCAGGTGCATTTGCTGATTGGCGTCATTTCGCATGGATTATTATTGTTATTGTATTAGCTGTCGGATTATATAGGTTGTTTAAGAAGTATCCAAAAGCAGGAAAAATTACTGTTACAGTATTATTAGCTTCACTATTTTTAGTTAGATTCACTAATCAAACTATAAGAGCCATCATTGGTGCCGAAGTACCTGCGTGGAAAGCATTTCCTTTTCACCTATGTACAATAATGACATTTGCATTACCTATTATCTATTTTTTCAATGTTGAAAAACTTAAAACAATAGTTTATGTTTTGTCTATGATGGGAGGAATAATTACAATTATAGTTGGTGATTACTTTGATGATAGTTTTATGACTTTCTCTACTTTGGAAGGTATGTCAGCTCATACAATCTTGTTTATTGTACCTTTGATTGAAATTGCTTTAGGTAATTTTAGATTAGAATATAAAAAAATGTGGCAAGTATTTGTTGGAATGTTAGTATTACTTTGCTGGGGAGCTTTAGCAAACGAAGTATTTTTTAAAGGTTATAGCAACAATTATATGTATTTAAAAGAAAATGGACTTCCTGGTAATATTGGTGGTGATTACTATTTCTTATTATATATCCTAATATTCGTAATAATGATTAATCTAATCTTTGGTATTCCAACACTTTATCGTCAATACACAAATAAACATAAAATAAGGAAAGCTTTCGGTATCTAAAAAATGAAATTAAGAAAAGATATTCTAACTGCTTTTTATATTCAAGCAATTGTTATTGGAATAATTTTTATTGGTTGGATGATTGGTTTTTCAATTGAGAAAATAGGTTTATTTATTAGTCCAATCATTTATGTAGTAGCTTTAGTAATGTTTTATGTACTTGAGAAAAATAAAAATAAAGTTCATGCTGTTACCTTTGTTACATCTTTTGCAACCGGTATTCTGATTGGTAGTTTTATAAGTGAATATTCAAATGATATTATAATTACATTAAAAACTTTTCTTGTCTTGATTTTATTTGTTATATTTATTCATGGATTATTATTAATAATACCTTATCCAAAAACCATAACCATACTTGCAATTTTACTAATTATGCCTGCAATTATATTTGGATTTACTAAATTTGATTTAGTATTCGCAAAAGGTTTAACTTTACTTGGAATAAATTTGCTGTTTACTTTAATTGGTTTACTAATTTATTTTTATAAAAATAAAAATTTAGATAGATATATGGCAGGATCTCTACTTTGGGCTTTCATTGTAATATTTATTATAATAATTATTATATTAAGTGAAGGAGAAGCTCTAAGCGGCTTAGACGGAGCTGATATAAGTTCCAACAAAAAAAGGAAGAAAAAAGTTTAGATTACATGATTATATTAAAAAATATTAAATATATATTGTTTTATATATAACAAGTTTATTATAGTTATGAAGGGAAAGTTACTATGTCTAAAAAAAGAATTTTTTTGATTTTGTCAGTTGTGTTTCTACTACTTACCACATTTGGTGTAGCGATTTATGGAATTATGAATGAAAAGGAAGTAAACATAGAATATAATGGTAATACTTATAAATGGGAGTCTCCAAATACTTATGTAAATAAAAATGATCATCATATTTATGTAGAAGAAGAATTGGTTGATAATGAATATGTTATTACACTAAGAATTGAAGAAGATGATGTATTGCTAGAGTTTTATAACAATTTTCAATTTAAGATTGAAAAAGGAGAGAATGATTTAGTTGGCTCTGAAGATGATCTTCTATTTACAGCTGATCATGAGTTACAAGAATATATTGATTTATTAAAATCATATAGAGATTATGTATCTTTTATGGATGAGTTTCCAGGGATGATTATTTTTCCATTCTTTGCAATCCCACCTTTTGCTTTTGGAATAATCCTTATTTTAGATATTTTTAGGAAAAGGGTAAATAAAACAACCGTAATGAATTATATATTTAGAGGTATTGTAGGAGTAGTATATATTTTATCTTTCGGTCTATTAGTTTTTATAGTTCATATAAATACTTAAAATTAAAAACGGGAAAAGGAGAATATGTTAAACGAACAATTAAACAATAAACTATCAATGTTTGGTAGTTTACATCTAACAACATTAGCAGTATTTATTTTAGTAATTTTTGTCTTTTATTTTAATAGAGAAAAAATTAAAAATGAGAAATTTGAAAAAATATTTAGAATAACAATGGGAGTATTTTTACTAACATTCGAGACACTTTATCATATCTGGGTATTAAGTAGATCAGCTTATACTATAGATATGATACCTTTAACTGGGTTTTGCGCACTTACAAATCTATTAACTGCAATAACACTACTAAGTGGTAAAACAAAGTTCTTTAATTATTTAATTTACTATGCCCTAACTGGTGCTCTATTTTCACTTGTATTTGTAGATACAACATATGGTATTCCTCATTTTAGATATTTTCATTATTTTTTTGTTCACTTTGGATTTTTACTTTCATCCTTATATTATTTCTTTATTAATAAAATTGAAATTAATTTAAAAAATATGATTAAAGCATCAAGTGTTTTATTTGTTTATACTATAGTTGTATTGATATTTGATATAGTACTTAATAAAAACTGGTTTTACTTAATTGAAAGTCCAGTTAAAGAAATCTCAGATGCTTTTGGCACACCATGGTATACAATACTTTGGATTCTAACAATTATAATTATTACATACCTTTGGTATTTGTTATTTGACTTTTTGAAACGAAAAAAGATAAACATATAAAAATGCGCAACTTTGATGTGCGCATTTTTTATAATAGTTTTTCAATATCAGATTCAATCTTTTCTGGGTTAATCATTGGTGCATATCTATTTATCACATTTCCATTTTTATCGATAAGGAATTTTGTGAAGTTCCATTTAATATTATCTCCAAGGATTCCGCCCTTTTGTGTTTTTAAAAATGTGAATAACGGGCTTTCATTTTCACCATTAACATCGATCTTTTTAAATTGTTCAAACTGTATATTGAATCTTGTTGTACAAAACTCATATATTTCATCTGAACTACCCGGTGCTTGATTTCCAAATTGATTGCATGGGAAATCAAGTATTTCAAAATTATTTTCTTTATACTTTTCATATAAATATTGTAATCCTGTATATTGTGGTGTATATCCACAATGAGTTGCAGTATTCACGATTAATAAAACTTTACCTTTATATTTAGATAAAGATATTTCATTTGCGTCTTTAGTTTTTACTTTTATGTCATATAAGTTCATAATATTCTCCTGTAAAATGTTTAATTTATGTAATAATTATAACATACAATAACTATGAATTTTGTTTGTTGCAAAAGATAATTTTTGGTTTAAATAAATGTCGCTTTATGGTATAATAGTTTGAATAGGACTAAGGCATTGGACTTTAGTTAAATAAAAATTAAGGAGTACTAGATGAAGAAATTATTTACCTTACTTTTGGTTTTTGGTTTATTATTTGGCTTAGTTGCGTGTGTAGATGACGAACCTGATCAAAAAGATGATGAACAAGATCAAAAAGGAAATGAAGAAGAGGATGATGCAAATAAGGATCCAGAAGATGAAGAGCCTACATTAGAAGAAAAAATTCAAGAGAAAATTAACAAAATTTTAAATGAATTAACAATTGAAGAAAAAATTGGGCAAATGTTTATTGTTGGCTTTCCAGGAACTACAGTTCCAAATTCATTAAAGGATGCAGTGAAAAATAATAAGTTCGGGAATTTTATATATTTTGGAGAAAATGTTGCTGATGACAGCAAAGTACCTTTGATGTCTGATACCTTACAAGATTTAGTTATGGATGAAGTTGGAATACCAGCTTTAATTACAATGGATCATGAAGGAGGAATGGTTGTAAGATTTGCGGAAAACGCAACTCATTATCCTGGTAATATGGGATTAGTTGCTACAGGTAATCCGAATAATGCTTATGAAGTTGGTAAAAAATCAGGTCAAGAGTTACGTCACTTTGGAGTTAATACAAATTTAGCACCAGTTCTTGATGTTAATAATAATCCACAAAATCCGGTTATTGGTGTTCGTAGTTTTAGTGATTTACCTGCAGTAGTATCTAAATATGGTTTAAAATTAATTGAAGGATATAGAGAGTCAAAAGTACTTACAACTGCTAAACATTTTCCGGGACATGGTGATACAACAGTTGATAGTCATTATGGCTTACCATTAATCCCTCACAGTAAAGATAGATTATATGAAATTGAACTAGCTCCATTTATTGATGCGATAGAAGCAGGAGTAGATTCTATTATGTCAGCTCATATTATATTCTCTGCTTTTGATGATGAGTTACCTGCAACATTATCGCATAAAGTATTAACTGAGTTATTAAGAGATGAACTTGGATTTGATGGAATAATAATGACTGATGAAATGAGAATGCAAGCTATTAGAAGTAACTTTGAGGTTGGTGAAGCTGCTATTATGGCGATAGAAGCTGGTGCAGATATGTTACTTTATGCAGAATCGACATCAACATCCCTAGAAGCATATGCTGGTGTATTAAAAGCTGTAAAAGATGGGGATATTAGTGAAGAAAGAATTAATGAATCAGTTAGAAGAATTCTTGAGAAAAAATATAAATATGAATTATTTGATGATTATAAATCTAGATTAGATTTAGATGAAGATCAATTAGCAGCTAACAAACAATTTAGTAAAGATATCGTAAGATCTAGTATTACTCTAGCTAATGGAAGTGTTAATTGGTTTAGTAAAAATAAATCAACTTTATTAATTTCTACAAAATCTACAAGACATCCACTATTACCAGGTTATACTATTAATACAAATCAAAATTCATTTGCAGTGGTAGGTAAGAAATATCTTGAAGACGCTGGAGTTAGTCAAGTAGGATCACAAGTAATTGGCACAAGTTTAAGTACAAATGAAATAAATACAATTGTGAATTTAGCTAAAAATTATGATCAAGTAGTTGTAGCGGTAGAAAATGTAACAGCAAGCCAAGCAAATTTAGTTAATAAATTGGCAGCAGAGAAAACAAACATATTAGTTGTTGCTTTAAGAAACCCTTATGACTATTTATCTTACAATAATGTTCATCACTATGTTTGTACTTATGGATATTATTCTGATGCAGTATTCTCAGTTTTTGATTTAATGCTTGGAAAATATACAGCAAAGGGTAAACTACCAGTTACTGTAGAAGGATTAAATTAATATTATTAGGAGGTATTATGAAGTCTTATAGAAAAGTATTAATGTTTAATACTAAAGCAAGAAGAGAGTTTATTAATATAACTCCTGATATAGAAGAGTGTATTAGAGAAAGTGGAATAAAAGAAGGATTATTACTCTGTAACTCTATGCATATTACATCAAGTGTTTTTATAAATGATGACGAATCTGGTTTACATAAAGATTTTGAAATATTTTTAGAAAAACTTGCTCCAGAAAAACCATATAGTCAATATTATCATAATGGGTATGAAGATAATGCAGATGCTCATTTGAAAAGAACTATAATGGGTAGAGAAGTAGTAGTTGCAATCACAGATGGGAAATTAGATTTTGGACCATGGGAACAAATATTCTATGGTGAATTTGATGGTAAAAGAGTAAAAAGAGTACTTGTGAAAATAATTGGTGAGTAATGAAAAAACCTTGTTTTGAAAACAAGGTTTTATTTTATTGGTTTTGAATAGGTAAAAGTTTTACTACTGTTATTTGAGTAAACAACAAATGATGATGTATCTTCTTGTACATTAACTTTGATGTTTCCAGACTCTTCAACTACCATACCCTCACTATGTTCTGAATTATATTCATTAGAAGGGGCTTCAATTTGGTATTCAATATTAAATGTAGTGTTGTCTTCTGAATAAATAGTAAACTTTGTTTTTTGGGTTTGTAATAATAAATTTTCTAAAATTGCATATGGTTGTTCATTTTCAAATAGTGTAAGCTTGTTATTGCTTATTACTTGATCTTCTTTCACAATCATATAATAGTAGCTGTCTTTATTATCATTTAGGTTTTTAATAATTTGAAAATAATTACTTTCATTATTTTCGTCAATATAATGAGTCATTTTAAGGATAACATTATTATTAATTGTTTCTACTACTCCAAAGAGTTTAGTGGATACATCACCATGGATAATTAATGCTTCTATTTCTATTTTATTAAAAGGTAATCTTTCTTCATTATAATAAATATCATAATATAACTCTTCATTTAACAAACCAAATCCTTCATAAACAATTTTATTTGCATATTTATCATTGTTGCTAATTTGCGGATAATAGTTGTTCTTATTCATTGATAACATTAGTTGGATTGGTGCTAAGTATCTATTTAGATCATTTAACTTATTTGCAACTAGAAAACTACTTTCTGAATTTGTAAGAGAATTATCATCTGCAAATATATCAATTGTGCTATAAGTTAAGGCTACTGCACTAGTTGCAATAAAACTATAAACTTTATCATCTAGTGAAGCTGTAGCATCTGGCTGATCCATATCTTCTGATGTTTTTTTAATTATATTAGAAAGAGCAAAAGGAATTATTATTGCAAGAACTAGGATTGTTAAAAAAACAGTTTGGAACC
This sequence comes from Bacilli bacterium, assembly GCA_041675865.1. Taxonomy (GTDB): domain Bacteria; phylum Bacillota_I; class Bacilli_A; order ML615J-28; family CAG-698; genus DUVT01. The sequence goes on along the minus strand of JBAYTA010000013.1, from coordinate 17,932 downwards.
TTAATGAGAAAAACTTATATTTAGGTTTACTACTTATAACTGGTTCTATATGAGCATCAGCTAATAATTTATTTGAATCTAAAGGTTTAATTTCACTATTTAATTCTTCTTTAATTAAATCTATTTTTTCTTTAAGTCTCATGCTCATCACTTCCTTTCACTTTTTTAATTTTTTTAATGGCTTTTTGGTAATGCCATAGGGATGTTCCAATTGGAATTTTTAATATTTTTGATATTTCTCGATGGGTTAGATTTTCCATTATCGAAAGTAAAAATACTTGCCTTTCAATATCAGTTAATAGATTCAATATTTCTTCAACTAATATATTTCTTTCACTTGTTGCTTGTGTTTTTGGAAGTATGTATTCAGATTCTGATATATCAATTAATACTTCATTTTGTTTTTTCCGATAATAATCAATAGCTTTATTTCTTGCAATAGTTAATAACCAAGTTTTAAAGTTTCTTCCCCTCTTATATTGATTGATTTTTTCAATCATGGTCATATAAGTATCTTGCATTAGGTCATTAGCTATATCTTTATCCTTCACAATTGCAACGATTATAGCATATACGGAATTCTTTGTTGAATTATAAATATATTCAAATGCTTGATCGTCTTTTTGCTTTATCGCTTCAATATAATCTTCATAGTTTGCCATAAACGTCTCCTTTTTAGAAGTCTATGGCTTATTATAACATTAAGTTAAATCCTAATCAATATTGCCATTTTTAATTGTTTTGATCTCTATTAAAGATGATATAGTCAACTGTTGACAAATCATTTATTAAGTTATGAGATGTTATAACTTCGTTACTTATTACATATAAGAAATCATCAACTCTAAATGCACGTTTAATATCATAGTTATAGTATCTTGAATATTGATTAATTTGTTCATCATAATAGTTATTATGGCTAATCTTATGTTTTATACTTATAGGTTGTTCTTTAGTTTCATCAACATCAAAAACAATATATTCACTAATAAATCTATAGTTTTCTGTCCGTTCATATCTTGTCATTGAAAATCCTATTACATTTCTTGATTTATCAATCATAACTGCTTTATGATTATAAGTTGATTCTGTATAAGCATAACCGTTATTATTATATTCAAACACAAGTGGTTTTCCTACTTCAATCGGATTGCTTGTATCAGAGATATCATATAATGATAATTTCAATCCAGTTACAATGCCATCGTTATTAGCCTCAAAACCTACACCGATTATTAATGTGTCTGTCCAAGGATGTTGATATGTGCTAAATCCTGGAACTTCTAATTCACCAACAATTTTTGGTTTAGTTGGGTCACTTAAATCAATTGTATAAAGAGGATCGGTTTGAAGGAAAGTTACAATAGTTGCAATATCTTTATTAAACCTCACTGATTGAATTCTCTCCCCGGGTTTTCCTAGTCCTTTATCAATTAAACTAACTTGCTCTAAAACATATTCTTCATCTTTTAAAACTCTTTTAAATATATATAGCCTATTTACTACAGTATCGCCCCAACCATGGGTTGTTGCAATTCTTAAATATCCATCATACTCATCTATTGCGAACTGATTGATTACAGTACCAAGATAGTTTGCATAACCACCATAAAAAACTTCACCAGTGTTTTTCGCAAACTGGAATGATACAATACTACTTTTATAAATATAGTTACCAAAGAAATTTTGTTCAGTTTCAGAAGAAGCAAAATAGATTGCATTTAAAGAAACATAGATTTGTCCCCAAGAGTTTGTTGCTAAGAAGACATTATTATTAATTTTTATATTATCTTTCTTTATAGTTATATTAGTAATAACTGTAAATGCTCTATGTGCTTGATTTGGAATATACTTGATATCAGTATAATCAAAATAATTAACATCATCATTATGTTTATACCAAGGACGAACATCATAATCTTCAAAATCTTGATAACTATAAATTGAGTGACTAGATATCAGATATAGTTGGTTATCAATCAATCTTGAACTTAAAAGATTTCCGCTTACTTCATATTCTTCAACAACCTCTAACGTTTCTAAATCATAGATTTGTACAACACTCATTGTGGTATAATATAAAAACCATGGAAGTATTTTATTTTCATTTGGGTCAGTGTCAATATCTTTATTTATCCAAGTATAACCATAACTATATCTTTGTCCTATTACTACTAAATAGTCATCAGTTACATAAAGATCGGAATAGTATGTATGTTGGTTATATTCAGCTTTGGAATAATCATTATCTAACTGCTTATTTAAGAGTAATTCCATTTCTCCATTGCCAAGGAGATTTACTACTTGTAGTCTATCCCAACTAATTGAATAGATTCTTGAGCCATCCGTTTTTACAACGTCTCCTTCATCTACTCCTTCAACTTGAACATTGGTTTTAGTGTAATCATTGCTGGATGACTCATCCCTTTCAGTAACATCAAAATTTTCAGATGTGAATGCATCACCATCTTTTGTTGTTTGCCAAAACCATCTAATTTGTTGTTTTGGTTCTGATTTTTTTATTAAGTTTTTTAATTCACTAGCGTCTTTCACTCTGCTTAATCCAAAGTCCGATTTTTCTTGTCGTTCGAATGAACAACTTGCAAGAAACATACTAAAAATTAAAATGATAAACAATAATATTTTTTTCATTAGTGTATACCTTCCTTTACACTTAATATACGAATGAAATGCATAATTTATTGGAAAAACTTTAAAATAATATAAAATATTTATAAAATCTTATTCAAAGTCTTTACTATAAAGTAATCTTAATTTACATTTTAAATTTTTATGGTATTATTTATATAAGAAAAGGTGTTAAAATGAAAAAGAAAAAAAATACAGTGTTTAATTTTTACAATATTAATGATGAAACAAACGCATATATGATAGAAATATCTTTAGATAATTATGCGGAATTATTTAATGGTTGGGATGCTTCTCCTTTACGAAGAAGAGATTTGGAACCTGAATTATTAGAATATATTGAACAATGTGGTTATGAAATACCTCTGGAGAACAATTTAGAGATGTATTTGTATCTACCTTCAGAATTAAAAGATGACGAGAAGGAACAAAGAAGTAAAACTGGAATTATAAATAATTTTAATGTTGTTTTGTTTTCTATTGGAAAACAATTAAAGAAAATTTACAGGCAAATATTTTTAAATATTTTAATGAGTTTTATGTTCTTAATAGCAGCATATATATTAAGGAATTTTATTCAAATTAGTGATATGTTTCTTACAATTTTTATTGAAGGTTTATATATTGGTGGTTGGGTATTATTATGGGAAGCTTTCTCTTTATTCTTTTTTCATAGTCATGATATTAGGGAAAGAAGAAAAGTATTTTTACGTTTTTCAGAAATGAAGATATATTTTAAATATATAAATAAATAGATATTTTTAGAGGTTGAGTATGAATATAATAGAAGCAAAACAAATTACAAAAGTATATAGAACTGAAAATATTGTAAACAAAGTAATAAAAGGAATTGATTTAACTGTTGCAAAGAATGAATTTATCTCAATAATTGGGCCATCGGGTAGTGGTAAAACAACTCTATTATATTTATTAAGTGGTCTTGAGAAATATACAGACGGTACTATTAAACTTTTTAAGAAAGAATTAAATGAATATACTGATAATGAAATGTCGGTTTTAAGGCAAAAAAGTATTGGTTTTGTATTTCAATTTTATAATTTAATTCCAAACCTTAATGTTTATGAGAATATATTACTAGCTTCTATTATTGCAGGTAGAAAAGATGAAGAAAAAATAGAAGAAGTACTTAAAATGGTGGGGATGGAGAATTACAAAAAACTATATCCAAATCAAATAAGTGGTGGACAAAAGCAAAGAGTTGCAATTGCTAGAGCTTTAGTCAATGAACCTGATTTAATTTTTGCAGATGAGCCAATTGGCAATCTTGATTATAAAAATGGTATTGCAATAATGGAGATCTTTAAAAACTTAAACACAAATTATAATAAAACTATTGTACTTGTTACACATAACGAAGATATGATTAAATATGGAACTAGATTTTTACGTTTAATAGATGGAGAAATTATTGAAGATGAAAAAGTTTTTGAATAGATTAAAGTTAATTTTTCGTTATGCTTTTAAAAATATTATATTTGGAAAACTTAAATCATTAGCATTACTATTAACTTTTACTCTTATATTTGTAGTAGTATTTTTAATAATCTCTACAAGATCCTTTATAAGTAGTTATTATCAAAACCAATATAAAACCAAGTATAAAGACTTTGATATTGTAATGACTGTAAATGAAAATTCAAATGCTAGATTCTTTTCCATAAGAAAACTAGATTTTGAAGGAATTAATAAAAGGGCAGCTTTCTTTGAGGTCAATACATTATTGAATTTTTCAAAAAGTGATTATGTAAAGGTGATGATGGGAAGTATTGATGATCTTGCAAGTATTAATTATAATCTTGAAATCGATATTATTAACCAAAATGAGATAATAATTACAAATCATCTAGCAAAGAGATTTAATATTAGTCTAGGAGATGAACTACAATTACAGTTTGATAATAGTGTAAATTTTAAAGTTATTGAAATTATAGAAGAAGATGGGCTATTTAGTGGTAGTAGTGTATTTATTGATAAAGATTCTAATATGACACATATCTTACAAGCTTCTAATCTTACAAGTATGGGTGTTGAGATTACAAAAAATTTATATAATGTTGTTTATATTGATACAAATAGTACTAGCTTAGAAGAAGATATCAAGTCAATTGATGATTATAAAAATTTAAATATAACAAAAACATATAGTGAAGAAGTGCTTACCTATAATATAAACAGAGGTACAGCTGCATTTAGCGTTATCTTTTCATTTGTATTAGTTGCAATTCTCCTAGTATTACAATCTACTTTATCAATTATGTTTAAAGAAAGAATAAAACAAATTGGTGTTATTAAAAGTATTGGTGGAAGAAGTAATTTCTTTTTAAACCTAATTTTAGTTGAAGTTCTCTTTTATTTACTAATATCATTTGTGCTTGGTATAATAAATACAAGATTATTAATTAATATTGGTTTTTCATTCTTACAATCAAATTTTTTATTTAGATTAAGTTTTACTAATATAGTTATTGGAACAATAACTGTTCTATTTTTGGTTTATATAATAATTTATATTAATTATTATACAATCAAGAAAACATCAATTGTTAGTTTAAGTAAGGATAATCAGGTAAATCTAAAATCTAGAAGTTGGATATATTTTCTTGTATTCTTACTATTAGGTATAGTTAATATATTGTTTAATAGTGACTATAAACTTAAGGCGTTAATTAATGCTGTTATCGTAATTATTCTTGGCTTTATAATAGTTAAGTTATTATTAAGTACGGGAATGATTTTTAAAAGAAAAAATTTATTCTTTTTTTCTTTAAAAAATGTTAATCAAAATAAATCAATTTTTCACAACATAAATATTCTTATAATTTCTTTTTTCGCTATCTTTCTTATTGTAACTTCTGTTAATTATAATCAAAGGCACAATAATAGAGTTGAAAAAGAACTTTCTTTAGATTATTTAATTACTAATGTAGTCCATGATATTGATGATGTGGTAAATGAAGTTAAAGAGATGGAGAATGTACAAAGTGTTGATCCTGCATTTATGTATAGAAACATAAGTTTTAATAATACTGATATTGTTGTAGATTTTATAATGTCCATTGAAAGTAATAAAGTATTAGATTATCTAAGTTTAGATATAGATGATGAAGTTATAAATAAATTAAATGATAAAAGTAAAGCATACATTGTGTTACCTGAAAGTTATAAATATTTATATAATTATAAGCTAGAAGATAAAATTACATTAAATATTAGTAAGGAATACCCAAGTGAAGAATTTGAAGTCGGAGGATTTTTTAAAAACAACAGTTCTTTTTTAGCAATAACAAATATGGCAGATTTAGATAAATATAGCTTAGCATCAAGAAACATTATTATGGTTAATGAACTAGGTGATGGTAGTTTATACGAAGATTTAATAAATACTTATAAATCTAAATTGTACTATATTGTAGACTTTGATATTACTATTGACTCAATTTTAAATGAAACTAGACAAGTAGTTAGTTATTTAAATTATGTATCGTATATTTTTATTATATGTTTTATACTTACTATTTTTAATAACTCAATTTTAGTGTTTGCAGGGATGAGTAAGACTTATGCAAAAATGCGAGTGCTTGGGATTAATTTTAAAAGGCTGGTTAAAATTGTAATTATTGAAAATATGTATTTGCTTCTAATGGTAATTATTACTGTAGTCCTTATGATTCTTGGATTCATTCCTAACATTAAAGATATTGTCCTTTACTTTGGAGTATATTTTCCATTAGATATTAATATTAAAGATTTACTTCAGGCAACTATAATCTCACTTATCATTTATATAATAAGCTATAGTTATTATTTTGTAAGATTATCTAAGTTAAACCTTGCAGAAGAATTAAAAAGTATCTAAATCAACATATGAATAACCGCTCAATTATTAAATCCGTTGACAAACTTTTTTGAAATGCATATAATATACATGATAAAGAAAGGAAAATAAAGAAATGGCAAATTTTAAACGATTATTTATCATGTTACTAATGTCTTTATCAGTTGTTTTATTAATAGGCTGTGGTGATTTAAGCCTTAATAATGCAAAATTAGAATTAAATGCTGAAAAAACAACAATTGGCATTGGTGAACAAATTACTATAGAACCTAAAGTTGTTGTCGGCACTCAGCAAGTTAACTTGCCGGGTGGTATAGAATATAGATCAAGCAATGAAGCTGTATTAACAGTTTCAGAAAGCGGGGTTGTAGAAGGAGTTAGTGTTGGAAATGCTACTGTTACTGCTACAGTTATGTATGAAAATGTTGAATTAGAAGATGAATTAGAGTTTAGTGTTAAGAGTATTCCTCTTGCACCAACTAACTTAAAAATAGAAGATGGTGTTTTAACTTGGACTGCTGTTAGCGGTGCAACTGGTTATGTTGTTCAAGTGAATGGAATGGATAATAATGTTACAATGACAAGTTTTGATTTAAAAACATTAACACTTGCATATGGAAATCATGAAGTTAAAGTTTTCTCAAAAGTAGGAACTGAAAGTTCTACAGCTTCTACGATTACTTATGTTCATGCAAATCCAGAAGTTGAAGCTGATATTTATGAAGCTATCTTAGGTTTCATAAATGAAGGATACCTTCCTGATATGGAAGAAACTGACTTTGAAGATGATTATGAATATCAAAATTATTTACGCGTATCTAGGATTGCTAGAGCATATACTAATGGAGCACTTTTAAGTGAATTATCATTAGGAGAAACAGAAGAAATAATTGGAACATTCTTAGAAGTTAATGAAACAGAACCTGAGAGTGTTGAAGAAATAAAGGAACAATTAGACAAATTTAGAGATTTAGATATTGATCCTGATAAATTAGCAAAAGTTCTTGTAGAAGTGATGCTAGAATTACTTGAATTACTTGTTGAAGAACAAGAACAAAGTATTTTAGACATGGAAGATGAAATTGCATATTTAGAATCTCAATTAGCAGAGTTTAAGACAAGCGAAAATTATGTTAACCTAATGAATGATTTAGAAGAATATGCAACAGAAGCTGATTTACAAGCAATATTAGATTTTACATCTGATGCATCATTTGAGTATTTTGATTTTCGTTTTATTATAATAAATGTTCAATATGATCTAAATAATGAAGAGAGTTATAGTGTTGATTGGTATAGAAGCTATGAAGACCCTATGGTTGATGCTGTATTAAATATTGTCTTAGCTGCATACGAAAATGAAGATGAGATGTTTATTGATAATTTTTCTTATGATGTCTGGTTACTTGAAGAAGCACATCATAGAGCAAGCAATATTGATTCGGTTGAAAGAAACATTGTTAGTAGAGAAATTGATATAGAGAACCTTAAGCATGTAAAGGAAATTGCTAGCGAAAATAAGGAAGCATTTTATACATCATTAAGTGAAACTATTAATTTTGTTTATAATTTCTATGATAATCTAGATAATACATTAGTTGAATTATTAGATAATTTAGTAGCAAGTGAAAATGTTACACCTGAAGAAATCTTTATTTTAAAAGATGAAGTTGTAGATTTATTAATGGAATCTTTACCAACTGCTTCTGAATTTGAAAATATGTATCTAGCATTATTTGTAGTAATGTATGATTTCTTTGATATCAATCCAAATGATATGGTAGGATTTAGTACCGTTTTAGGTCAAATGGAAAATCTAGGATTAACATTAATGCTTAATGTATTAGATGACATAGATTTAACAATGTACAATGAAGTATTTGAATTAGTAACTACTATGCATACACCTGGTTACTGGGATAATGAAACAGAAGAGTATGTTTATCCTGTAACAGACCCTAAGAAGGTTGTTGAGTTTGTAGTATATGTTGGTGACTTCTATTATGAAGTTAAAGAAACTCATGCACTTACAATTGCAGCACTAGATGCGCTTAATACAACTACATTTGAAAGTCAACTAGAAAATATCTTTAGTAAGGTTTTAAATGAATTACCATTTGAAGATAACAATGAAGTTGTTTTAATGTTATGGGAAAATTATTTAGAAAATAAAGATACCTATAAAGCAGTCCATGCAATGATGAAAAAATATGGGGATGCAGTATTTTCTAAGTTTGTAGAAACAAATGGTAAGCTTGCTTTAGACTTTATTACATTTATTGAAAATGGTCAAGAAAATGAAGATCTTTCTTTATTAGCAGAAGACTTTAGAGATATATTTGAACAATTGATGGAGTATCATGCTCTTACAATTGAAGATTTAACAGATCCAGAAATAGATAGTTTGGTAGAGTTTATTTTACTAAATGCTAAATTTGCATTATTTAACTTCCAAATGGAAGATCCTGGTTTTGAAGAATTCCTAGATTCAGTTACACCTCAAATTAAGCAATTAGTTAAAATGGTAATTGAAATTGAAATCGATCTTGCACAGGCATTAAAAGATAATGATGCTGCATATGAATTACTAAATCTTGCAGGCGAATATTCATTTGAAGAAGCATTAGCAATTCAAGCAATATTAGCATTTGATGTTGTTCTTACAACAGCCAACGAACAAAAGTTTACAGATGGATTAGACATACTATTTGATGAAGTCTTTACTAAATCATTCTTCTTAGAAATGAATGAAATGACAGAAGAAGATTTAGAAGGTATGAGAGAAAACTTTGATGGTCTATTTAGTACAATATTTGAAGGCATAAGAAGACTTGCAGATTATGACTTCTCTGATTTATTAGAAGAAGAGTACGATGACTTTGTTGAATTTATGGGTATGCTATTTGGCGGTCCAGAAGAAGAATTTGAATAAAACAAAAACCCAGAGAAAACTCTCTGGGTTTAATTTTACCATGCTGCAATATGACCATCGGTTCTATATTCGGTTCCTCCTACAAGTACCCCACTTGTAGGATTTTTCCATATAATTTGGCCTCTTCCAAAAGTTCCAACTTTTTCTTCTATTTGTACTTCGTGACCTTTTTCAATTAAGCCAGTTATTAGTTCTTTTTTCATAGTTGGTTCAACTAATATCTTGTTTTTTTCTAGCCATTGCCATCTAGGGCTATCTAGTGCGGCTTGCGGATTCAATTTGAAATCTATTGAATTCATTATAACTTGCATATGTCCTTGTGGTTGCATAAAACCTCCCATTACACCAAATGGGCCAATAGGAATATTATCTTTAGTAAGAAATCCTGGTATTATAGTATGAAGAGTTCTTTTATTTGGTGCAAGATGATTTGGATGATTTGGATCCATTGAGAAATTATGTCCTCTATTTTGTAAAGCAATTCCAGTTCCAGGAACAACAAGACCAGATCCAAAGCCCATGTAATTACTTTGAATATATGAAACCATATTACCATCATCATCAGCTGTTGCTAAATAAACTGTACCACTATTATTAGGTTTACCATATGTATATATATTGGCTTTATCTGTTATTAATTTTCTTCTTGAATCTAGGTATTCTTTTGTAAGAAAATCTTTAGCTTTTTGTTTCATTTGATTAGAATCTGTTATGTAATTAAGACCATCTGCAAACGCTAATTTTATGGCTTCTATTTGATAGTGGAGAGTTTCAACTGTATCTTTTTCTTGAAGTTCAAACCCTTGTACAATCCCTAAAGCTTCAAGTGCCACTAAGCCTTGTCCATTAGGTGGGATTTCCCAAACATCATAACCTCTATAATTAATTGAGATTGGCTCAACCCAAAGAGGTTGATAATTTTCAAGATCACTTTTTCTTATATATCCACCATATTGTTTAGAGAAACTATCAATTCTATTCGCAAGATTTCCTCTATAGAAAGACTCTGAGTTAGTTAGACCAATTTCTTCTAATGTAGCTGCGTGATTTTTTGACTTCCAAATCTCTCCAACTTTAGGTGCTTTATTATTTGGTGCAAATGTTTCAAACCAACTATTAAATTCTGGACCTTTTAGTTGTTTGGAATATGTTTCAAAAGCTAAGTTCCAATAATGAGCAAGTGTTGGTGATAATGGATAGCCATCTTTCGCATATCTTATTGCTGGTTTTAAGACATCAATTAAGGGAAGTTTTCCAAACTTCTTCGATAAGCTACTCCAAGCAGCAGGTACGCCTGGAACTAATACTGGGATAAAACCATATTTAGGTATTTCTAATATGCCTTTGTCTTTTAAAATATTTATTGATAAATCATTAGGACATGTTCCGCTTGCATTTAAACCATGAAGTTTTCCCTTAGTCCAAACTAAAGCAAAAGCATCTCCACCTATTCCATTTGATGTTGGTTCTACAACTGTTAGACAAGCTGCAGTTGCTATAGCAGCATCAATTGCATTTCCACCTTGCTTTAAAATCTCTAAGCCTGCTTGGGCAGCTAGAGGTTGTGAGGTAGCAACCATACCATTTTTCGCATAAACTAAATTTCTTTTAGAACTATAGGGGTTGTTATAAGGATTATTATTAAACATTCTAGACCTCCCTTTTCTTTAACTTATTATAGTACAATTTATTTTTATAAGCAAGAAAACAATTAGGGAAATGTTGTTTGAATAAAAAACTAGCTGATTTGTAATTTTATAATTAATTTTTTTTTACTCATATATATTACATGATAAAGGAAAATGTTGTATAATAAAAATTAATAATCAAAAAAAGGAGATTATTTTATGAAAAGAGCATTAATTAAGATTTGGGGCGATGTTGTTGATGCTATGGAGTTAGTATTCTCAATACTAATTATTTCAACTACGACAATGGGATTATATTTCCTTGCTCCACAATCAGATACCCTACCACTTGGATTATTCTTTGGCTTAGGTGGGGCAATAATTGGCTTTATAATAACTATATTTTTATTTAAGCCCAAAAGAATTGTAACATACGAGGAGGAGGAATGATATGGATATTACAATGATTATCTGGATGATTGTTGCAGCAATAGGTGCTGTTGTTATCTTCACTATAATTGGATTTATACCAGGTACTGATGAAACAAGTGTCTTACTTCCTATTTCGTTGGCTGTTGTACTTGCAGGTGTTCCTGCTGCAATAGTATTAACATTCTTTATAGCATCAATTGTTACATTAAATATTACAAATTCAATGCCTACTGCATTGGTTGGGCTTCCTGGTGGAGTTATGAGCAGTCCAATGATAGAGCATTCATTATATATAAAAAATGAAGGTAGATCTGCAATGATAATTAAAAAGATTGCAGCATCTGCAGTCTTAGGTATAGCTATTTCAATACCTATATCTTTAGTTCTAGCGAATTTATTAATACCACTTGCAGAAACAATAAGACCTTATGGGGCATATTTATTTATTGCTGGTGCAATTTTCTTATCATTAATAAGTAAAAATAAAATCTTATCACTATTAGCAATAATTCCCCTTGCTTTAATGTTTCAAGGTTTGAGATTTTTATATAAGGGTTTAGATTTAGTTCCTGAAAATAAGACTATTACTGTAAGTTTCTTTTTAGGAATAACCATAGGTCCATTGATTGTATCTTTATTTAGTTTATTAAATAAAAAGATTTTAGAACAAGAAAAGGTTGATGATTTTAATAAAATAGTAATACCGAAAGAAGATTTAGAAAATACATCAGTAAATCCTTTTAAAATACTAACCAAAGAAGAAAAGAAAAAAGCATCAATTGGAGCTTTAATTGTAAACTTCTTATTTGTTCTTAGCCCAGTAGGTTTAACAATTCTATTTGGAAATGCATTAAATAACAGAACAAAAAAACCTTTAGATAAGGCTAGTGGTTCAATAACGACTATGTCATCTATTATTCAAGCGACTTATATTTCAGGAATTATAATTCCATTACTTGCGCTTGGAATACCTCTTTCTCCGGTTGCATTAGGACCTGGAGCAGCTTTGTTTAATGCACCTCCAGTTATTGATTTTGAAAACAATTTACACCATATTCTTACGGGATTTGAATTTACAGTTGCTGTCTTAATTGGTGCAACAATAGCGTTAGTTATTACATATTTCTTGATTGTGAAATACGCAAGGAAAATTACATATATTATTCTTAAGAAGGTTCCTCATGAATCTGTATTAGGATTATTTATAGCATTTATATTATTACTTGCATATATGGATGCAGGATTAATAAATATATTTGGTGTTATTATGATTGGCTTATTAAGTGGATCATTAAATAAATTAGGTGTTAACTATGGAGTTCAGTTTATGGCTTTATATGCAGCTCCTTTATTAATTGAAATTTTAGCGAAAGTGGTATAATTATGAAGATAGGAATAGGCAAAGCACATGGCAAAATAATTTTAATCGGTGAACATGCAGTTGTATATGGTACAAGAGCAATTGCTATTCCGTTTTTTAATACGAAGGTTCTTACTAAAGTTTGGGAAAATGAAGAAAACTATATTAGATCAGAAATTTATACAGGTAGTTTAAAAGATGCGAGAAATGATATCGAATCAATTCAAAGTTTAATAAATGAATTACAATTAAAGCTTGAATTACCTAATTTGTTTTATGATATAGATAGTAATATTCCGGTTTCATCTGGAATGGGGTCTAGTGCAGCAGTTGCTTCAAGTATAGTAGAAGCAGTATATAACTTTAAAGATATAGAATTATCTGATAAAACAAGGTTTGAATGGACTCAATTTGCAGAAAGAATTGCTCATGGCAATCCTAGTGGTATAGATGCACAAACTACAACCCATAATCATGCAATAATCTTTCAAAAGAATTATGGGATGCTTAAATTTAATGTTCAATTAGATGCATATTTAATTGTTGGTGAATCTGGAGAAAAAGGGAATACTAAAGAGGCAGTAAGTGCTGTTAGAAGACTTATTGAAGAAGAAAATAAGCAAGGTTTAATAAATGATATAGGCATTCAAGTTGAAGAATGTTATGAATCAATAATAAGTAGGGATATAGTAGCAGTTGGGAACACTCTTACTAAAGCTCAGAAAAAATTAAAAGAATTAGAAGTTTCAACAAAAAGACTAGATAAAATGGTTGAACTCGCTTTAGAAAATAGAGCTTTAGGAGCTAAGTTAACAGGTGGCGGAAGAGGTGGATGCGTAATAGCACTTTCAGAAGATATAATGACTGCAGAAATAATTAAGAATAAATGGATGAAGTTTACTAATAAACCAGCTTGGATCTTATACCTTGGTGAGGAATTAATATGAAAAGTATAAGTGCAAAAGCACCTATAAATATCGCTTTAATTAAATATTGGGGTAAAGAAGATGAAAGTAGAGTTATACCATATAACTCTTCTTTATCTATAACTTTAGATAATTTATTTACTGTTACAACTATTGAAGAATCAAAAACTGGGTTTTCTTTTACATTAAATAATAATATATTAAAAGGTAAAGAGGAAAAAAGAGTTTATGATTTTCTTAAACATTATACAACACCCAAAGAAATTAATAAAGTAAGAGTTAAAAGTACAAACTTTGTTCCTACTGCAGCTGGGTTAGCATCATCTGCTTCAGCGTTTGCTGCATTAAGTGTAGCAGCTAATGAATATTTTAAAACAAATTTTTCATTTGATAAACTTGCTTTAGTAACTAGATTAGGATCTGGTAGTGCTTGTAGAAGCTTACTTGGTGGATTTGTAGCTTGGGAAAAAGATGGTAGAGTTTATAAAGTGGATTCTAAAGTAAGTAACTTTATCTTGATATCTGTAATAATTGATTCAAAAAGCAAAAAAATATCAAGTAGAGGAGCTATGGCAAAATCAGTGAAAACTTCACCAATGTATAGTTTCTATGTTGAGGAATCAAAAAAAGATTTTGTTGATATGAAAGAAGCTATAGAAAACGGAGATATTATAAAGATAGGTAATCTTACAAGAAAAAGTTTCTCCATGATGCATGCAGTAATGTTATCAACAATTCCTCCAATTCTTTATATGCAAGATAGATCTCTTGCTGTTATTGAATTAGCAGATACTTTAGTATTGAATGGTATCTATTGTTATCCAACAATGGATGCTGGAGCAAATGTAAAGCTTTTAACTACTAAAGAAGATTATGAGAAAGTTGTTTTAGCTCTTGAAGAAAATGGATTTATAGATTATTATATTAGCAGATTAGGGCAAGGAGCAACAATTATTGATGAATAAGCAAGTAGAGGTTACATCTTTAGGAAAATTATATATAGCAGGCGAATACTCAGTTGTAGTTGGTGGTGGATCAATAATTTTTCCTGTCTTTAAAAATGTAAGTGTTAGACTTAAAGAAGATAAAGATTATTATGTTTATAGCCACAAATACCACGATTGTTACACTAAACTAGATTTTGAAAGTGAAGATAAATCTACAATATATATAAAACAAGTTATTAATTTTTTCAATAAATACATTAAAGAATTAGGAATAGAAGTAAAAAAATATAAGATCGAAATCCATTCCTCCTTAGACAATGATGATAATAAAAAATATGGTTTTGGATCAAGTGCAGCTATAATTATTTCTTTACTTAAGGCTCTATTTGTTTTTTATAATATACCGTTTGATAAACTTATGCTTTTTAAAGCAGGAGTTATTGTTCAAGCAAATATATCTAAGTATACTTCGTTTGGTGATTTAGCTTGTATTAGTTATGGTAGTAAAGTTTATTATAAAAAATTTGATCCAAAAATTTTTGTTCTCTTTTCTAGACTAAGTATTTCTGAATTATTAAAGATCGAATGGGAAGGTTTAGTTATAGAAGAATTAAATCTTAATTATAAGTTTTTAATTGTTCATACAAATGAAATAGCCAGTTCATATAATTTAGTAAGAAATGTTCTTAATTATATTGATAAACCTGAATTTGAAAAGTTTAGAAAAAATAGTGATGAATTAGTCATAGAAATTAAAAATAACTCAAATGATATGATGACAATAATTGAAAAATTAAATCTCAACCTAAGTTTTCTAAATACTTTTTCAAATTCAAACTTTTATACTAAAGGTATGGAGAATGTAGAAGAAGTAATCAAGAAGTATAATGGTGTATATAAATTTTCAGGAGCTGGTGGCGGAGATTGTGTTATTTGTTTTTTTGAAGACTTAGGGAGCTTAAATAAAGCAAAAATTGAACTACAAGAAAAAGGCTATGATTTATTAGTTTATAAAGGAAGTGAGATAGATGAATCGTAAGGATGATCATATTAAATATGCATTGCTACAAAATCAAACAACAAATGATTTTGATGAAATAAGATTTGTTCACAATGCTATTTCAGATATTGCTTTATCAGATGTAAATCTGAAAACAAATCTTTGCGGGATGGATTTTGATTACCCTATATTTATTAATGCTATGACAGGTGGTAGTGAAAGAGCGTATGAAATTAATGATAGACTATCTAAACTTGCGAAGTATTTTAATATTCCTATTGCATCAGGATCAGTATCTGCTGCTATAAAAGATCCATCAAAATCTAATTCTTTTAAAGTTATTAGAAAAAATTATCCCAATGGTATTGTTATGGCAAACATTGGAGCAGATAAAGGTTTGAATGCAGCAAAAATTGCAACAGAATTATTAGATGCTGATATACTTCAGATTCATTTAAATGTAGTTCAAGAAATGATAATGCCTGAAGGTGATAGAGATTTTAGAAATCTTGAATCTAATATCAGTGAAATTATTAATAATTTATCAGTTCCTGTGATTGTTAAAGAAGTTGGATTTGGAATGAGTTTTGAAGCATTAGAAAAACTAAAGAGATTAGGTGTAAAGACTGTCGATATTAGTGGAAAAGGTGGAACAAACTTTGCCTTGATTGAAAATGCGAGACGTGACGAGAAGTTTGAAAATCTAAATAACTTCGGATTATCAACAGTTGAGTCTTTATTAGAATCAATAAAAGTCAATGATCTTGAAATAATTGCAAGTGGTGGAGTTAGAGATGCAATGGATGTAGTGAAGTCTTTAGCACTTGGAGCAAAAGCTGTAGGGATGTCTGCATTCTTCTTAAAATTAATAATAAATTATAATTTTGATATTGTAGTAAAAAAAGTTGAAAATCTCTTATTAGAGATAAAAGCTATTATGACTATATTAGGTAAGAAAAACGTTCAAGAACTAAAAGATACGAATATATTAGTTTCAAACAAGCTAGAGTCGTTTATGAGACAAAGAAATATTCCTTTATTAGTTTTAAATAAAAGATAAAGATATTATTAAAAAGGTTCCGAAAGGAACCTTTTTAATAATAATTGTCATAATAATACTCATCAAATCTATTTTGTTCATCCATCATTGCTTGTTGCTTTGTTCTTTGGATAACTCCAAAAGGATGATTAGCTGGTGCATAAATCGAATAAAGTTTTAAAGGAACGCTTCCAGTATTTACTAGATTATGCCATTTACCTGCAGGAATAATAATGATATCATCTGCTTCAACAATCTCTTTAAAATCTACCATATCCTCCATATCGCCCATTGTTGCTTCTCCTTGGCCTTGTTCTATTCTTATAAATTGATCAACATCAGGATGCATTTCTAACCCAATATCTTGGCCTACATTTAAACTCATCAATGTAAGTTGCATATGATTTCCAGTCCATAGAGCTAACCTAAAATTATTATTGTCAATTGTTGCTTTTTCGATATTAATTTTAAATGGATTTGGTCCGTAATCTTTCAAATAGTTTCGCCTTTTCTCATGCTTATAGTGCGGATAATCCCTATAATAATTATAAATATTTATCCCTCCCTTTTCTATTTTATTATATGTGAATTAATATTAAATGTGTAAAAAACCATTCAATTGAACTGAATGGTTAATTATGACTTATTTTATTTTCTTTGTATTAATATCACAAAATTCTTTACATTGAAAAATCTCATTAGAAAATTCTGTATCAAGATAGTTATAATTACTATCATGAATACTTACATTTTGATAATCATTATATTTATTTGCTAGGAATCTTTGAAACTCTTCATTTGTCATATCTCTTTGTTTTCTTTTCATTTTTTATCCTCCTTCATTTATTATTCCATATAAATTTTAATATATTAATTGAAAAAATTAACATATTAAAATAATTGAGATTAAATGATAATTTTGATATAATATTTAATACTGGAGGAATACCCAAGAGGCTGAAGGGGCTCGCTTGGAAAGCGAGTAGATCAGAAATGATGCAGGGGTTCAAATCCCCTTTCCTCCGCCATATTAGCATTGATAAACTAGGGTTATTTAAGTACATGTATTTAGGTGATACAGACATAGAAAATCCAAAGTTCAAAGATAATCTGATAAAAGTTAAGGCGGATCTTTTTGAAGCTATACTTGGTGCAGTTGCAAT
>JBAYTA010000012.1:0-30292 GCA_041675865.1 Bacilli bacterium | reverse complement strand
TTTCTCTAGTAAAGCATTCCAAAAAAGTGCTGATCAAGATTTTGATTTTGAAGTAGATAAGAATTTTTATTATTTAGCTGGGATTAATCAAGCTAATGTTATCCTTGCTATTGTGAAAGATAATGATAATTTTAGAAGTGCTTTATTTATTGAAAAGAATGATCCTGCATTAGTAAAATGGGTTGGTTATAAATTAGAGATAAATGAAGCAAAAGAATTATCTGGAATTGATGAAGTATATTATTTAGATAATTTTGAAAACTTTGTATATTCATGCTTTAATTCATCAAGAAAGTTTACAGGAACCCTAAGAAGTTTATACTTAAATCTCGAAAGAAGAAATGAGGTTGGATATACTAATTTAGCACTTGAATATGCAGAAAAGTTCAAAGAAACTTATCCAGAAGTTAGAATTAGAAATTCTTATCTGAAAGTAGTAGAATTAAGAATGTTTAAAACTGAAGAAGAATTAGCAATTATAAAAAAGGCAATTAATACTACTAAAGGTGGTTTAGAGTTGATTATGAAGAATCTTAAACCAGGTATGTATGAAAACCAAATGGAAGCATATTTTAATTTCCATTTACAGTATACTGCAAATAGCGATACTGCTTTTGAAACAATTGCTGCATCTGGAAAGAATGCGACTATTCTTCATTATGTTGCAAACAACCAAAAGATAAATGATAACGAGTTAATGCTATTTGATTTAGGTGCACGAGATGGATTCTATGTAAGTGATATTAGTAGAACTTATCCTACAAGTGGTAAATTTACAAAGAGACAAAGAGAAGTATATGAAGAAGTTTTAAATGTAAATAAACTTTGTATTGAATTTTTGAAACCAGGTGTTACATGGGTTGAGTATAACAAATATGCATCAGACCTTTTGGCTAAGGCTTGTATAAGACTAGGGTTAATTAAAGAACCTAAAGAACTAATTAAATATTATTATCATTCAATTGGCCATTCAATTGGCTTGGATACACATGATCCTGCTAATGGTTTAATACCAATAAGTGAAGGAATGATTTTAACAGTAGAACCAGGTATTTATATTGAAGAAGAAAATATTGGTGTTAGAATTGAAGATAACATCTTAATTACAAAAGATGGAAGAATTAATTTAAGTGAAGATATTATCAAAGAAGTTGATGATATTGAGAAATTTATGGCTGCAAAATAAGCAGCCTTTTTTTAACGCAAAAAATATATTTTCAACTAATATATAGTTGGAGGTAGATTATATGAAAAAAATATTAATTATTTGTTTATTATTCACTTTAATAAACACATTATCATTAAGAGCATATACGAAGACTGGTCATGATATATTTACGGAGATAGACTTTAAAGAAGAAGGAACTCTACTTGTAAATATGACTAGTAATAAAATTGAAGCTGGATTTAAAGATCTTGGAAGAGGTAAATTTATGGGTTGGAAGCACCATTATTTCACAATCAAAGCTGAAGCAACTTATGTTGGTGAAGTAATGTTTGCGAAAAGTAATCGTAGTAGAGAACCAATAAAAATTGACTACACTGTAAAAGATACAGAAACAAAGGAAAGAAGCATTACTTATGGTGGCAGTTTGAGCGGAAAGTTTAAAGGAAATATTAAAGGTATTGATACAGAAGTAAATGCTAAAGTAGAAGGTAATATTAAAAATGTTACTAGTAATCAAACCATTGAACAAACTTCTTTTACAGTAACTGTGATGCCAAACTATAAACTAATATTTAGAGAAACCGGTGAAGCATTAGTTACTAATGGAGTAAGTAAATATTACTTTTTTGGAATAACTTTTAGTAAAGGTGAATGGGAATATATTGATGTAGTTACAAGGTATTATGAACTTTATGAGGAGGGAATTTAATTTTGAAGAATAAAGTCATTGCTGTAGTTTCAATATTAAGTATTGTTTTATTGTTAATAATTATATTGATTAAGCAAGTTCCTAAAACGGTTCAAGTTACTACATTTGAAAGAGCTTATAATATTGTAAAGTTTAGTGAAGAAGAATTTATTGAAATACCTATTTATGTAAATTATTTGGATGCATACTTAGTAAAAAAAGATAATATTACAAGTATAAATATTAATAATGAAGAAGAAAGCTTAGCGTTTAAAGTAGATAAAATAAGTAATACTGAAGAGGCAGTTTATTTAAAAAACAAAAAATTTTATAAATATATTTTCACTTTAATGCCTACCATAGATTTAGAAGAAGATTTTTCAATTGAAATAAATAATGCAAAACTTGAAATTAATTATCTTCAAGGAATAACAGTTAATTTACAAATAGGCAGTTTATCATATTATTTTTACCAAAATGATGATTCATCAGTTACACTTAATCATTTAAAAGGATTAATTAATACATATGATGATAAGGTGTTGGTTGGCGTAAATATTGGGCTAAAAAATAATACCAATAAGAATATTATAATTAATAATATCACACCATTAGATTTAAATTTAGAAGCTGCAGTTGATGAGATATTAATAAATAGAACATTTGACCAGGGTAAAAAAATTGATGAACTGCTTGGCTATAATTATCAACTATATAATTTAAGCAATACTAGTAATATAAATATTGAACTAGATGAAGAAATAAATATTTTTGTTCCTCTAAAATATAAGAATAATATTCTTCTTAATAAAACAGGATTTTTAGTTGAGTATGAAGTGGATGGTATTATAAAGTACTTATGTATTGATGATTTTTTGTTTTTTGAAACAAGTCTATATTCTCTAAAGAAAATTAATAGTTTAAAATATCATACATATGAAAATTATTGAATTAATTAATGTTTCAAAAAGTTATAAAAGTCCTGTTCTAACAGAATTAAATTACATATTTTTAGGAAGTAAAACATATCTAATTGTTGGAGAAAATGGTTCTGGAAAGACTACATTAATAAAACTGATATTAGGATTAATAAATCCAACCACTGGAAGATTAAACAAAACCACTAATAATATATCTTATATTCCAGATTATTTACATTTTCCAGAATATTTAAAAATTAATATGTTTTTATATAATTTAGGATTAATATATAATCTAGATCAATCTATACTTAAAGAAAAAATTAATTATTTTTTAGACGCATGGAGTTTAGATGGAAATTATAAATTAAATGAATTATCTAAAGGGATGAAACAAAAGGTATTAATTATCCAAGCACTATTAAAAGATGGAGATATTTTTATTTTTGATGAACCGTTAAATGGTTTGGATGTTGATATACAAGGTCTGTTTTTCTTAGAGTTAAAAAAATTAAGAAATAAGAAAAAAACAATTATTTTAATAACCCATAATGTAAATGAATATAATGGACTTTATGATTATAAACTTAGGATAATAAATGGTAGGTTAAATGAAGAATTTAATTAAATGCCATTTAAATTATATGGTTTTTAAAGCTACAATTATTGTTACCTTTGTTGTCTCATTTATTTTATTTATAGCAACTCTATCTTCTGTATTCTTAATTGATAAAGAGATTGGGTTTAATGATAACAATTATATATATTTTCATAATGTTTTTATGATTTGTAAATTTGTTATTATAGTATACTCAATATTTCTTTTTGGTTATTCTTTCACATCTAAATTAGATCAATATATTGTTATATTTATAGCTGCTGGAATATCTAGATATAAAATCATAATTACTAAACTAATTGCTTTATGCATTGTTGTTTTAATTGTTTGCTATTTCTCATATTTTCAATATGTCTGTGTAGGTTTTATTTTTTATAAGGAATTTATATTTGATATTAAATATTTAGAGTCATTTATTTCGCTTCTTTTGCTTGCATTATACTATGGTTTTTTTAGCTTGCTTTTAATGCAAATATTTGATAATATATATGTTATAATTATTCCCTTTGCCCTAATGAATTTAAGTGAAATTATTAATGAAGATAGTGGTAAGATTATTGAAGCGATAAACTATGTTATTTTAAATTATTCAAATAAACTGTATTTTCATTACAGTAGTATCCATGCAATGTTTTTGATTATAATATTAGTAGTTATAAATATATATTTTTATGGGTATAAGGATCTTAAAAATTAAATTTAATAATGTTTGACATTTTTACTATAATATAGTATAATATGTATAGATTTCATAGTGGAAAGAAGAAGTACCCACTTCTCACCTGATCGATCATGTTGATAGGTAGACGTCACTAACATAAAACTTTTTTGTTGTGTAAAGTGGGTGTTGTATGCACTCATTTTTTTTTGCTATGAGATATCTAAAATAATAGGAGGTAATATTTATTAGCAAAAATTTTGAAAGAAAAGATGAAGCTTTAATTAATGAAAATATAAGAGCTTCAAAAGTCTTGGTTATTAATGAAAATGGTGAATCTCTAGGGGAACAACCAATTGAAGAAGCTAGAAAATTAGCTGCTAAAGCTGGATTAGACTTAGTGTGTGTTGCACCAAATGCGAAAGTTCCTGTATGTAGATTTATGGACTACAGTAAGTTCCGTTATGAACAACAAAGAAAAGCTAGAGAATCAAAGAAAAATCAAAAGATCATTAATATAAAAGAGATATGGCTTACTCCAGTAATTAGTAACAATGATTTTGAAACTAAACTTAAAAAGGGAAGAAAATTCTTAGAAGATGGAGATAAGTTAAAAGTAACATTGCGATTTGGACGTCGTGTACGTATGCTTGTAAATGAAGCAGATAGCAAAGAAATGCTGGAAAAATTTATTGAAAAGACAGCAGATATTGCTAATGTTGAATCAAATGTTTCGCAAGAGGGTAGAAATATGTCTATACTCTTGAGTCCAAAAAAATAAGAAATAAGGAGTGTATTAGAATATGCCTAAAATGAGATCACATAGTGGTTCTAAGAAAAGATTTAAAATTACAGCAACTGGAAAAGTGATGCGTGGTAGACCAGGTACAAGTCATTTAGCTCCAGGGAAAACTCAAAAGAGAATTCGTCATTTAAGAAAAGCTGGTACAGTATCAGCAGCAGATATCAAAAGAATTAAAAAACAATTAGCAAATATTTAAAAATTAGGAGGATAGAATTATGCCACGTACAAAAGGTGGAGTCGTTTCCAGAAGAAGACGTAAAAAAATATTAAAATTAGCTAAAGGTTACTTTGGCTCAAAGCATACATTATATAGAACAGCCAATGCACAAGTAATGAAATCATTATCTTATGCATACCGTGACCGTAAACGTCGTAAAAGAGATTTCAGAAAATTATGGATTGCAAGAATTAATGCAGGTGCTAGATTAAATGGTTTATCATATAGCAAATTAATGTTTGGTTTAAAACAAGCAAACATTGAAATCAACCGTAAGATGTTAGCTGAAATTGCTATTAATGATGCAAAAGGTTTCTCAAATCTTTGTGAAACAGCTAAAAAACAAATTGCGAAATAGATTGTAAACAAGCATAACTTTGGATAGTTATGCTTTTATTTTTTGTTTATGAGTAGTTTGCGTTTTATGAATAGTTATGTTATAATTATTATCTAAAATAAAGTAGGGATAATATGGAAAGAATACATAACTTTAAAAACAAATTATTCGAAAATGAAAAAATTAAAAGTTTACAAGATTGGTTTATTAAGTTTTTCTCTTATGATCTATACATTGCATTATTATTTTTAGTTGCAATTGTAAACTGGAAGTTTAAATTAGTTTGGATGATATTTGTAGTTTGTTTATTATTTATCTTAATTATTTATTTCTTTAGAATATCAAAAGAAAAATTAATTCCAGTTGCTATATCAGCTATTATATCCTTAAGATTAGAAAAAGTTGATTATATTTTTCCTATAATAGTTGGATTTATAATAGTTTTATTTTTACTAATTTATGATTTAATAAGAAAGAAACCGATATTTAATAATGGGATATTAACTGGTTTTATTTTAGTTTTTATATCACAAGTATTTTCATTAATCAACACACCAGTTCTAAAAACTTCGCTTGAAGGAGTTTTTATGTGGGTGTTTTATATTCTATTATTTTTATATATTCTAAATTTAGATTTTAAAGATGATAACAAGAATTATGGAAGATATTTTCTTTCAAAGATTTTTGTTTATTTAAGTATTGCAATTTTTATAGAAATAATTTTGTATTATTTAGAATATGGTATAGGCCAAAATATTATATCTTTTTATGCTAGCGATAGTATTGATTTTGGTTGGGCAACTACAAATGAAGTTGCTATGATTTATATTTTAATTTTACCAATACTTTTATATTATTATACTTTTGATCAAAAGAAGTATTACTTACTTTTAATAGTTGCTATTGATGTATTAATGTTACATCTAATGTTATCAAGGGGTGCATACCTTGCGATGATACTTTTAGTAATACCTCTGATATTAAAAACATTGCATGATGTAAAACACAAAACTAATTTTGTTATTACAATTATTTATTCATCAATTATTATTTTGATAGGATTAATCATTGTTGCTATACCTCTTGGTTATGTGAAAGAATTTTTTGATTTCTTAAGTAAAAAAGGTTTAACTATCGAAGAAAGACAATTAATAAGTAGAATAGGTTTTAATGTTTTTCAAAGGAATCCTCTATTTGGTGGTGGGGCAAATAGTTCAAGTTTTTATTTATCAATAGCAATTGATAAAAATTATTATGATAATTTTATAATTCAAACTTTAGCTGAGACTGGAATTATAGGGTTTGTTTCATTTGGGTATTTATTAATTCAAGCATTTAGATATGCTCTAATGAAAAATAAGTTTAATTCGTATATTTTAATTATCCTAATTGCATTAGCTATTCAAGGCTTAATTGAAACAACATTCTATAATATAATTGTGATGATTTTACTAGCAATTATACTTCCATTACTAGCTACTGATGAAGAAAAAATAATATATTAAAGGAGAAAATTTATGTTTAGTGTGAAAGTAAATAATCAAGTTTTAGAATTTGAAGACAAAGTTACTTTAAAAGACTTAGCAAAATCGCTAGATGTGAAATGTTATGTTGCAACAGTAAATAATCGATTAAGAGAATTAGATTATTATTTAAATTATAATTGTGAAGTTGAGTTTTTAGATTTAACTTCATATGATGCTACTAAAGTTTATGAAACTAGTATGCGTTATTTAGTTATTATGGCCCTTGAGAGAATTAATCCTAAATATAAGGTTAAGTTCACTCAAAGTGTATCTAGATCAACTGCCATAGAAGTTAACGGAGAAGATGATGTTTCAATTGATGAAGCATTTATAAAAAGATTAAAAGAAGAGATGGATTCTATTATTGCTTTGGATTTACCAATTAAAAGAAAGAGACTATCAATAGATGAAGCAATTAAACTTTATGAAAAAGAAGGATATTTAGATAAAATTGAAGTCTTAAAATATCGTGAAGAAGACTATGTTAATACTTATGTATGTGAAGAATATGTAAACTATATGTTTGGATATATGGTTCCTTCTACTGGATATTTAAAGGATTATAATTTAAAACTTTATTATCCATATATATTACTTCAGCTTCCGCGAGCTG
The DNA here is from genome assembly GCA_041675865.1 of Bacilli bacterium. Classification (GTDB taxonomy): domain Bacteria; phylum Bacillota_I; class Bacilli_A; order ML615J-28; family CAG-698; genus DUVT01. The sequence goes on along the minus strand of JBAYTA010000012.1, from coordinate 22,741 downwards.
AAGAAACTGGCGAAATTCCAGCATTTGAAGATTCTCCAAGTTTTGGAAGAATGCAAAAAGAAGCAAGAGACTGGTCAACTATGGTTGGTGCTGATTCAATTGCAAATTTAAATAAGCAAATTGAAGGTAATGGAGCCTATGAACTTGTTAATATGTGTGAAACAAAACATAATAATATGTTGTCTGAACTTGGAATTAGAATTAAAAATGATATAGATAATATTAGAATCATTGCTATTGCTGGTCCATCATCTAGTGGTAAAACTACATTTTCTAATCGCCTACGAATAGAATTAATGACCAGAGGTATTAAACCTGTGAAAATTTCTATGGATGATTATTATTTAAATAGAGATTTTGCACCAAAAGATGAATTTGGAGAACCGGATTTAGAGCATATTAATGCACTTGATGTTGAATTATTTAACAAGCATTTACTTGCTTTAGTTAGAGGAGAAGAAGTTCAATTACCTAAATTTGATTTTAAAATAGGTAAAAGAGTTGATGGAAAGAAAATTAGAATACCTAAAAATACTCCGATAATAATTGAAGGTATCCATGCTCTTAATGAAGAATTAACTTCATTAATACCTAAGCATCAGAAGTTTAAAATTTATATAAGTCCAACTGCGCAAATTAATATTGATAATCATAATCCTATTAGTGCGACAGATATAAGAATGTTAAGAAGAATGGTTAGGGATTGGCAATTTAGAAAAACTAGACCTTCTGATACTTTAGGTATGTGGCCATCTGTTAGAAGAGGAGAGTTTAGATGGATTTATCCTTTCCAAGAACAAGCAGATTATATTTTCAATACGGAGTTATCTTATGAACTTGGAGTTATAAAAAAATATGCTCTACCAATTTTAGAAGCAATTGATAGAAATAATGAGTATTTTATTCAAGCAAATAGACTTGTGAAATTCTTGAAATATTTTAAAGATATTGATGATTCCTTAGTTCCGTGTAATTCTTTACTAAGAGAATTTATTGGTAACTCTTGTTTCTTAGAAATTCATTAAAAGATTTAGAAAGCAATTAATTTTGCTTTCTTTTTTTAAAAAATGTTTTAAATTATTTGTTATAAATGTAAGAGGTAAACTATGAAACGAAAATATAAATATATTTTACTTTATATAATGTTAATATGGGTTATTCTTTTTTTTGTTGATTTTGCTAGGATGAAAAATTCAAAAATACCAATTTTTGCTTTCTATACTGCCAGTTATGAAGACGGCGGAAGTAAGAGGTATACTGGGTTATTTTATAATGTTTTTCATTTGAATTATTATAATCCTAATATGGAAGAAAATTGGTTTAAAGATGACGGAAGTATTAAAGATGAATATAAGGAATATGAGTATATTAAAGATATAAAAATAGTTCCGTGGTTTTATGGGATAGATAAACTTAAAGAAAAATAAAAAGAGATTCCTTATTGCAGGAATCTTTTTAAAGTTTAAGATTTTCTATGTAATAATCTCTTAATTCTTTAAACATTTGGAAATGGACAATTTCTCTTTCTCTTAACCAAAGTAGAGGAGCAATTACATCTGGATCTGTTGCAAGATCAATTAAGTTTTCATAAACTGCTCTTGCTTTTTCTTCCGCTGCCATGTCTTCAGCTAAGTCTGCCAATGGATCTCCAACTGCTCCAAAGTATTTTACAGTAAATGCATTACCTAAGGAATCAGTAGGGTATAAATCCATTCCTCTTGTTGCATAATGTGTATCCATTCCAGCTGCTTTTATTTGTTCTAAAGTAGCACCTTCCATAAGTTGTGATACCATTGCACAGACAATTTCTACATGTGCTAATTCTTCAGTACCTATATCAGTAAGAAGAATTCTTCCTCTTTCATCTGGCATTGTGTATCTTTGGTTTAAATACCTTAAAGCTGCACTAAGTTCGCCATCAGGTCCACCATATTGTGTGATTACCAGCTTAGCCATTCTTGGGTCCGGTTTTTTAATGTTTACAGGAAACTGTAACCTTTTTTCATAAATCCACATAAATTAAACTCCTCTCTTCCATGGAGCGGTTGTTTGAACCCAATTCCAAGGACCTCTTTCTAATTGTTGTGATGTCATATCAAGAGCACCAAATTCGGTCTCAAATTCATTTTTTGCTCTTAAATAATCTTTTCTAAATCCATTAAATAATCTTAATGCTTCAACATCATTAGGAAAATTGTTTAAATAAAAACTTAACTCAGTCATAGCAAAATGATATTTGTTTACATCAAATAACATTCTTTGCATTTTGGTATTATTTACTGGAGCTATTGGACTCATATTTTTATATGGTTGATATAGTCCTCTAAAAATTGTTCCCTTGACATATCCCTCATCAACTGGGAATAAATTTAGTGGTGGATTGTTATTTGGTACTGGTGTAGGTAGTGGCATTGGTTTAGGCATTGGCATAGGTTCAGGTATTGGCATTGGTATATTAGGTTGTGGTGGCATTTTACAACCCTGTTTTGGTTGAACAATTTTCTTATATCCATTTGGATAATTTAATCTTTGATAATTCATCTTTACCTCCTAATTTAATGTATTCTAATACAAGGATAATGTATGGGCAAAATACTTAGAAATTATAAATTGTTTATTACCTTAATTTATGTTAAAATTAATTAAAGTAAATGGAGTTGTGTTATGAAAAAATATGTATTATCAATCGATCAAGGAACAACTAGCACCAGAGCAATTATCTTTGATAAGAATTCTAACATAATAGCTTCATCACAAATGGAGTTTAGTCAAATTCATCCTCAAAATGGCTGGGTAGAACATGATGGTGAAGAAATATTAGAGACTGTTTATGGTGTTGTGAAAAACGTAATTAATAAGAGTAAATTATCACTAAAAGATATAAGTGCAATTGGAATTACTAATCAAAGAGAAACAACAATTCTTTGGGATAAATTAACTGGTAAACCAGTGTATAATGCAATTGTCTGGCAAAGTAGACAATCTCAAGCTATATGTGATGATTTGATTAGACAAGGATATGTAGATTTATTTCAAGAAAAAACAGGTTTATTAATCAATCCATATTTCTCATTAAGTAAAATTAAGTGGATTTTGGATAATGTGGAAGAAGCTAGAAAACTATTAAAGGAAAATAGACTTCTTTTTGGAACAATTGACTCCTTTTTAACATTCCACCTAACAAATAAGAAATTACATATAACTGATGCAACAAATGCATCTAGAACAATGTTATATAATATTAAGACGAATGAATGGGATGAAGAGATTTTGGAGATTGTTGGGATACCAAAATCGATTTTACCTGAAGTAAGAGATACTAGTGAAGTTTATGGTTATGTAAGTTTTAATGACATTGATGAAGATGTAGAAATACCGCTTGCTTCCATAGTTGGTGACCAACAAGCATCGCTCTTTGGCCAATGCTGTTTTGATGCTGGTGAAATTAAAAACACATATGGAACAGGTTGTTTTATGCTTATGAATACGAAGGAAAAATTGATCTATTCAAATAAAGGGTTACTAACAACAATAGCCTGGAAAATTAATGGTATAACTGAATATGCTTTGGAAGGTTCTGTATTTATTGCAGGTAGTGCAGTTCAATGGCTTAGAGATGGACTAAGATTATTTAGAAATTCTAAAGATTGTGAAATATATACTTCGAGAAATCCAAGCAGTGATGGAGTTTATTTTGTTCCTGCTTTTGTTGGACTTGGTACTCCGTATTGGGATAATGATGCTAGAGGAGCAATGTTTGGAATAACTAGAGCAACATCCAAAGAAAATATAATTAACGCAACATTAGAAGCTATTGCATATCAAAGTAGAGATGTTATGGATGTTATGCAAGAAGAATCAAGTATAAAAATTAAGCATTTAACTGTTGATGGTGGAGCTTCTGTTAATGACTTTTTAATGCAATTTCAATCAAATATTATAAATAAAAATATTATAAGACCAAGATGTTTAGAAACTACAGCTTTAGGTGCTGCATATTTAGCAGGGCTTGCAGTTGGAGTATGGCAAGATAGGGAAGAAATTAAAAAGATGCGTTCAATTGAAAAAATCTTCACTAATAAAATGAGTGAAGAAAAGAGAAATGAGCTCCATAGAGGTTGGAAAATAGCGATTGAAGCTACTAGAAGATTTAAATTATAAATATATTAAAGCAAAAACTATATATAATTAGTTTTTGTTCTTTTTTAATGGTTTTATTAATAATATTTAGTGGTGATATAAATTGAAAAATAAGGTTAAGAGGAACTTTATATTCATCATTATTTTGTTTGTAATGCTTACATTTATCTTCTTCCAATATAATAAACCTGTTAATGGATTAGACATTGATGATTTTGAATTTAATCTAGAAGAAGTTATGAATGAGGATGGGGAATTAGAATTAGTAAAAAATGCGAAAGCAGCTATACTTTTAGAACCAACTACACTTGAAGTAATATATGAGAAAAATGCAGATGAAGCAAGATCGCCTGCGAGTATGACGAAAATAATGACTATGATATTAATAATGGAAGCATTAGAAAATAATGTATTAACATTAGATCAAGAGTTAACTTGTAGTGAATATGCATCAGGAATGGGCGGAACAAATATATATCTTGAACCTGGAGAAAAGATGAAGGTTGAAGATTTATTAAAATCAGTTGCAATTAACTCTGCGAATGATTCTGCTGTTGTATTTGCGGAAGCTATTGGTGGTAGCGAAGCTAATTTTGTAAAAATGATGAATAATAAAGCTAAAAAGATTGGAGCAACCAATACAGTTTTCAAGAACTCAAATGGGTTGCCAGAAGCTGGCCATGTATCTAGTGCAAGAGATATGGCTTTAATGGGCTCTTATTTAATTAATAATTATCCTGATATTTTAAAATATACTAGTATTTATGAAGATTATGTAAGAGAAGGAAAAGAAAATAAATTTTGGTTAGTTAATACAAATAAGTTAGTTAAATTTGTAGAAGGTGTAGATGGTATTAAGACTGGATGGACTAATGAGTCTGGGTATTGTCTAACAGCTACGATTAAACGAGATGGAAAAAGATTTGTTGCTGTTACTATGGGTAATACTGATCCTAAAATTAGAAACCAAGAGATAGTTCAAATGCTAAATTATGCTTTGTCAACTTATGATGTACATCCAATTTATCAAAAAGATAATATTATAGAAACTTATGAAGATGTTAGATTTTATCCTAAAACTTATAATATAACAATTAAAGAAGATGTTAATGTTTTAAAAAAGAAAGGTACAGACTTAAAGGATATAAAAGTTGAAACAAATATTATATATGAAAACATTGGCTACGATAATAAGAAAGTAGGTACTATTAAAGTATTTTATGATGGTAAGTTAATTAAGGAAGTTGATTTAGAAGTAAAAGAAGAAGTTGTAAAAGCATCATTCTTTAATATTTTATATGAAGTTTTTAAAGAAATATTTTTAAATTCTCAGTAAAAATACTTAGAAAACTCTAAGTATTTTTTGTTTGATTAGTAATATAGTAATTACTGGTTTATCCAAGCTGTTTAAGTTTGATAATTAAACTATCCTATTTCAATTGAGGCATTATATCCCGTTTCATGATATAGCACATGATTCTTTTTTGAAAGTTTTACTTCAATTACTGCATCCATAGATTCATACACTTTTCTTGACATATCACCATTCTTTGGAGCAGCTAAGATTAAGCTAGTACTATCTTTTATAAAGACATCAAGGATATATTTTCTTTTTCTAATTCTAATGTGGTCTTTTGTGTTAATTAATATCTTTGAAAAATTATATGTTGCAAAGCGATATTCCTTTGAACCAACAATAAGTGCTGCAATTAGTCCTGTGAATTTAAACTTTAAATAAGGTATTGTTGCAATTGAAAGAAAGAACGATCCATTATGGAGGTTGTTAGATTGAATCCATTTATATTTATCAGGAAATGATATACCATAATCTCCTTCTAAATAACCAAATTCATTTTTAAAGATATGTTCTTTATTATTTATAAAGATAGTCCCATCAACAATATGCTTCATAGAAAAGATATTATGTTTACACTCCATTTTAGGAAAATTTTTAAAAGGACCCATAATATCAGATTTTAGAGTTTGAAATGGAGAATATGTAAGGTTTGCTTTTATTTCATATTTATCGCTCTTAAGATTTAAATTTAAAGATTTTGAAGTGAAAATATTGTTCTTTATACGGATGTTTAATGTATTAACACTTGAGAAAAAATCTTCATATGGAAATACAAACTTTTCAGTAAAATTATTTGAGATTACTTGGATGAATGCATTTTTATTCTTATTATTAGTAATTGAAATACTAGGTATAAATGCAATATTTAGATCTTTAGATGTGTGCTTAAAATACCATCCTTCAAAATAGTTTTTCTTATTTTTGGGTCCATAGAAGTATTTCATACTTATCTCCTTGTATAATTGTTTACTATTTAAGTTTATTAGCAGATATTTTAAATATAACAAAGAAACTTTAAAATATTTATTATAGATTATATTTTATCATATATTAAAGAATGTAGTTGCTAAAAAGGCTTAAATATAGTAAAATAATGATGTTGTTTTTTAAAGGAGTATTAAAATTATGAGTGAATTAAAAAAGATAAATTATAATTTAGGAGATGTTTTTTCTTCAAAAGAAGAATTATTTAATAGTTTCTTTACTTATTTTTATAATTATTTAAATGAAATTTATCCAGAATCAGGTGTGAAAGATTATAGTCTTGAAGATTTCTTAAAAATTGCAATTGACTGGAATTATGGAAAAGGAACTATGACAGGTCTTGCAAATCTTTTCCACAAATACTATATTGTTTTTGAAGAAGATGGAATAGTAGAAAACCAAAGCGAAGAAGGATTTATAGGATATTGTTATAAGAATAATAAATATAGATCATTTATTAAATTTATTATCACATTTTTTGCTTACTGGCGTACTGATGAAGATTATTCATCTGGAGATATTCATGGTAATGATTTCTTCTATAATAGTTGGGCTTCTTTAGTAGATACATGTAAATTCTTTTATATGAATTATGAAACATTATTCCATTTCCAAAGAACTAAACGTCTATTAAACTGCTTCAGTGAAATAGATAGTGTTGTTGATACTTCAGCTCTTCCATTAGAAGTTAAAGATGGCAATCTACCTGTTTTGGAAAGAAGAGGGTATGAATTTGCTGGTTGGTATTTAGATAGTGAGTTTAAAAATGAAGTATCAAAACTTACAAGTGATTTAACTGATATTAACTTATATCCAAAATGGATTAAAAAAGAATATAAAGTTACTTACCTAGATGAAAACCAAAATGTGATCAAAGAAGAAAAATATAAATATCAAGAATATATTAAAGTAGATTCTAAATTTATTTATGATGATGTTGTTGAAAACTCAAATAGAATTAGACATTTAGAATATACAGAAGAAATGCCAATAATAAATGATATAATTTTCACTGTAAAATAAAATGAATCAAGGATTTAGTTCCTTGATTTTTATTTACAATATATTTAATAAGAGTATAATATAGTTGAATATCGCTTAGTAGGAGGAAAAATGAGTCTTAAATTAAATAAGTCTTTGTTTAAGGTGGAGAAGGACTTTAAGTTTATTACTATTAGTATTGTAATAGGGTTGTTATCTTTTATAGTATTGTTTTTTGCATACATTGTATTAGAAATAATTAAGTTTGGTGGAATTAATTTTAAAGATTATGGCACTAGGATGGTGTTGCTCATTTCAATTACATTAGCTTATGGGATAAGTTTTCTTTTGTTAGAAATATACTTAATAATCAGATCCATTGGTATAATTGGTTCTATGAATAAAAGGTATATTGTATTAAAAATCTTAGGTTTAATTTTGATACATATTGTTTTTATTTTACTTCAAGCACTGGTAATAATCTTAAGTGTAATGGAAAACCATTTGTGTTTAATTATAGCAACAATTGTTATTTTAATACCATATGCTTTCTTATTTATAAAAGAAGTAAAGTTTGATAAATCTAGAATTTCAAGATAATAATATTCAATCATTTCAATTCTTAAAAAACACTAGGTATTTTTTGTTATATAAGTAAATGAAGTATATAATATCTAATTAAGAAGAATGATTTTAAATGAAAAAAATCGGAAAGATTATTGGGCTTATTATAATGCTATTTATAGCCTCTTATAATATAGTCTTTGCGTGTGATCCGTCTTTATCGGATTCTATTAGATATACTGAGTTTGCTCATGTTGAAGTTAAGGATGTTGATACTAGAGAACTATATTATATGAGTGATTTAGAGTTTGTTGTTTTAGATGTTCAGATAATTAAGATTTTAAATTTAAAGAGCTTTTTTGATTATAAAAATGGTGATGAAATTACTATGAGCATTTCAAAAAAAGTATATAATAAAGTTAAGGGTTATAATGAGTTAATTATCACTAATATTTATTGCAAAGAAAATATTACCTCTCTTAAAGATCCTGTTGGTAACCCTATAGAAGTAGATATAGACATATTATATCCTTTTTATGATTCCAATGAAGTTAATAGTTTGATTCCTGTTGATAATGGTATTATTAGAATAAATAATTTAATTGAAAATGATAATATTTATTATTATAGTGCAATAAATATGTTACTGAATGGAAACTTTTGTGAAGACTTGGTTTTTGAAGACGGGATGAGTGTAGATGAACTTGATCAATATTTTAAGTTAAGATTTGAGAAGTTTGGTAATAGAGGTCAGTGTGACGATAGCATGAATTATCAATGGTATATTTTTATAATATATATTCTCCCTGCAATAGGATTAATAGGATTTATTGGGATAGTCTTTATTCTAATTAAAATTACAAAGAAAAAGAGATTATAAAATAAAAAGCGCAGTTTGCGCTTTTCTTTTTATATATTTAAGATTCTTTTATATATTTCGACTTAGTTTTACATAATCAAAAAAAGTTTTTAGATAATTTATGGATAAATTTTAGTTAAATTCAAATTAGAATAGAGAAAGATACTCCATAAATGGTAAAATATATAATATATGTGCGGGAGGAATAAAAATGCTATTAAATGTACAAATGCTTATTAAAAAGAATGTATTATATGTTCGTCTTGATGGAGAGTTAGACCAACATACTGTTGAAAATTTAAGGATTAGAGTTACAGAGTTGATTGATAAGTATCTAATTAAACATTTAGTTTTAAATTTTAATAAGTTAAACTTTATGGATAGCAGTGGTGTTGGATTTATTATTGGAAGATGTAATAGACTGAGGAGAGAGAAAGGTAAAGTCGTCTTATGTTCTTTAAATGAGAATATTAAAAGATTAATTCAATTATCTGGTTTACATAAGATATGTATGATAGGTAAAAATGAAGATGAAGTAAATGAATATTTGGGGGTAGCTTAAATGAGAAATTATGTAGAAATGAGATTTAGTGCGAAACTTAAAAATGTTGTTTTCGCAAGAGGAGCTGTTGCTAGTTTTTTAGTAGAGCAAGATTTAACTTTAAGTGTTATAAATGAAATTAAAACTATAACATCAGAAGCTGTTACAAATGCTATTGTTCATGGATATAATAGTGATCCAGATAAATATGTATTTTTAAGTATGGAACTAAAAAATAATATTTTAAATCTAACTATTAAAGATGAAGGTGTAGGTATAGAAGATGTTGAAAAGGCTAAAACGCCATTATTTAGTACTAAAGTTGATGAAGAAAGAGCGGGATTAGGATTTACAATTATGGATATATTCTCTGATGAACTAGAAATTATATCAAAACCTGGTGAAGGAACAACAATAAACTGTTTAAAGAAATTGTAAAAACATATGGATCTATTTAATGATAATATTGACTTGGTTAAGAGAATTGTTAATAAGATGAACTATGGTTATGTTGCAAAAGATGATTTAATTCAAGCTGGATTGATGGGCTTATTTCAAGCTGTAAAGAATTTTAAAGAATCAGAAAATGTAAAGTTTAATACATATGCAACCTATTATATAATCGGAGAAATAAAAAAAGAATTAAGAGAAAACAGATTAATTAAGTTAAGTAAAAATATATATAAAATTATAAAAATCATTAAACAAAATCAAGAGTTATCAATTGAAGATATTGCTTTAAAATTTAGGCTAGATAAAAATAGTGTTATTGAAGCATATTTATATATGAATAATATAACCTCGCTTGATAAAACAGATTCGAATAATGATTTAAGATTAATTTCTATTATCCCTTATAAGGAAAGCAAAAGGACACATCTAATGGATGCTATTGAATCCTTAGATGCAGAAGCAAAAGAAATTATAAGATTAAGGTATTTTAAAAACTATACACAAACAGAGTTAGTTGATGTTTTGGGTAAAAACCAGAGTAAAATTTCAAGAATTGAAAAAAATGCCCTCCAAAATTTGAGGAAATTCTTGCTTGGTAAGTAAACCCGAAAGGGTATAATTTATCAATAAAATGAATATATATTTTAATGTCTATGGACATCTATAGGCATACTAAAAACTTTTAGTATTAATAATATTAAAAGTTTTTTTAATGAGGAGGGGTTGTTTGATTAAGTATTATAATAAGGATAAACAAGAAGTACTTAATAGTTTTAATATTGGTTATAATGGACTTAGTAAAAAGCAGGTAGAAGAAAATAGAAAATTATATGGTAAGAATGAACTGCTAGAAAAAGATAGAAAATCTAAAGCTAGAGTATTTTTAGAACAGTTTCAAGATATTCTGGTTATTATTTTAATTATAGCAGCCTTAATTTCTCTTTTCACAAACGAACTTGAAAGTACAATTGTTATATTTTCTGTTATTGTTTTAAATGCATTTTTAGGAACTTACCAGCATTTCAAAGCAGAAAAAAGTTTAAAGAGTTTAAAAGAATTGAGTAGTCCAGTTGCAAGAGTCATAAGAAATGGAGCAGAAGAGACTATTCATACTAGTGAGATTGTTATTGGAGATATTGTAGTTATAAAAGCAGGAGATATTATTAGTTGTGATGGAAGGATTATCTATTCAAAATCTTTGGAAGTAAATGAAAGTAGTTTAACTGGAGAAAGTCAATCTGTTGATAAAACTGATGCAATTATTAAAGATGATGATGTTTTAATAGCAGATCAAAAAAACATGGTTTTTTCTGGGTCTTTAGTAACTGCGGGTAAAGCTTTATATGTTACTACTGCAACTGGGATGAATAGTGAATTAGGTAAGATTGCTGATATGCTCTATACATCTAAGAACCATAGAACCCCTTTACAAGTTTCTTTAGATGAATTTTCAAAGAAACTAGCAATATTAATTATTGTGATATGTGTTATTGTTTTTGGTTTAAGTATCTATAGAAATGTCACTTTGCTTGATTCCCTTTTATTTGCAGTTGCTTTAGCAGTTGCAGCTATTCCTGAAGCACTAAGTTCTATTGTTACAATTGTTTTAGCGATTGGGACACAAAGAATGGCATCGGAAAATGCAATAATTAAGGAATTAAAAGCAGTAGAAGGATTGGGATGTATAAATGTAATATGTAGTGATAAAACAGGAACATTAACGCAAAATAAAATGGAAGTTATTAATGCTTATACTGATAATTATGTCAATTCTGTAAGCAGGTTTGATGTAAGGAAAAAAGTAAATAATTTTTTATTAATGGGTTGTTATCTATGTAATGATTCAGTTCTTACAAGCGATCAAAATAAGAATGCAACCGAACTTGCATTAATTGAATTTTCAAAAAAATTAGGAATAAGTATCTATAAAGAAAATGAAAAGAAACCTAGACTTTCAGAGGTTCCTTTTGACTCAAATAGAAAAATAATGAGTACTTTAAACTATGTTAATGGCAAATACTATATTTTCACAAAAGGTGCTCCAGATGTTGTTTTAAGTAAATGTTCATATATTTATACAAAAGATAAAGTTAGAAGAATAACAACTGGTGATCATTATGATATAAATGTAAATACAAGAAGTATGGCAAATCAAGGGTTTAGGACTATTGCAGTTGCTTATAAAGAGTTTGACAAAGATGTTAGTATTGAAAAGCAAATAACTTATCAAGATGAAAAAAATTTAGTTTTTGTTGGATTTTTATCTTTATATGACCCACCCAGAAAAGAATCTAAACTAGCTATTAAAGAAGCAATATCAGCAGGTATAAAACCTGTAATGATTACAGGAGACCATAAAAATACTGCAATTTCAATTGGTAAAGATGTAGGGATATTTAAAGATGGCGATATTTGTTTGACTGGTGCAGAACTTGATAAAACTTCTGATCAAGAATTAGTAGAAGTTATTGATAAAATATCTATCTACGCAAGAGTATCACCTGAACACAAACTTAGGATTGTGAAAAGTTGGCAGGCAAAAAAAGGTGTTGTTGCTTTTGTTGGAGATGGCATTAATGATGCACCTGCAATAAAACAAGCAAATATAGGAATTTCAATGGGAAGAAGCGGAACTGAAGTTTCTAAAGAAGCATCTTCAATAATTTTAACTGATGATAATTATTATACAATAATTAAGGCAGTTAAGAATGGAAGAAAAGTTTACAATAATATTCAAAATGCTATTACATTTTTATTATCTGGAAATGCAGCAGGAATACTATTAGTAATTTATACAAGTCTCCTTGCTCTACCAATTCCTTTTGCACCTGTTCATTTATTGTTTATAAATTTACTTACAGATAGCCTACCTGCTATAGCTATTGGGATGGAAGATTCAGATGAAGATGTTTTAAGTAGAAAACCTAGAAAACTAGATCAATCATTATTATCTAAGAGAGTAATACAAATTATTATGTTTGAAGGAGTTTTAATCGGTTTTTTCACAATTCTTTCATATTATATGGGATTAAGAAAAGATATTTATGTTGCTAGAACTGCAGTATTTGCAACACTTTGTATAGCCAGATTATTTCATAGTTTAAACTGTAGAGGAACAAAATCAATCTTTAGAAACAAAGTTAAAAATAAAGCAATGATTGGTTCTATTTTGCTTGGATTAATTTTAATTAATTTAGTTTTATTTATACCTTTCTTACAAAATATATTTCAAACCAAGGATTTAGATAATAAAGAAATACTCTATATTTATCTGTTTTCAATCATGCCAACCATGATTATTCAAACAATTCTTCTGTTAAGACACAGAAAGAAAAATTAATTGATAAATATAAGTTTAAAAAAGATAAATGTCTTACATCTTTAATTTTTGACTATAAGTTTAGTGGTTTATAAGAAAAAAGGGTGATTTTAAGACAGTTTTAATAAAAGTACAACAATTTAAAATTTGTTGTGCTTTTTTCATTACTAATAAATTTTTGAATATTTTTACATAATTTATCCAATAATATCAAGTAAGGAAGTGATATTTTATGAATAATAAAATGGTAAATAAAGCAAAAGAAGCATCAGAGCCAAAACGACCGATTTTAAAAAATTGCATTAAAGCTTTTTTTGTTGGAGGATTTATATGCTTGTTTGCGCAAATATTAATTCAAATATTTATGGATTGGTTTGGATATGAAAAAGAATATGCAAATGTCCTAACTGTAACAATTATGGTGTTTTTAGGAGCATTATTAACCGGATTAGGTATTTATGACAGACTTGGCCAGTTTGCTGGGGCGGGATCGATTATACCAATTACAGGATTTGCAAATTCTATGACTAGTGCAGCAATGGAATCTAAGAGCGAAGGAATGGTTTTAGGTATTTTTGTAAATATGTTTAAACTAGCTGGAAGCGTAATTGTAGTTGGAATAATAAGCGCATTTGTATTTGGTGCAATAAGATATATATTAGGTATTTAAAATGAAAATAGGAAAACAAAGTTTTATATTTAATGATGTCTATGTTGGTGATACTGGCGTAACGGTTGGACCTAAAGAAAAAAACGGACCAATTTCTGAATATTTTGATTTTGCTTATGATGATTTATACATTAATCAAAAAACTTGGGATAAGGCAGAAATTCAATTAATTAAAGATAGTATTAGACATTGTTTAAACAAAAACAATTTAGGTATTGACCAAATTGATGCTTATATTGGTGGTGATTTAAATAATCAAATTACTGCAGCAAATTATGCATTAAGAGATTATGATGTTCCATTTATGGGTATATTTGGTGCTTGTAGTACATCTATGCAAGGAGTTATTACTGCTGGTATGCTTTTAGAAGCGGGATATGGTAAAAATATTTTAACTGGTGCATCAACTCATTCTTCCACAAGTGAAAAACAATATCGCTATCCTACAGAATATGGTGGTCAAAAACCTAGCTCACTCACAACTACTGTTACAGGGGCTGGGGTTGCATTAATTACTACTAAACCTACTAATATAAAAGTAATTAGGGCAACACTTGGTAAGGTTGTTGATGGTAAATTTAGTGATCCATTTGATTTAGGTAGAGCAATGGTTCCAGCCGCATATAGTACAATAAAACAGCATTTTTTAGATTTTAAGATACAGCCAGATGAATATGATATTATCGTAACAGGTGACCTATCTTTTTATGGAAAAAATATGCTAATTAAGATGTTTGAAGAAGATAAAATAAATTTAAAAGAAAATTATCATGATTGTGGATTAATAATCTATGATCGAGATAATCAAGATGTTTATGCTGGTGGTAGTGGTTGTGCATGTTGTGCAGCTGTTACATATGGCTATTTACTTCAAAAATTAAAAGGAAAAACATATAAAAGAATTTTAGTTGTTGCAACAGGGGCTCTTCATAATCCTGTTATCTTAGCTCAAAAAGAAACAATTCCAGGAATTGCTTATGCAGTTGCTTTTGAAAGAGTAGGTGATTAAATGATCTTTCTTTATGCGTTTTTAGTTGGTGGACTTATTTGTGTAATAGGTCAATTAATTATGGATAAATTTAAATTAGCACCAGTTTATGTAACATCTCTTTTTGTTTTTTTAGGAGCTGCCTTAGATTTGTTTAATGTATATGACAAATTAATTGAATTTGCTGGTGCTGGAGCTAGTATTCCTATTTCTTCTTTTGGGCATGCACTACTCCACTCAGCGTTGGATGCTGCAAATGAGATTGGTTTCTTAGGCTTATTTGTTGGTGTTTTTGATTTAACTGCTGCTGGAATTGCAAGTGCGATTATTTTTGCTTTCTTTATGGCATTAATATTTAAGCCGAAAGGTTAAATATGGACTTTATTAGTTTAAATGAAAAGATTCAAACAAAGCTAGGTTATTCAAAGAGTTATGATGTTGGCCTAAGAGAGATAAATGTTTTAGAGAAAAAAGTAAATTTATATTTTTTGACTGGTTTAATTGATAGTCTTCAAGTTATTGAGATTGTGAAAGGAATATTAAAGATTCCTAGGAATAAAAAGTTTGTTGATGATTTAATTAAGGAAAATTTAGCACATCATTCTTTAACTGATATAAAAGAATTTCAAGATATTATTCTAAATATCTTAAATGGAATGGTAGTTATAGTTATTGAAGATGTTGCTGGAGCAATATCAATCGATGTAAGAAATTATCCAAATCGCTCTATATCTGAACCCGATATGGAAAAAGTAATTAGAGGTTCTCATGATGGTTTTAATGAGAATTTTCACCAAAACATTCAACTTGTAAGAAGAAGAATAAAAGATTCGAGATTAAGAAATGAATTATTCTTTATTGGTGATGATAGCCCAGCCTATGTTTGCTTAACTTATATTGATGGTGTTTGTGAAGAAGATTTATTAAATGATGTAAGGAAAAGGTTAAATGATGTGAAAACATCGCATCTAATTATGAGTGATAAAGCTTTAGAAGAGATGATTATCAAACAAAAGAAATTTAATGCATATCCTTTAGTTAGATATACAGAAAGAGCAGATACAGTAAGTGTACATTTATATCAAGGGATGTTTGCTTTATTTGTAGATACATCACCTTCTGTTATTTTAGCACCATGTACTTTATTTGATCATATGCAACATTTGGAAGAATATAGACAGTCTCCAATTTCTGGAACATATCTAAGACTAGTTAGATTCTTTGGGATTGCAATTGCTTTATTTTTAACACCGGTTTGGTTAGTTTTAGTTAGAAATGACTGGTTCTTTGGGATTCTTGAAATCTTAAGACCAGGAAGTGATGCAAGACTGGGAATATTTATGCAAGTGTTAGCTGCTGAGGTTGGGGTTGAATTTTTAAGGATGGCATCAATTCATACTCCATCAAGCTTATCTACTGCTATGGGTTTGATAGCAGGAATATTAATTGGTGAAATGGCGGTTAGTATGGGGGTCTTTGAAACTCAAACAGTCTTATTAGTTGCTTTGAGTGCAATAGGAACTTATGTTACACCAAGCTATGAACTTGGTCTTGCGAATAAAATAACCAAGCTTGTGTTTATATTTTCAATTTTATTATTTAATTTCTGGGGATTTGTTGGTGCGTTTTTGGTATGGTTAATCTATTTAGGAAGAATTAAAAGTTTTAAGAAACCATATCTTTACCCAGTTTATCCTTTTAACTTTAAAAGGTTCTTAAAAACAATTATAAGATATCCCTATAGTAGAAAAAATTTTCGAAATGATTAAGGAGATAAAAAATGCCTTTACTTAAATGTGGTGTAGATACTTGTTCATACTTTTATGATGGTAAATGTTCAAAAAGCGTTATAAAAGTAAGTGGATATGGAGCATTGAAAGAATCTGATACAAACTGTGCTTCATATCATAAAAGAAATAGAACTGCATACGATGATTATAATTTAGAAATTGCAACTATTGATGATATTATTAGTGATTATTTAAGTGTAAATTGTAGTGCGCTAAATTGTATTTATAATAGAAATGAATTATGTTACGCGAAAGACATAAAGATCGATGGAACAAATGCTAAATTATATAAAGATACTTTTTGTTCTAGTTTTGTTAATAAATAAAATAAAAAATCATCTAAACAAAAATTTTAGATGGTTTTTTTAATAAAGTATGTGTTTTTTAAGGTAAAATCTAAGATTTATTTTGATTGTAAAAAATGAGATAAATTGGTATAATAATATAAGGTGAAAAATTATGGCAAATATTAAATTTTGTGCACTAGGTGGACTAGGCGAAAACGGAAAGAATTTATATATATTAGATGTTGATAATATGATCTTTATTCTAGATGCAGGAACAAAACATCCAAGTTTTGATTTGTATGGAATAGATACAGTTATCCCTGATATATCATATTTATTAGAAAATAAAAACAGGATTCAAGGTATATTTTTATCTCATGGTCATGCTGATCATATAGGTGCTGTTCCAGAAATACTAAAAAGTATTAATGTAGGTGTTTATGGAACAAACTTTACTATGTCTTTAGTAGAATTAGAATTAGCTGAAGCTGGAATGAATGTGGAAGATTATAGACTATATAGAATAAATATTGAAAAGAATTATACATTTGGAAATATTATAGTTAATTTTTATTCTACATCACATTCAGTACCAGAAAGTTGTGGTATAGCAATTAAGACTTCTGATGGAGCCTTAGTCTATGCTCCGGACTTTAATTTCGCATCAAATACAGATCCCAAATACCAAGTATCATTTGGAAGATTAGTTGATGTTGCGAAAAATGGTGTTCTAGCATTATTCTCAGAAAGTTTAGGAGCCGGAAATATCGGCCGTGCTGCTGATGATTATGCGATGCTTCATCATGTTAATGATGTTGTTCAAAAGTCAAACAGAGTGATATTTTCAATGTTTTCTAATGAATTACAAAGGATACAGAAGGTTATTAATGTATGTATAGCAAATAATCGTAGAATTGCTGTTATTGGCTTGAAAGTTCAAAAGACAATAAATGTTGGAATGAAGAATGGTTATTTAAAGATACCTGAAGATAAATTGGTAACTTTAAAGTATATGACTGACGAAATAAAGAATGATGATAATGACTTAGCTATTATTATTACTGGAAATCGTCATGAACCATATTATACACTCCAAAGAATGACTACTGGAGTAGATAGATTAATTAAAATAAAAGAAGATGACCAAGTTGTTATAATATCCCAACCAATGCCAGGAACTGAGATTCTTGCGCAAAAAGTAATTGGTTTATTATATAGACAAAATGCGAAAGTAAATATTATACCAAAGAGCTTACTTCAAAGTTCTCATGCAGACAGTGAAGATTTGAAATTGCTCTATAATATGCTTAAACCCAAATACATAGTTCCTGTTGTAGGTGAATATCGTCATCAAGTAATGCAAAAACAAATTGCAATGGATGCAGGTTATCCTGAAGAAAGAATTGTTTTACTTGATAATGGAGATCTTATCAGCTTTGAGCATGGACAATTATTAACTAATAAACAAAAAATAAAATCTGGAGATGTTCTAGTTGATGGAAGCTTTGTTGGTGACATCAATGAGGTAGTCTTAAGAGATAGAGAAATGTTATCACATGATGGTTTAATCTTAGTTGTTATTACAATAGATGCAAGAGTTAAGAAAATTATTGCAGGTCCTAAAGTTGTATTAAAAGGATTTATGGCAGGAGTAACGGCAGAAGAAGTTATTGAAAGTATTAAGGAAACTACTGAAGCAATTATTACCAATCATTTTTCTAAGAAGTACATTGATTGGAATGAAATTAAAAATGATTTAAGGGATTCAGTAAATAAAATAGTTTATAAAATGACTAAAAAGTCTCCTATTATAATGCCAACAGTGATAGATGTTGAAAGTGAAAGAGAGTAAGAAAAGAATTTATGAAAAAATTAAGTAGTAATGAGATAAGACAAGTATGGCTAGATTTCTTTGAAAGTAAAGGACACAAGATTATAGATTCTGCACCCTTAGTTCCAATAAATGATCCAACGCTACTTTGGATTAATGCTGGTGTTGCACCATTAAAAAAGTATTTTGATGGTACTGAAATACCTGAAAATAGAAGAATGGTGAATGTACAAAAATCGATAAGAACAAACGATATTGAAAATGTTGGTAAAACTGCAAGACACCATACATTCTTTGAAATGTTAGGGAATTTCTCTATTGGTGATTATTTTCGTGATGAAGCTCTAACTTGGGGTTTTGAAATTCTAACATCAAATAAGTATTATGGATTTGATTTAGATAAATTATATTTTACAGTTCATCCAAAAGATGAAGATTCTTATAATAAATGGATTGAACTAGGTGTTAATAAAGACCATATAATTAAGTTAGAAGGAAACTTTTGGGAAATTGGAGAAGGTCCATGCGGACCTGATACTGAGATTTTCTTTGATAGAGGGCCAAAGTATGACCCTGATAATTTAGGAATTAAATTACTTGAAGAAGAAATTGAAAATGACCGTTATATTGAAATATGGAATATTGTATTTAGTCAATTTAATGCAGTAAGTGGTAAGCCAAGAGAAGAATATAAAGAACTTCCTAGTAAAAATATTGATACTGGGATGGGATTAGAAAGAATGGCTTGTGTTATTCAAGAAGTTGAAACAAATTATGAAACTGACCTTTTCATGCCAATCATTAAAAAACTAGAAGAAATTACTGGAGTTAAATATTCTGGGCAAATGGCTTTTAAAGTTATTGCGGACCATGTAAGAAGTGTAAGCTTCGCAATCGCAGATGGAGCAATGTTATCTAATGAAGGTAGAGGTTATGTTTTAAGAAGGCTTCTTCGCCGTGCTGTAAGATATGGAAAGAAACTTGGAATGAACACAGCTTTTATGTATAATTTAGTTGATGTAGTTGCTGACAATATGTTTCTTTTCTATCCTGAAGTAAAAGAAAAATCTAGTGATATAAAGAAAATTATTAAAAAAGAAGAAGAGAAATTCTTGCAAACACTAGAGTCGGGTGAAAAGAAATTACTTGATTATATTAAAGCAAGTCCTACTAAGCTAGTAACTGATAAAGAAGCATTTTTGCTCTATGATACATTTGGTTTTCCAATAGAGTTAACAGTAGAAGTAGCATTAGAAAACGGATTTAACGTTGATTTAGATGGTTTTAAGAGAGAATTAGCTAGACAAAAAGAATTATCTAGAGCATCTAGAAATGAAGAATATACGATGAATACTCAAAATGAAGATATGCTTAACTTCAAAGAATCTTCTGAATTTGTAGGTTATGAAAATTACAGTATTGATTCTAAAATTATTGGTATTTTTAGCGAAGGGAATTTAGTTGAAAGTGCTAGTGGTGAGGTTTTACTTGTTTTTGAAAAAACTCCTTTCTATGGTGAAGGAGGAGGTCAAGTTGGTGATCTTGGTATTATTGTTTACAATAACAAAACTTTCAAGGTTACAAATACAATAAAACTGCCAAACGAACAAAATGTTTCAGTTGTTGATTTAGAAGATACAATAATTGAAACAAATGCAACCGTTCATTTAAGCATTGATAATGATTACAGAAATCAAGTTATTAAAAATCATACAGCTACCCATTTATTGAATGAAGCATTAAGGGTTGTTTTAGGTAAACATGTTCATCAACAAGGTTCATATGTTGGAAGTGATAGTCTAAGATTTGATTTTAATGGTTATAACCTACCTACTAATGAAGAAATATTAGCAATAGAAAAAATCGTAAATGAAGAAATTAAAAAAGCAAAAAAGGTAGATATCAATTATTATCCAATTGAAGAAGCTAAAAAAATGAATGTGCAAGCTGTATTTGGTGAGAAGTATGGAAGTATAGTTCGTGTAGTTAGCACAGATTTCTCTATGGAATTTTGTGGTGGATGCCATGTGAAAAACACAGCTGATATTGAAAAATTTGCAATTACTTCAGTTGAAAGCAAGGGTTCTGGAATTTATAGAATAGAAGCTTCAACTGGTTTAAATATTAATAAAGCTCTTGCTTATACTTTAGAGAATATTAATAATGAAATTCATGATTTATTTGTAAAGCAAAGTAATATAATTAGTGAAGCTAAAGAAAATGGAATAACTTTAGTGAATGAAATTATAGAATTGACTGATGTATTACCTAGTTATGAAACAGTAATAAATAGAAGAAATGAGCTAAACTTGATTAGAGAAAACGTAAAAGAATTAGATAAACTATATAATAAATTACGTAGAGATAGTTTAGTTATACCACTTGATGATTATTTGAAAAATAACTTGACAATTAATGGTTATAATGTTTTAATATGTAAGTCTAAAGATTTACCAACAGATAATCTAAAAGATTTAGTTGATCGCTTAAGCGAAAAACTAGAAAACTCTGTTGTATTAATTGCTAGTTATTCTGATAAAAATGTTGTTTTTGTTTGTAAGAACAAAATAGATAAACTCCAAGCCGGAAAACTTGTGAAAGAAGCAGCTATCGTTGCAGGTGGTAATGGTGGAGGAAGGAATGATTTTGCGCAAGCAGGTGGAAAAGATCCAAATAAAGTTGATGAAGCTTTAGAAGTTGTGAAATCATTAGTTAAGAACACATTATGAGAGTGTTAGGATTAGACCTTGGATCTAAGACTTTAGGTATGGCAATTAGTGATTACTTAGGAATTATTGCTAACCCTATTGGTACATTTAGATTTACGGATAATAATTTAGATGAAGCTCTTTTAGAAGTTGAAAGAGTTGTAAAAGAATATGCAGTAGAGGAAATTGTTTTAGGATTACCTAAACACATGAATGGTGATATTGGAATCCAAGCCAACTATTGCTTAGATTTTAAAAAAATGATTGAGGATAAATTAGCCCTTAAAGTTACAATGATTGATGAACGCTTGACATCTAGGATTGCTGAAAGAGTAATGATAAAAGCAGATATTAGTCGTAAGAAACAAAAGAAGAATGTTGATAAATTAGCTGCAACAATAATTCTTCAAAGCTATTTAGATTTTCATTCGAAAAAATAGAAAGGATGTATTTCTTATGGAAAAAGAAAAACAATTAACATTTATTGACGAAGAAGGAAATGAGATTTTATGCGAAATTTTATTTACATTTGAGTCTGAAGAATTTAATAAAAGTTATGTGCTATTCTACCCTGTTTCAAACGAAGATGAAGATGACATCGAAGTAATGGCAGCTTCATATGTTCCAAATGAAAATGGTGAAGGTGATCTTCAACCAATTGAAACTGATGAAGAATGGGATTTAATAGAAGATGTTCTTGCGCAATTTGAAGAATCAGAAGATCATGAATGTGGTTGTGGTCACGATCATGGATGTGATCATGATGAAGAAGATGATGAAGAATCAGAAGATCATGATTGCAATTGCGGACATAAACACTAATAATAAAAAATGAAATCATTAAAGTTTAAATCTTTAATGATTTTTTCTTGTATATAATAATATATGAGGTATAATTAGTATTAGGTGAGAGTAATGAAAAAATATTTATTTGTAGCCGTAATATTCTTAATGCTTTTTACATTAAGTTCATGTAAGCATGTGGAGGATACAAACGGTGAGGAAGATTATACAATTGAAACTTTTAGCGATGAGGATATTTTAAAAAACTCATCAAATTATCTTGCTATAGGAAAAGTTGAAAAAAATATAAACAATGAATCATCTTTGAGTGTATCAAAATTTAGTGGTATTTATAAATTTACTTCATTTAAAGTTAAAGATTCAAATTTTAAATTTAAAATTGAATCTAATTGTAGTAGTGGAAACTTTAAAATTGTTCTTGTAAAAGACAATAATACTATCATTAATATTGAAATAAATAATGAA
>JBAYTA010000011.1:0-30644 GCA_041675865.1 Bacilli bacterium | reverse complement strand
CATTAATAAGTTCATTAACGAACTTTTACCACTTCCAGTATGGCCTACAATACCTATAACTTCTCCACTCTTAATTTTTAAGTTGACACCTTTTAAAACATATTCATCATCAACATACGAAAACCAAACATCCCTAAATTCAATTTCACCTAAATACTTATCAATCGTACCTTTAGTATCATCTTCTAAGTTTGCTTCAATTAATTTTGAAATTCTTTCTATTCGAACAACTGAATGTTGATACTCACCAACTTGCGTGAACAATATATTTACTGGTTCTACTATTTTTAATAAATATTCATTGTAAGCATAAATTAAACCTGCACTGACAATGACTCCATATACATTTAAATGTTGGAGACCAAAATATAGTACTATCCCTGTTGTAACAAGACCTCTTACTATGTTAATCATATTCCAACCCAGACCTAAATGCAGTTTTACTTCTTTTAGTTGTTCTTCAGTAAATTTTTTATTAATCTCATTAAACTCATTTACAGTATGCTTTTTAAAATTAAATATTTGTAAGATATTAATTCCATTTATAATTTCATTAATTTTTGCCGTCATTAAACTTCTTAATTCATTAACCTTCTCAGCAATCTTGCGTAAATATTTTAAGAAGAATCTAACCCATATATATAGTAAAGGATAAGCTAGGAAGGATAATAAAGCTAATTTAGGATCTAATATAAACATTCCAACATAAGCAAATCCAAAACTTAATACAGCATTTGTAATAACATTTACTGATAATCTATAGTAAGCAATAATCCCATCAACATCATGGGTTATTCTAGATGCCATCTTTCCTGCTGGTTCTAATTCAAATTCTCTAATTGGAAGTCTTTCTATGCTTTTCATCGCATCAATTCTTCCGTCTCTTGCAATATAACTTGCAATCCGGTTCGTACAAAGATGGGCGACATAGGATGAAAATATTACTAATACACCTCTAATAAACATTATAAGTATTAAAGCTATTAATATTTTCACAACCGGTCTATAAAAATTAGTAATATTGCTACTTGATAAAACTTGAACTTGATAATTTAAAACACCACTCTGAGTTTCAACCTCTAAAGTATCTCCTGTTATTGTTCTTTTACCATCACTTACTTGACTATCTACAAAGTAGTATTTATTTTTATAAATAATTATACTTACTTCTTTTATATAATCTTCAGTTTCTAAAAATCTTGTTTGAATAAAATGTCTATTATTATAAGAAACAGTTTTATCACTTTCGAAGTCTACTTCAACCCATTCATATTCTATACCTAAAATATAGTCATCTATAATTGTTTTCACAATCAATGGCGATAAGAAGTTTAATACTTGAACAAGTACTATCATAACGATTGTTGCTACAAGAAGATGATACCTTCCCTTAAGATACTTAAATACTCTTCTAAAGTTCTTCATATTCTTCACCATTTGTTTGCTTTAAGTATTGTGTATGATACCAATTATCATAAGCAAGTAATTCAGCATGTGTACCCATATCAGTTATTTCACCATTTTGTATAACTAGAATCTTATCAGCATTTGTAATTGCAGAAAACCTATGAGCAATAATAATATTCGTCCTATTTTGTCTGCTTTGACGTAATTGATTAATTATATTCTTTTCTGTTAAAGCATCAACTGCGCTTAAAGAATCGTCTAAAATCAAGATCATTGGATCCTTTACTAAAGCTCTAGCAATTGATAATCTTTGTTTTTGACCACCACTTAATGATGTACCTGCTTCAGATACCATAGTTGTTATTCCTGAAGGTAATTCCTTTAAATCCTTTTTAAAATCAGAGATAGTGATTGCAAGATCAACTTGATGGGGGTTTGCATAAGGATTACCTATTAGAATATTATCATCGACACTTCTTCTAAATAATACATGATCTTGAGGAACATAACCAACTAGATTTCTAATATCTTCAACCCTAAAATCCTTTATATCTTCTCCATCGATATATATATTTCCACTTACGAGATTGTACTCTCTTAAAAACTGCCTAATCAATGTAGATTTACCAGCACCAGTTGGCCCAACAATTCCAATTGTTTCACCCTTTTTTATTTCTAAATTTATATTCTTTATAACATCAAAATTATCATTAGGATATCTAAATGAAACATTCTCAAACTTTACAACAGAGAAATTCACTTCACTTGTGATTTTTGTTCCATCTTTCACTTCAGGAATAATATCCATTATCTCATGATATCTCTCATCAGAAATAGTAATATTGTTTACATTATTTAGTGTATTACTTAGAGCTATTAATGGTCCATAAAGCATACCAATATACATAAGCATTGTAATTAAATTACCTGCAGAAATATTATTAGTAATTACAAGATATGTACCAAATGCAATTCCAATAAAATATGATACAGCATAAACCAATTCAAATAATGGTGTATAAATAGATTCAAACTTTAAAATCTTCCACCAGGAGTTTGCATCTTTTTCAATCGCCTCTTTTGTTTTTCCAAAATCATTTTCTTCTTCCGTATAAGCTCTAATAGCTTTAACACCTTCAATTGATTCAAGAACACTTTCTGTCATATCTGCATATATTTCTCTATGAATTGAATAATACTTACGTTTTATCATTCTTTTTCTATTCAAATAAAAAATTGCTATAGGCATAAAAAATATACTTGCAAGCATTAAAATTGGGCTTATAAATAACATTGAGATGATTGTAGAAATAACAACACCGCTATTAAAAACCACTATTTGCAAGAATGATGTTGCAAGAACAGTTAAGTTTTGTAAGTCACCAGTTGCTCTTGATATTAAATCACCCTTTGTATACTTTGCATATAAACTAGAATCCATATCAAATAAATGGGCAATATATTTTTCTCTTAATGTATATGATAATTTATGTCCCAAATAGTTAATATAAAAATGATAAACAAATGCTATTATATACCTTGTAATAGGTAGTAATGCAAGTGAAAGAACAAACACAATCAATTTATTGATTGTAAGACTACCACCAACTATATCATCAATTACCATTCCAAATAACTTTGTTGGAATAACAGGAGTTATTGATAACAGTAATAACAAGATTGCTAGCATTATATATTTTTTATATTCTTGTTTAAAAAACCATCCCAAATGTTTAAACGAGTTTTTCATTGATTTCTCCAATTCCCCAAAATCTTATATTGATTACAATATTATACAACAATTGAATTATAAAAACTACTAATTTCAGTTTTATTTTTTTATCTAATTTTTTTAATAAAAATAGCCCTATGGAAAACCCATACGGCTATTTTTTATATTCATCTTTCCTCATTCATTCTCACTAAATACATTAAGTTTGCAAGTAAAACACTATTGCTAAGATGTTTTAAAAACTTCTTGAAGACATAATCTAGATCTAAATCTCTACCTAAAATATTTCTTAATGAAATAGCATTTTCACTTTGGAACTTTTCTTGATTTACATTTAAACCAATACCTACAATTATATAATCAACATTTGGACCAGAAAACTTAGTCTCTATTAAGATTCCTGCAAGTTTATTAGTTCCCACTATTATATCGTTAGGATATTTAAAATCCGCTTCAATTCCTAGTTCATCTAATAGACTTAACAGAGCACTTACAAAAACAGGATTAGCATCTTTTACAACAAATGGTAAATCTTTTTTTATCAATAAGGAGAAGAGAAGATTTTTATCATAATCAGATTCCCATACTCTAGCAAATTGTCCGTGCCCTGCTGTCTGATATTTTGTTCTAACGATTGTATAATTAGGTAAAGTTTGATAATTATTTTTTAAATAAAGATTTGAAGAATCAACTTCATCAAATTCGATGATATATTGATTGAAATCTATTTTGCTCATATTTCTATCCTATTGTAAACATGATTTCGCATTCACATGCAATTTCATCATTTACTTTTGCTACACATTTACTAAATCCAAAAGGCCCTTTAAACTTATACAGTTCAGATTCTAGAACTAAAGTATCTCCGGGTATTACCTTTCTTCTAAACTTAGCATTTTTAATCCCAGTAAAATACGCAATCTTACCTTTAAATCTTTCGTCAGATAAAACTGCAACAGCTCCAACTTGAGCTAATGATTCAATTATTAATACACCAGGCATAACTTGGTTTTCTGGGAAATGCCCCAAAAAATGCATTTCGTTTGCAGATACATTTTTTACACCTTTTGCTCGAAATCCAACTTCTAACTCATCGATTCGATCGACTAATAGAAAAGGATATCTATGGGGAATAATCTTTTGAATTTCATTACTAGTTAATGCCATTTACTTATCCTCCTCATATTTCTTAAAAACTAGAGTTGCATTTTGGCCACCAAAACCAACACTATTACTTATAGCATATTTTACATCCCTTTTCACAGGAACATCAACTGTATAATTTAAATCGCATTCTTCATCTTTTTCTCTTAAATTAATTGTTGGTGTTACAATTCCTTCTTGCAAAGTTTTAGCTGTAATAATTGCTTCAATTGCCCCTACTGCTCCTAAAGAATGCCCAGTCATTGATTTTGAACCACTTATATTTACTTTATATGCATGTTCTCCTAAGGCATTTTTAATTCCTAATGTTTCAAGACGGTCATTATAAGGTGTTGATGTACCATGAGGATTAATATAATCAATCTTTTCTGGTTCAATTTTTGCATCATTTAAAGCTAGTTTAATAGCTTTTGTAATACCATCTGCAGTTTCATCTGGAGCTGTGATGTGGAAAGCATCACAAGTTGTTCCATAACCTAATACTTCACAATAAATCTTAGCTCCACGTTTCTTTGCTTGTTCATACTCTTCAAGAATTACAACACCACTACCTTCAGCAACAACAAATCCACTTCTGTTTTTATCAAATGGAGTTGATGCTCTAGCTGGATCATTTGAGCTATTTAGTGCTCTCATAGTAGAGAACCCACCAATAGATAATTCATTAATTGGAGCTTCGCTTCCACCAGCAAAAGCAGTATCTATATAACCATCTCTTATATATCTAAACGCTTCACCGATTGCATTTGTTCCTGCACTACATGCAGTAACTACTGGAATATTAGGTCCTTTTGCATTAAACTTAATAGCTATTACTCCACCAACTAAATTAATAATAGAGTGTGGAATAAAGAAGGGTGATACCCTATCGCCACCTTTTTCATAAGCTTTAATAGCCTCTTCTTTAATAGTACTAATACCACCAATCCCACTTGTAACAAAAGTTCCAAAACGATCTCTATCAATATCAGCATTATCTAAACCTGCATCTTTATATGCTTGAGAAGCAGCTATAAGACCAAAAAGCATAGTTCTATCAATTTTTCTATATTCTCTTGGTTCTAAATATTCATCTGGATTTAAATTCTTAACTTCACCAGCAATTTGTACTTTCATTGATGAAGCATCAAATAAAGTTATTTTATCAATCCCATTTTTTCCTTCAAGGAGGGATTGCCACATTTCATCTACTGTATTTCCAACAGGAGTTAAAACTCCCATTCCTGTAATTACAACTCTTCTTTTCATAAACTCACTTCCTAGTACATTACAAGGCCACCATCTACATTCAATACTTGGCCAGTTATATAATCAGATAAATCAGAAGCTAAAAATGCAACAGCATTTGCTATATCGCTAGCTTCACCCATTCTTGCAAGAGGGATGTTGTTAGCAATTTGTTCTACAATTTTTTCATCTAATACATCTGTCATTTTTGTTTTAATAAATCCTGGTGCAACTGCATTCACAGTTATATTGCGTTTAGATAGTTCTCTAGCTAAAGACTTTGTAAGTCCAATAACTCCAGCTTTAGAAGCAACATAATTACTTTGCCCAGCATTACCCATTAAAGCTACAACTGAAGCTATATTAATTATTTTACCACTTCTTTGTTTCATCATAACTTTGCTTGCATGTTTAGCCATATTCCATGTTCCTTTAAGGTTCACTTCTATAACTTGATCAAAGTCATTTTCATCCATTCTCATAATTAAATTGTCTTTTGTAATCCCGGCATTATTAACTAAGATATCTACTCTTCCAAACTTTTCAACTGCAAAGTTAACTAAATTTTGTGCTTCATCAAATTTAGAAACATTTGCTTGAATACATTCAGCTACTCCACCTTTACTTCTTAGTTCATCTACTAATTTTTTTGATGCATCTATACTAGAATTATAATTAATAACTACCGTAGCACCTAAGCTAGAAAGTTTTTCTACTATACCTTTTCCAATACCTGTAGCACCACCTGTTACAATAGCAATTTTCCCTGTTAAATCCATTATTTAGACTCCTTATAATTATTAATATCTTGAAGTTTTTCAAAGTTAAAAACCAGAATACTTCTATCTGTTTTTTTCACAAATCCACTTAATACTCTTCCAGGTCCAATTTCAATAAATTGATTAATCTTAAACTCATTAATCATTTTTGTAATTGTATCACTGAAGAAAACTGGTGAATATATTTGTTTTTTCATAGCTTCCTTTAGATTTTCATAATCTAAAAGATCTGCGTTATAATTCATTATCATCGGCATGTTTGGTTTTTTTGGATTAAACTCTTCTAAAATGTTTCTAAAATTATTAGCAGCGCTTAACATTAATGGTGAGTGAAAACCACCACTAACATTTAAAACAATTGCTCTTTTACCAAAATCTTTAGTAATAATATCTGCTATCTTTAAGACATTTTCTTTTACCCCAGAAATTACCAATTGACTTGGAGTATTATAATTTGCAATCCATACATTTTCAAAACTATTGACTAATTCTTCTAATTTTTCTTTTTCAAGGCCAATAACAGCAGCCATTGCACCTAGTGTAGTACTTGAAGCTTGATCCATAAAATTAGCACGATATTTAACTAATTGAACAATCTCACTGAATGAAAATATACCATTTGCATAGAGTGCAGAATACTCCCCCAAACTAAACCCAGCCAAAACAGATGCATTTATTCCTAGTTCTCTTTTAACAACTTCATATAGGCAACATGTTACAACTAGAACTGAAGTTTGAGTATATAGAGTTTGGTTTAATAGTTCATTTTCTTCGAAGATTATATCCTCTAACTTATATCCTAAAATATTATTTGCTTCTGCAAACATATCTCTTACATAATCATAATTATCATATAAGTCTTTTCCCATACCAATATATTGTGATCCTTGACCAGAAAATAGAAATCCAATATTTTTACTCAAAATTTCACCTATAAAACTTTTATACTATTTTTAAAATCATCAACATTATCAAACATATCTTGGATGATTTCTTTAACTGGACGAACATTTTTAATTAAACCAGAAATTTGCCCAGCCATAAAACTACCTGTATCTTTATTTCCATCTAAAACAGCTCTTCTAAGTGATCCTAAAGTTAATTTTTCCAATTCTTCTAAAGTAGCACCTGCAGCACTAAGTTTTATATATTCTCTTGCCATTGGATTTTTTATAACTCTAACAGGAGCACCAGTTTGTCTACCTGTTACGATTGTATCTGTATCTCTTGCTCCAACAACCATGCTTTTATAGTTTTCATGAATTGGACATTCTTCACTTGCAAGAATAACTGTTCCAACTTGCACGCCACTTGCACCTAAAATGAAAGATGCAGCAACTCCTCTTTTATCTGCAATTCCACCAGCTGCAATAACAGGAATTGAAATTGCATCTGTAACTTGCGGTACTAAAGCCATTGTAGTTAATTCACCAATATGACCACCAGCTTCTGTTCCTTCCACAACTACAGCATCAGCACCAGCTCTTTCCATTCTTTGAGCAAGAGCAACACTTGGAACAACAGGAATAACTGTAATTCCAGCTTCTTTCCAAGCAGGAATATACTGTCCAGGATTCCCTGCGCCTGTAGTAACAACTTTAACTTTTTCTTCAATTACCATTTTCGCAATATTTGCTGCGTGTGGACTCATTAGCATTATATTAACGCCAAAAGGTTTATCTGTTAATTCTCTACATTTACGGATTTCTTCTCTAACCCAGTCCACATCATTTCCACCAGATCCAATTAGACCTAATGCGCCGGCATTACTTACAGCGGCAGCTAGTTTATGAGTTGCAATGTTTGCCATTCCTCCTTGAATAAGAGGATATTTTATATTAAGTAATTTACATACTTTATTCATTATTTACTCCTTCTTGCTATAATGTTAATAATGCAGCTCCCCAAGTAAACCCACCACCAAAGCCAACTAATACAATCTTCTTACCTTCTTTATTGTCTAAAGTTTCTAAATATTCATCTACAGCAATCGGAATACTTGCACTTGAAGTATTACCATACTTGTTTATATTTAAGAAAACTTTATCCATACTTAAGTTAAGACTCTTAGCAGCACTTTCAATGATTCTTGCATTTGCTTGATGAGGTATTAACATGTCAATGTCTTCAATTGAAGTGTTTGTTTCTTCCAATACTTTATTTACACTTTTATCTAATATTTTTGTAGCAAAGGTATAGACCTTTCTACCTTCCATTCTAATCAGTGGGTCAACAATTATTATATCTTCTAAATCACCTTTTGAAGATGCATAGAAATATGCAGGTTTGTCTTCATCAGTGTTCTCAATAATCATAGCCCCAGCACCATCGCCAAATAATACACATGTATTACGGTCTTGGTAGTTTACTACATTTGTAAGTAATTCCGAACCAATTACTAAAGCAGACTTATAAAATCCACTATTAACCATTTGACTAGCAACATTAAGAGCATATATAAATCCTGTACAAGCAGCATTTATATCAAAGCACATAACATCTTGTTCATTCAATCCCAGTTTAGCTTGCACATAGTTTGCAACAGATGGGCTTGAAACATCTGGAGTAAAGGTCGCAACGACAATTAAATCTATTTTCTCTTTATCATAATTTGCTTTTTCAATTGCATCAAGTGCAGCACTTGTTGCCATATCTGATGTTGTCTCTTTTGTAGCCCTTCTTCTTTCCTTGATTCCTGTTCTAGTATAGATCCACTCATCATTAGTATCAATTATTTGTTCCATATCAAAATTTGTAAGAACATCTTTAGGTAAGTATTTACCTGTTGATACTACTTTTATATTATTTGTTTTATTCTTCATATTCTCTGTTCCCTTCGTCTTGGTTTAAAGGATCCCCACTAACTTCCTCATAGAAACTCGTTTCAATAATATGATTTAATTTACTTAGTATTTCTTCTACAACTACTATTTTTTCCCGTTCAAATTCTTTAATTAAAGATTTGAGTAATTCAAAATAGAATCTGCCATAAATTCTTACAACATCGATTGATTTGTTTGTTAGATAGACAATGATGACTCTTCTATCTTGTTTATGTCTTGTTCTAATAACATAGCCTTTTTTAACAAGACTATCAATTGTAATTGATAAAGTACCTCTTGTAACTTTTAACTCATCTGCAATCTCTGACATCGATTTTGTATTTGATAAACCAATAATATATAAAACTTTTACTTCTGTTGGAGTTACATCCTCAATACCATGCTTACGCAAGTACTCTCTTTCAAAAAATTGTAATTTTGATTGAAACTCAAAAAAATATTCCCCAATTCGATTAACTAAACTATCTATCTTCCTCATAAACCCCTACTTTACGGAATTTATTATATCTATTTCTAAGTAACTCATTTGGGTCAATTTTTTTAAGTTCAGCAAATTTTTTAACTAATTCTTCTTTCAAGATAGAAAAAGAGTAGTCTTTATTTATATGTAGGCCCCCGTCTACTTCAGGGATAATTTTCTCAACAATTCCAAATTTTTCTAAATCTGTAGCTGTTATTTTCATAATAGCAGCAGCCTCTTTTGCAAGGGAAGCATCTTTATATAAAATAGATGCGAAACCTTCTGGTGAAAGAATTGAATATATGGAATTTTCAAACATCCATATTTCATCGCTTACCCCAATACCTAATGCTCCACCACTTCCACCTTCACCTAAAACAATAGATATTAATGGAACTTTAATATTAATCATTTCCATTAAATTTGTAGCTATGGCGCTTCCTTGTCCTCTTTCTTCAGCGCCAACTCCAGGATATGCACCTGGTGTATCAATTATCAATAAGACTGGGCGAGAAAATTTCTCAGCTTGCTTCATTAATCTTAGTGCTTTTCGGTAGCCTTCTGGATGAGGCATTCCGAAATTTTTTTCTATTTTATCATTAGTAGTATCACCTTTTTCTTGAGCAATTACAGTAATAGGCATTCCCTCAAGTAAACCTATTCCACCTATAATTGATGGATCATCACGAAAAAGGCGATCTCCGTGTAGTTCAACAAATTGTGCGATTAAATATTCAATTAATACTTTTGCTGTTGGTCTTTTTGCATTTCTTGCAAGTTGGACCCTATTCCAAATAGCATTTTCTAATTGTGTTTTTTCCATATTTTATTTCCCTTTATGAATTGTAAGTATTTGAGAAATAACTTTTTTTAGATCTTTTCGATCTACAACCATATCTACAAATCCTTTTTCTTTTTGAAAATCTGCAGATTGGAAGCCTTCAGGTAATTTCTCTTTTATTGTTTGTTCAATCACACGTTTACCAGCAAATCCAATTAAGGCATTTGCTTCTGCTATGTTTATATCTCCAAGAGAAGCAAAACTAGCATTAACACCACCTGTAGTTGGATGAGTTAAAACACTTATAAATAATAATTTTTCTAAATCATGATATTTTAGTGCAGCAGATGTTTTTGCCATTTGCATAAGGGAATAAATCCCCTCTTGCATTCTAGCTCCACCTGAAGCAGAAAAGATAATTAAAGGTAATCTATTAGTAATAGAATATTCAATCAATCTTGTAACCTTTTCACCAACTACACTTCCCATACTTCCCATCATGAAGAAACTATCTAATACCCCAAGCGCAACTTCATGAGAATTAATTAACGCACTCCCACAAATAAATGCATCATTTTCCTCTTGTTCTTCCATATACTTTTCTACTTTTTTATCATAATCAGGAAAATCAAGTGGGTTTAGGGTTTTTAGGTTTTCGAATAATTCCTTAAAGGAATTATCATCACTAATAAATGCAATCCTTTGTCTTGCACTAAGACGAAAATGATAATTACACTTTCCACACACATAATCATTTGCAAGCAAATCATCATGATAGATGGGTTCATTACAGTGTTCACATTTTACAAATATTCCATCAGGAATACTTACTTTAGTGACATTATTATTCTTTCCTCTAATATTTTTATATCTTTCAAGCCTTGCTTTTCTATTATCTATAAAATTATTCATTGAATTTATCCTTTATTGATTCTAAAAATTCAAATACAAAATTAGTATCATATATACCCCTTACAAAATGAGTATTATGCATAATCAAATAGAGTATTTCGGTATTTGTCATTACTCCATCAATCATTAATTGTTCAAGAGCCATTCGCATTTTTCTAATTGCTTCTTTTCTAGTTGGTGCATGAACTATTAATTTTGCAAGCATAGAATCATAATATGGAGGTACTGTATAGTTATTATAAATATGAGTATCAACTCTAACTCCAGGTCCACCAGGAACAAGTAAATTTTTTATAAGTCCAGGAGATGGTCTAAAGTTATTATACGGATCTTCAGCATTTATTCTACATTCAATTGAATGTCCAGCAATCAAAACATCTTTTTGAGAAAAAGAAAGACCACTATTATATGCAATCCTTAGTTGTTCTTTTACAATATCAACACCAGTTACCATTTCTGTGACAGGATGTTCAACTTGGACTCTAGTATTCATTTCAATGAAATAAAAGTTTTTATCTCTATCGACTAAAAATTCTACAGTTCCAGCATTTTCATACCCTACACTCTTAGCTAACCTTACAGCAGCATCACCTAATTTTGCTCTTAACTCTTCATCCACATATGGTGATGGACTTTCTTCAATAACCTTTTGATTACGCCTTTGGACAGAACAATCCCTTTCACCTAAATGAACTATATTACCAAATGAGTCTGCTAATATTTGAATTTCGATATGATGTGGATTTTCTATAAATTTTTCAATATAAACTCCACTATCACCAAAATTTGCTTCTGCTTCTTGCTTAGTTAACTCAAACATCTTAACTAATTCATTTTCATTTCTAATTATGCTTATACCTTTACCACCGCCACCATTTCTAGCTTTGATTAAAATAGGATAAGTTACTTTCTTTGCAATCTCTTTTGCACTCTCTAAATTTTCAACAACACCATCAGAACCTTCTACAACAGGT
Organism: Bacilli bacterium; assembly: GCA_041675865.1. Classification (GTDB taxonomy): domain Bacteria; phylum Bacillota_I; class Bacilli_A; order ML615J-28; family CAG-698; genus DUVT01. Next base: position 18,365 of record JBAYTA010000011.1, on the reverse strand, counting down.
AAGTTAGCAGCACGTGCTAATCTTTTTGCTTCTATTTTATTACCTAGTTTATGGATTACTTCACTAGATGGCCCGATAAATTTGATATTACATTTCTCTACCATCTCTGCAAATTTCTCATTTTCTGATAGGAATCCATAACCAGGGTGAATAGCATTACATCCTGTAGATATAGCAGCAGATATTAGGTTAGTCATATTTAAATAGCTTTCACTACTACTAGCTTCACCAATACAGATAGCTTCATCAGCTAACTTAACATGCAGTGAATCTTTATCTGCTTTTGAATAAACAGCAACTTGACCAATGCCTAGTTCTTTACATGCTCTAATGATTCTGATTGCTATTTCACCACGGTTAGCAATTAAAACTTTATTTTGCATTTTTATACAATCACCATTAATACTTGATCAAAACCTACTGGAGAAGCATTAGTAACTTTAATCGATTCAATAACCCCCGATACTGGAGCTGTAATCTCATTCATTATCTTCATTGCTTCAATAATACATAAAGTATCTCCTGCTTCAACTCTTTGACCAACACTTACAAATGGTTTATCCTTAGGACTATTTTGTGCATAATATGTACCAACAAGTGGTGATTTAACTTCATAACCTTTAACGTCTTCTTCTACCTTTTTATCTTCTTTAACAGTTACTTCATCAACCCTAGTAACTACTTCCCCTTTATTCTTGGATAATTTTATTTTAAAACCTTCACTTTCAATTTCTAAAACTGTCATTGAAGATTTTTCAAACTCTTTAATAAGAGTTTGAATTTGTTTAAAATCCATATTTCCTCCTAATTATCTGTTTTCCAAAAAGTTTACGATATCTTTAATAGTTTTAAATTTTTGTGCATCTTCATCTGGAATTTGTGTATCAAACTCTTCTTCTAATGCCATCATTAATTCAACAGCATCCAAGCTATCTGCTCCTAAATCTGTTTGAATATCAGTTTCCATAGTTAGTTCATCTTGACTAACATTTAATTCATTTGCAACTATTTCAGCAACCTTTGTAAATACCATTTTTTATTTCCTCCTAAAATATTTATTTATAATTAATATATCCTAATGCAATTGCATTTAATCCAATATGTGCAGCAATTGTTGACGGCACTGGATAAGAAACAACTTTTGTATTAGGGAATTTTTCTTTTAATAAGTCCGTTAAGAACTCTAAAGTATCTTCAATATTAGTATGAGCTATATGAAGTTCTCCATTAACTGGATCTACCTTCTTACTAACATGCTCAACCATTCTCTTAATAGCATTCTTATAAGTTCTAACATTTTCTAAACTAACTAATTTACCTTCAGCAGTAAGTTCAATTACAGGTTTAATTTTTAATAGATTAGCTATAACGCTTTTCGCATTCGATAATCTACCATTTTTAACTAAAGAAGTTAAATCATTAACTGTTACAAAGTAGCCTGTTCTTTCTCTTAACTCTAATACAGTTTGAATTATTTCTTCAACTGTCTTACCTTCCTTTGCTAATTTTGCAGCTTCCATAGCCATTCCACTAAGAATAGATGCTGTAGTTTTAGTATCAATGATTTCAACATTTATGTCATCAACCATACCTTTACTAATAAATCCATTCTGATAAGTCCCACTTAATTCCTTTGATATAGGAATATAAATAATATCAGTAAAGCCCTTCGCTTTAATTTCTTCAAATTTCTCTAATGTTTCACCAACGCTAGGTTGTGAAGTTTTAGCTATCATTGTCGTATTAGCTAGTGCATCAAAAAATAAATCATCTTTATTTTTTTCAAAATTTGAAAACATAACATCCCCAATAAAACATGGGATATCAATTAAGAAAATATTATCGAAATCATGTTTAAAATGATATAACGATGAAGAACTATCTGTTAGTATTGCAATTTTACGTTCCATATGTAAAGAACCCTTTCATTTATTTTGAATTTCAAATGGTTTGATAATCAAATGTTTTGAATTTCAAACAAAATTTTACCACACTTTTACCCATATGTCAACTAATAACTGCATTAATAGTTTTATTTTTATCTTATTTTAAATAAAATATAGATTTTAAAAAAATCTCATTCTAAGTACCCACATCCACATACTAAGACAAGCTTAAGGCTGCTTCAATCACGACCTGACCTGGTTCACTGCTTAATATTGGATATGGGTATTTAAAATGAGATTTATATTATTATACCATTATTCTTTGTAATTATCAAGAAAAAAATCATCAGTTTACTTTCTTAATTCTATAAAGAAATTTTTCATTATCCCTGCTATATAATCTGCTTTTACACCAGATGTGATTTCCAGCTTATGATTAATCTCTTGTATTTCATTGATATTAATTAAACTTCCTAATCCCCCAAACTTAGGTTCACTAGCTCCATATACTACTCTTTTCATTCTTGCTTGGAATATTGCACCTGCACACATTAGGCATGGCTCTAAGGTAATGTAGATTGTAGCATCATCTAAAATCCATCTATTTAATTTTTTTGATGCTTCTTCTATTGCAATTATCTCAGCATGAGCTAATACAGAATTTTTTGCTTCTCTTTGGTTATGGCCTCTAGCAATAATCTTTCCATCTACAACAATTACACATCCTACCGGCACCTCACCTTTAGAGTAGGCAATCATTGCTTCATTTATTGCTTCATTTATAAAAAGAACATCATCTTCCACTTGGTTTATCCCTAACTATATGACAATGTCTACATCTAGCTTCATAGCTCTCTTTAGCACCTACTAGAATAACTGGATCATTATAACTTGCAGGTTTACCATTGATAATTCTTTGTGTTCTAGTTGCAGGAGCACCACACACTTGGCAAATCGCTTCTAACTTAGTTACAAACTCTGCCCTAGCAAGAAGTTCAGGAACTATACCAAAAGGTTCACCTCTAAAGTTCTTATCAAGTCCTGCTAAAATTACTCTTACTCCATTATCAGCTAAATATTCAGCTAAATATATTATATCTTTATCTAAAAATTGTACTTCATCGATTGCAACAGCATAAGGAAATCCATCCTTAATATAATCATAGACATCATTTGCACTAACAATTTCAATAGAATTCACCCTGCTATTATTATGCGAAACTATTTCAGAAGAACTATAACGATTATCGATTTTAGGTTTAAATACTAAAACATCCTTTTTCGCATAGTTTATTCTTTTTATTCTTCTTAAAAACTCTTCTGTCTTACCAGCATACATACTGCCAACAATTACTTCTATCCAACCTGCTTTATTTTGTAAATCCATAACCTCAACTCCTAGTCAATATTATACCTTAAAGCTTTTATTATTTCAATTGAAAATATTGATTTTTAATTTTTAAAAAGAAGAGTTATAAGCTCTTCTTTAATTAACTTTTTCAAGTTTACTACTTATATAATATATCATTTGTAATTCTAAATTAAATTCATTATCATTTGCTAATTCAAGTAAATCATTTAACTCTTCCAATTTACTTAAATCAAAACTTGCACTTATATATGTACTTAAGCCATTAATTATAAATTTACTATCAAAATAAGTTTTCAAATTGTGTTCTCTAATCATTCTATTACAAAAATTAAAGAATGATTCATATGCATATTTCTTAGATATATCAAAATTTATTATCATTTTACTTTGAACAAGCTTGTCTTTCATTTCCATATAAAAACTCTTTGCTTCATTTAATTTTGTGTTATCAATTAATTTAACGGTCTTAAAGTCAATCCTTAGATTAAGAAAGAATAAATCTACACCATTAACTTCTTCAACTGGCTTTTTATAGCCAATAGCAAAATAATGATACTTCATATCAGTAGTCCCTATATCTGGTATAAGCCTTTTAATAATAATATTAATTAATCCATTATCGTCTAGGTACACACTATCTAATTCTAACTTGATTGAGCCTGATGGCTGTGCAGTACCAAAAAGAATAAGTCCATTATCTTCAAAAAACTCTTCATCATAGTTTGATAATAATCCATATTCTAAAAACTCTGTATAATTTACTATCCATACAAGCTCATTTCCTTTGCTTTGCGAAGCTGAACTAAATAAATATGTAGAACTATATTCTAGTTCATGCTTTGCTGTTTCTTGATCTTCATATTTGGAATCTAATTCTTTTTCAGGGATTTCATCCTCTAATTTTTGATCAGTATCTCTATCATTAGAATTATCTTCTTGGCTATTGTCTTTATCACTTAAATTCAAATCTTGTTCATTTAAAATATCACCAGTTTTCACTAAATCACTTTCTTTATTCAAAACCTCACTCTCAATATTATTACATGCTATTAAGAAAAATATAAAAACAAATGCAATTACAAAACAAATACTTTTTTTAATTTTCATAATTTATTTGACACTACCTTTTATAAAATATTTAACTACTTTACTATATTACACTATATTTATAAACAAAATAAAAATGTTGTTAATTTTACTTGCAATGCGAATATATATATAGTATAATGTATTTACTACGACAGTAGTAGTACGACAGTCGTAATAGAGAGGTGATATATTGATTAGTAGCGATGTTATACGAGGTTATAATGATATTATGATTCTTTACTTATTATTAGATGAGAAATCTTATGGCTATGAGATTTCTAAAAAAATTACAGCACTAACAGAAGGGAAATATATAATTAAGGAAACAACTCTCTACTCTGCTTTTACGCGCCTTGAGAGAAATGGTTATATTAGTTCGTTTTACGGCAGTGATCTTGCAGATAGGAGAACTTATTATAAAATAACTAATGAAGGTGTTTTGTATTATAAAGAAAAATGTGCCGAATGGGCACTTACTAAAGAAGTCGTTGAAAGGTTCATTAAGGAGGTATAAAATGGATATAATTAAGACTTATCTTGAAAATTTGTTTGCAAGTTTACCTAAAACAAAAGAGGTAAACAAAATGAAAACTGATCTTCTACTAAATATGGAAGAAAAATATTTAGAATTAAAAGCTAATGGAAAATCTGAAAATGAAGCAATAGGCATTGTTATTTCAGAGTTTGGTAATATTGAAGAATTAGCAAGTGAATTAGGCGTTAATATCAATAATGATGAAAAGAGTCTACCAACTCTTACAATGGATGAAGCAAAAGAATTTTTAAAAAGTCAAAAAAGAAATGGTAAATTTGTTAGTTTTGGGGTATTACTATGCATCTTATCTCCAATGTTAATAATCATCTTTTCATTTATGGATTCTTTCAACAGCAACAGTACAATAAATATGATAATTGGCTTTGTTGCATTATTTGTAATGATTGCAATTGCAGTTGGCTTATTCATTTTTGCTGGTGTTGATTTCGAAAAATATACTTATATTAAAAAAGATGTTTATATTCCTAATAGTATAAAGGAGTTTGTGAAAATAGAGCAAAAGAACTTTGAATCAAAATTTACTCTTAGTTTAGTTGTAAGTGTAACAATGTTCATTTTATCACCAATTTTATTAATTGTTTTGGCTGTGATTAATGATAACTTAGGTGTTGAACAATATAATTTAGGTATTGGTGTTGGCGTTCTTTTAACTTTAATAGCTTTGGGATGTTTTATTATAATTAGAGCAGGCCTTATAAAAGACTCACATAATGTATTACTAGAAATAGGCGAATACAAGAAAGCAAAAAGCAAAACTAATAATGATAGAATAATTAGTGCAATTGCTGGAATCTATTGGCCATTAGTTATTGCTGGCTATTTACTATGGAGTTTTCTAGGTAAAGCTTGGCATATCTCCTGGTTGGTTTGGGTTATCGCTGGTGTACTTTTTGGTGGGATTTCAGAACTTATTAACTCAAAAGATAGAGGCTAAAAAGGTAGTTTATTTTAAAAATATAAAGCAAAAGAAAAATATTATGATTGACATTTATAGATATTTAGTGTATAATATTTTAGAATTATAGAAACTTACTATAGTATCATACTATGGCGGAAGGAGTAATAAAATGAAAAAAGATATTCATCCAGCATACCATACAGTTACAGTTACATGTACTACTTGTGGTAATACATTCGAATCTGGATCTACATTAAAAGAACTTCGTGTTGACACATGTTCTAAATGTCATCCATTCTACACAGGAGAACAAAAGTTTATCCAAGCAGCTGGTCGTGTTGAAAAATTCAATAAACGATTACAAAAGAAACAAGACTAAACTCAAATCAAAATTTGAGTTTTTTTTATTTAAAAAAGCAGTAAGTTTAAAACTACTGCTTTTTATTTTTAAAATTTAACTTTAGGTGCTTCTCTTTGAACTTCATCACTAACTTCAAAGAATTTAGCTAACTCAAACTTAAACATCCCAGCTATAATATTATTTGGAAACACTTCAAGTTTATTATTATAATTTAAAACTGTATCATTATAAAATTGACGAGAATAAGATATTTTATCTTCTGTATCTTTTAATTGCTTCATCATTTCTTGGAAGTTTGTATTAGCTTTTAAATCTGGGTAACGTTCTTGAACCATTAAAAGTCTACTTAATGTACCACCAAGAGTTGCATTTGCTTCTGCTGCTTGGGCTACATCTCCTGTTTGAGATGCTTGTGCATATAACCCTCTTGCTTTCGCAAAATCTTCAAAAATTCCTTTTTCCATTTCTGCATAACCTTTTACAGTCTCTGCTAAGTTTGGAATTAAATCAAATCGACGCTTTAATTGAACATCAATTTGGCTCCAACCATTACGAACTTTGTTTCTCATTTGAATTAGTTTATTATAAACAATAACTATCCAAAAAATTAATAAAACAACTAAAACCGCTATAACGATTCCAATTATTCCACCAGTACTAATTAAAAACATATTTTCCTTCCTTTCTAGCGACCACCAAAGCCGCCTCCACCGCCACCGAATGAAGATCCACCACCGAATCCTCCTCCTCCACCAAAGCCACCGACTCTAGTAGAATTATGAGATTGAATGGTTCTTACACTTGTGTTTCTTGCAGTAGTTACGGTAGTATTAATTCTACCAAATGTATAACCTAAATGAAAACCATAGTAACGATAGCCAAAACCCATATAAGTAGACTGACTAAAACCTGGCATCTCTTCAAGATTAGGTATTCTAACCTCTAATTGTTCCATTACTTTATCCGCTATTTTTAGGGATGTTGCATAAACTAAATATTGTTCCCAAACAACAATTCCTGGCATAGGATAATCTTTCATATTTCCAAAGTCTTCTAAGAATTTCTTAAAAGCTTTCCATCTTACATAATCTTCATTACCATTTTCACTTCTCTTTTTAATAGAAGATATATAAATAAACATTGAAATTGCAAAACCAAATGAAATGATTAGCGCAAGAAAATTATCAATATTATACGCGGATTGAAGAAGCAAAACAATAAAACCAAATATTAATGGAATTGTTGCTAGTCCATATGCTTTACTCTTGTTTTGACTTTCAAAAAAATTGTGTTTTCTCGCTTGATTAATAGCTTTTCTTACAAAGTCTTTCGCATCATTATCAAATTTTTTTGCCTTCTCATAATTACCCTTTGGGTAATTTTCTATTTGTTTTAAACTAACTTCCTTACCATCGCCAATATCATTAATAAACCAGTTAATTAAATGTCTTTCATGAGGAAGTAGTTTTACTAAATCTGTTTCATTTAATTTGATTAAAAAATCAGGATCTTTTGTATTAATGTTTTCGCCATTCGTATCTAAAATTAAATACTTTCTTCTTATTAAATCAAGTAAAGTTGCTGTTACATCTTCATTATTTATTTTTTCAAAATAATATAAATAACTCATTTCTGCAGGACTATATTCCTTAGGAAGTTCTCTTAAGTATGTACCACTGAATTTTGCAAGATATGGTTTTTTATATTTATTATATATGTAATATATAGATGCTACAGAAATCAAAGCTACAACAATAGCCCCATACAAAGAAAATTGCGCTAATTTAATTGCCCTATTAGTTTCTTCTGCTAATTTATTTTCATAATTAATGATTGAAGAAGATGCAGCGAAATCAAGTTCATTAATCGGATCCACTTGAACAAGTTCTCTAGGGAATAAGATTCTAAATTCTAAAAACTCTCCATATTTTATTTTGTCTATATCAAGAATTACCTTGCTATCTTCGATAGCAACAGTTCCATCGCTTAGACCATGACCCCAAGCTTTAATTGTGTTTTTATTTGTTTGGGGAAGATTAATTGTTACTTTCGCATTTGCAATTCCACTTTCAAAATACTGTAAGAGATTCCAGTTTAACTCAGCAGTATCTTGATATTTAGTAATAGCACCGTCAATTTTATAATTATATTTAAATGTCATTTCTTCTTCCATGCCACCAAAGACATGAATGAAAATTTGTTCACATTTTTCTTCACCACTAGCACACTCTATTGGAAGACCTCTTTCATCAAGCTCACCATTAAAGCCTACTCTATATTGATCAGTTGTTAGTTTTTGTTTTGCTTTATCAAAAACTTCAACACTTATACTATTTCTATTTAAACTTGCTTGGTTATGTCTAGATTGCGCTAAAGGATTCTCGTTATATTTTTCATAACCAATATCTCTTAGTGCAACTTGCATTCCATTAGGCCAACTAACAACCCAAGTTTCATTTACAATCATATCTCCATTTTCATCAATCGTAATAACAGCTTCAAAATCATCTACTCTTATTTGATTACTTCTTGCGATGTACTGAATTCCAAAGATAGCAAGAATAACTATTAAAATGGGTATAATTATTATTTTATTGTTCTTCACGGCATAGCCTCCTAGTTAAACTTCTTCCAAACTCCATCACTCGGGATATAATTAAAACTCAATCTCTCTTTTGTAATTGGATGATTAAATCTTAATCCAACACATGCTAGGCCTAATAGATCTTCATAATTATTAAATCTATAACCATATTTAAAATCATTTATTAGGGGATAACCTAGATGGGCAAACTGAGCTCGTATTTGATTATATCTTCCAGTTATTAAATTTACTTCAAGTAAAGTAAAAGTTTCATCGTCAAAAGTTACACTCTTTATAAATTTATATTTTAGAATTGCTTCTTTTGCTTCCTTATCAAAAACACTAGATATTACAGCTATGTTTTTATTATTTAAATTTACTTTTTTCAGGTAGTGTCTTAATGTATTAACATCATTAAGTTTTCCTTGAACAATTGCATAATATGATTTTTCCACACTGTGCTGTCTTATCTGTTCAGATAGTCTTGAAGCTGCTTTAGAGGTTTTCGCAAAAACCATTACTCCACTAACTCTTCTATCTAATCTATGAACTAGTCCTAAGAATACATTACCTTCTTTATTATATTTTGCTTTTATATATGCTTTTATTTGGCTCATTATATCTACATCATTAGTAGAATCAGCTTGACTTAAAGTATTTGCTGGCTTAACTACAACAATAATGTGATTGTCTTCATATAAAACATTTAACTCAGTTTTCATCATAGCACAACTCGATTTCTAATTGGGCCTTTTCAAAATCACGAATATTTTTAATCTTAATTGTTTTAAAATTTGTTTTCTTTAATTTTAATTCTATACCATTATCAAACATAATATATAAAAAGTTTTTAATTTTTCTATATACAATATAGTTGTTTTCATTTACTTCACAAACTTCATCACCTAAAGCTAAAAGAAAATCACTTATACTCTTATATAAATTATATTCATCTTTGTTTTTGAAATGATATGGATTAAGACCGGTTTCTATTTTTTTGCTTTGATAATTTTTTTCTAATAATAGATATTTGTTTTCAAAGATTTGATATTTAATCAAATCAATTGTATGCGGCATTTGCTTGATAGCATACTCATCAAATTGATTAAAATCATCCCCGATAACTATTATTCTTGGATTATAATTTAGAGAATTGCTCTTATCATACCCTATAGAACCATTAATTAAAGTCTTAACTCTACTACTATTATTTTTTATATAATCAAGAAATACTAAACCCTTATTTACAACATTAGAAAATTTACCTGCTCTATATTCAATAAGAACTAGTCTAAAGTTTTCATCATATCCTAAAACTTCAACTAAATCGCCATTACCTAAAAGATCAAAATCCTTGAATATTATCTTGACTCCAAGTAACTCCTCTATATTATCTTCAATGTATTCTCTAATATTATGTTTTACAATTCTTTGCTTTTTTATTAGTTTATTAGTTTTTATATTTAATAATTTTAAATCACTCATATTTGTCCCACTTGCTTTTTATTTTATCCTTTTCTTCTTCAAGATCATCTGTATTTTTACCTAATAGAATTGTTCCAAAAATATAGATAATAGGAAATAAGATAATAAAAGCAACCCAGCCAATTCCTTCAAATCCACCAAGACCAATAAACACACCTATTCCTAAGCCTATCAATGCTAATAAAACGATATATAAATACTTCATAACACTTTCCCTATTTAAATTTTTTCAATCTATATTCTATTTTTGAATTAATAATTAAGTCTTTCAATCTTTCTCTTTCTTCCAAATTTAGAATATACTTTGGAAGTATTAAAGCTCTATTTTTATCTAAATAAAAGAATATATAATTATCAATCTCATAAATAATTTTAAATTCATTCCATTTATATGTAAATTTACTTAAATCATAAGAATGAATAATCCCATTTTCATTAAAAACTAATTTATAATTGATTGCTGGATAAACTACCTTTTTTAACACTTTTGAAACTATGATATTTGTTGCAACAACTCTAATAACTAAGACCATTAGTGAAGCAAAAAGAAAAAAAAGAGAACTTCCGTATTTCACCATAAAATAAAACACCACTGACATAATAAACAACACTAATGCAACTGCAAAATAAATATATCTTGTTGGGCTTACTCTAAATAAATGAAATTTAAAAAAGTCTCTAGTTCTTTTTTCACTATGAGTCGATTTCGCTACAATTTCGACCACTTTTAAATCCTACTCTTCTTCTTTAGTTGTAACAACTTCTTCAGTTTCTACTACTTCAGCTTCTTCAATTTGTTTTGTTTCTAAAGCTTCAGTTTCTGTAGTTTCTTGTTCTACTGTTTCTTCACTTACAACTTCTGGAAATTCAGGATGTACATAAGTAATAGGAACTTTAACGATATCTTTATCTGTAGCTAAATAAGGCTTCGTAGTTGCCTTTTCTTTTATAATAGCATCTAAGTGTTCAAACGAACCTTCTAAAAGAGCATCAGCGCTACGATCTAGAATAATTGGTGAACCCTTACCTACCATAAGCATATAGTATTGAGGCATTTCTAAAATTTCTGTAATAAATGACCAATCAAACTCTGTAGGGTTATTCGGATCAACACTTCTATTCACTATAACTTTTTCTTCAGTAACAGTAACTGTTTGCTCTGTAACTCTTCTATTATAAAAGAATCTTGCTAATTGCGTATCAAGTCTTTTTTCTAAGTTAAAATATTGATAACCAGAATAAAGAATAAAGAATCCACCTAAAATGGCAAATAAATAGTTATCTGTTTGGCTAAAGAAAACATCCCACACAACAATACCTAAAGATATAAGTGCGGTTACTAAAAACCATATAGCTGTTTTTCTTTTGTGCTTCATTATAAATAGATTACAATATTTTAAAGTTCTAAAATCTAATTTTGTTAAAACGGTTGTTTTTTCCATAAAATCCTCCATATTATTTATTATACCACAAATTCACTTCTTTTCACAATTAATTTGTTGGTATTTTCATTATTTTTATGTATAATATAATTAATAATGTTATTTTTCAGGAGGAATATATGAAAGTATTTATAAGCGCTGATATTGAAGGCATTAATTCAATTACAACATGGAGAGAAACTGATGCTCCAAACCCAGAATACCAACCCTTCAAAAAGCAAATGAATATAGAAGTGGCTCACGCTGTAAATGGTGCACTAGCTGCAGGAGCTAAGGAAGTGTTTGTGAAAGACGCTCATGATAGCGCAAGAAATTTAGATATAAATTTATTACCAGAAGAAGTAATTCTTCACCGTGGATGGAGCGGTTCTCCAGCTAGTATGATGGCAGGTTTAGACAAGTCATTTGCTGCTGTAATTTTCATTGGTTATCATAGTGCAGCAGGAGACGCTGGTAATACACTATCACATACAATGAACACAAGAATAAACTATATCAAGATTAACAATGAAATTGCAAGTGAATTTACAATTAACTCACTTTATGCATCATACTTGGGAGTGCCTGTTGCCTTTCTAAGCGGTGATGAAGCTCTAACACAAACTGTGCAAAAAATTAATCCTAATATTAATGTTGTTGTAACTAAAACAGGAGACCATGGCGCTACTGTTTCTAGACATCCTAGCGTTACAAACAAAGAGATTGAAACTAAAGTAAGAGAGGCCATTAAAAATCTTTCTTTGTTAAATTTAATTAAAATGCCTAATGAGTTTAATATTGAGATAAACTTTAAATATCATGCTGATGCATACAGTTCTTCTTTTTTCCCTGGATGTACACTAAAAGATGATTTTACTGTATCTTACTCTTGTAAAGACTATTATGATGCAATGGTAATGATGAAGTTTGTATTATAAAAAAATTGCGATTAAAACCGCAATTTTTTTATTTATTCTTTGGATTAGAATCTTCTGTGTGTTTGAAATTACTATGACTTCGATTATCATTATTGTGATTTCTTTGATTCTTATTTTTATTTTCTTCTTCAAAGAACTCATTACCAAATTCAAGATTTATATTGTCTTTTAATTCCCAACCATTGTTTCTTGGTTCTTGGGTAGCATTATCCTTTACATTGTCCTTTTCATTTTTATTATTTTTTTTATTTTTGTACATAATCTATTCCTCCTAGATAATTATATTATTGTGCTAAAAATGGTCGTTCTATACAAAAAAACGATTCTTTAAGTGAATCGTTTTTATTCAACAAGATATATAAAACTCAATTTTAATATATATATATTCAAAAGCAAGCTTAAATCTTAAGGTTTTCAATAACCCTTTCTCTATATGATCTAATGACTCTTCTAGTTAGGTTAATCATTTCAAATAAACAAGCAAAAATAATTGGAATATAAATGTTTTTATCTAGCTCTCCTGATTCTACTGATCTTTGAATAGTTAGATCATTCCCCATAACATAAAAAGAAATTTGTTTTACAACTTCAACCGTCATGATTGCATCATTATCTAAGTTGATTCTTTCTTTATTATGAAGTAATAGTAAGTCTCCTGCACCTTTTGCTATATTGCTCATCATTGATTTTAAGCTAGCAGATGTTTGCCCAATATCATCTAGGCTACGTTCAAAGACGATTGGGTTTTTTATTTGTTTAATATTTTCACCAATAAACTGGGATAAATATTTTATATATTTTTTTGTGAAAACATCATTTTCGCCAATTATATTTGGAATGGTAACATTAACTTCTAGAAGACCAGCAAGTGTTGCACTAACCCTTTTAATATCTCTTTCTAAGTTATTGGCAAGAGTTAATATTTCTTGACCAAATGAATATGCATGCTTTTCTAATTCATACTCATTTACTTTATCATTTATTGCAGTAAGGAGTTTCTTACATTCTGTAAGAAGCTTTTTTGTCAACCTTGCAGTTGAAAACTTACTTGCCATCAAAACAACATTTATGCTATCTTGATTTAAATTTACATGGTTTTCGGGATGGACTAAATCATATTTACCTTTTTCTCCACCCATTAATTCATTAGCTCTATTTGCAATAACTTCATTTGCATTATAGTTCATTGCAATCCCAGACCCACCTTGGACTAAATCAGTAACAAACTGGCCATGTAATCTACCATTTGTTATTTCATCACATGCTAGGGAGATTGCATTTTCAACATCTGCATTGATATTACCACAATCATTATTAGCTTTTGCTGCTGACTTCTTTATTGCAGCGAAAGCTTTTATCATTTGTCTAATTAAACCATGTTTTGTAATTTGAAAAAGATCTTTAGAATGTTGAGCACCCGCACCAAAATAAGCTTCTAAAGGAACCCTCATTTCACCATATGTATCTTTTTCTAATCTATATCTCATATTACTCTCCAGTTTTTATAATTGCATCTCTTACAGCAACAGCTACTCTTTCATCAAATACAGATGGAATAATATATTCAGGATTAATTTCATCCTTAATTAATTCTGCTATTGCATAACTTGCAGCAACACACATATCATCTGTAATTTTTTTATATTTAGCATCTAAAACCCCTCTAAAGATTCCAGGGAATGCTAGAACATTGTTGATTTGATTTGGATAGTCACTTCTTCCTGTTGCGATAATATACGCTTTTGATTCTTTTGCTTCTAAATATTTTATTTCAGGATTCGGATTAGCTAATGCAAACACGATTGGTTTGTCTGCCATTGTATTTACCATTTCTTTTGTAAGAACGTCTGCTATACTAACACCAATAAACACATCAGCCCCTTTAACTATCTGTGCTAAATTATCTTGGTCTTTAATATCATATGAATCAATTTGCTTGTTTTCAAGCATCTTAACTACGCTTTTATCATATTGTTTAGATTTGCTTATAATCCCTTTAGTATTAGTTGCATAAATAGTTTTAACACCAATTTTTTTAAGTAATTTCGCAATACTACTACCCGCAGAACCAAACCCAGACATTGCAACTGTTAATTGATTAAAAGGTTTATTAACTAGTCTACAAGCATTTATTAGAGCAGCAGTAGTTACTATTGCTGTTCCCTTTTGGTCATCGTGGAATACAGGGATATCTAAAAGTTCAATTAATCTTTCTTCTACTTCTACACAACGAGGAAATGAAATATCCTCTAAATTAATCCCCCCAAAGGAAGGAGCTAGATTTTTGATTGTGTGTACCAAGTCGTCAGTATTCTTAGTATCTAAACAAATAGGAATTGCATCTACATTTGCAAATTTTTTAAACAGTAGACATTTTCCTTCCATAACTGGCATTGCAGCTTCTGGTCCAATATCTCCTAAACCAAGGACAGCTGTTCCATCCGTGATAACTGCAATAGTATTTTGTTTTGATGTGTACTTATAAGCCAATTCTTTATCTTTTGCTATTTCAAGACAAGGATAAGCAACTCCTGGTGTGTAAGCTAAAGATAAGTCATCTTTGTTCTCAAGTCTAATTTTAGACGCCACTTCCAATTTTCCACCTAAATGTAATTCTAAAGCTTTTGTTTTTAAATCAATCATTTTATTCACCTTTTATACAGTAATATAATACCATTTTTTTTGCTTAAATGAAAGATAAATTTACTTATTGCATATATTAGAGTTAATTTTCATAAACTTTAGTGTCATATGAGGTGAAATAATGAAAGTAAAAATTAGAGGAAAAAGAAAATTAGAAGGCACTGTCCACATTAGTGGAGCAAAAAACAGTGCTGTTGCAATTATCCCTGCAGCTATTCTTGCTGATGAAGATGTTATTATTCGTAATATCCCTAACATAGATGATGTAGCCACTCTAATTTCTATAATGAAAGAGATGGGATATATTATCCATTTCGATAATAATATACTGATAATAAAAGCAAAAAAAAGAGTATCCTATAATGTTCAAAGTGAGCTTGTGAAAAGGTTAAGAGGATCCTATTATTTTATGGGAGCATTACTAGGCAAAATTAAAAAAGTTAAGATTAATAATTCTGGAGGATGTAACCTTGGTAGTAGGCCAATAAATTATCATCTTGATAATTTTCAAAAACTTGGAGCAAAACTACTATTAAATGATGAAGAAGTATATTTAAAAGCTACAAAACTAAAAGGAACAAGTATAGATTTAGAATTTCCATCAGTAGGTGCTACAATAAATACTATGTTAGCAGCAGTTAAAGCTAGTGGTATTACAATAATAAATAACGCTGCAATTGAGCCAGAAATTGTAGATGTAGGTAATTTCTTAGTTTCAATGGGAGCAATTGTGGAAGGGCTAGGTACACCCATTATTAAAATAACAGGTGTGAAGAGACTACATTCAACAGACTATACAATCATAAGTGATAGAATTGAGGCTGGTACGTATTTGATTTTAGGTGCGATGAGCAATGGTAATGGAGTTAGAGTTAAAAATATTAATCCTACATTCCTTATCTCTCTAACAAATCTCTTAGAAGAAATTGGTTGCACAGTCAAAATATATGAAAATGAAATATTTATTAAGCGAGAAGAACAATTAAAGCCTTTCAAAGTAATCACTAAACCATATCCCGGATTTCCTACAGATCTTGGCCAACCGCTTAGCGCCCTAATGCTGACAATAGAGGGAACATCTATTATAAAAGAAACTATTTTTTCAAATCGTTTCTCACATATAAATGAACTTAAAAAAATGGGTGCGAATATTGAGATTGTAGATAATGAAATTCAAATAACAGGCACACCAAATCTTCATTCCGCAAAACTTACAGCATACGACCTAAGAGGTGCAGCAGCATTAATCCTTGGTGCAACATTAAATAAAGGAATTACCCAAATAGACAATATAGAAACATTACTTAGAGGTTATGAATATCCTATAGAGAAACTTCAAAAACTTGGTTTAAACATAATCTTAGAAAGCTAGATAAACTAGCTTTTTTTTGAAAAAAATTAAGCATTTTCATTATTGTATATTGAGAAAAATTTGATATAATATATCTAATTTTGTTTATATTATAGGAGTATATATGGGCTTTGCCTTATTTCTTTTTGCCATCATTTTAATGATGGCTTCTCTATTGTTTTTTCCAGTAATTAAATTTAAAAAATTTAAACTAGAAACATATTGGATAATCATTTTACTATTTGCATGTCTAATGATATTTACCTCTTCCGTTGATCATTCCTTACTATTTAAATCATTAATAAAAAAAGGAGGAATGAATCCTCTTAAACTAATAACTTTGTTTATATCTACAACAATCTTGTCTATATTTTTAGATGAAGTAGGCTTCTTTAAATATCTAGCATTGTTTTTGATCAGTAAAGTAAAAACAAGCCAAATAAAACTATTTTTCACTATTTACCTATTGGTATCAATTCTAACAATTTTCACATCTAATGATGTAATTATCTTAACATTCACACCTTTAATTATTTATTTCACAAGATCAGCAAAGATTAATCCTCTTCCATATCTATTTGGAATTTTAACTGCCGCTAATACTTGGAGCATTATCTTAATTATTGGAAATCCAACAAACATATATCTTGCACTAAATCAAGATATAAACTTTTTAGATTATCTTAAAGTAATGTGGGCACCGGGAGTCGTAGCAGGATTAAGTGGATTGTTAATGGTGTATTTAATTTTTAGAAAGACCTTAAAAGAAGAACTTACCCCTGTTAGTGAGAGTCCTTTATTAAAGAATAGATTCCAAATATTCCTAGGTTGTGGTTTCATCATAGCAACAATAATCTTACTAGCTATCTCAAATTTTATTCAAATCCAAATGTGGTTAATCTCACTTTTCATGGCACTTCTTTTATCAATAATAATTATTATTTATAATCTGTTTTACAAGAAAAGTTGGGTTCCAATAATAAATACATATAAAAAAGCCCCTTGGAATTTCATCCCTTTTATATTAGGAATGTTTGTTCTTGTAGAAGGAATAAAACAAGGTGGTTATATAGCAAATATAGTTCAATTAGTTTCTGGAAAAAACACAATCATAAACTTTGGAATCCTAAGTTTCATAACTAGTAATTTAATTAATAACCAACCAATGAGTATGCTGTTTTCTATTATTCTAGAAAATATAGCAGATACTAATATTCTTAAAGCAACATATGCAAGTATAATTGGTAGCAACCTTGGTGTCCTTTTAAGCCCAGTTGGTGCTCTTGCTGGTTTGATGTGGACTAGAATTTTACATACAAAAAATATTAACTTAACTTTCTTTGGTTATATTAAAAAAATTATTTTAGTTGGATTAGTAACTCTCTCACTTACTTTATTAACTCTTTTTGTTGTATTATAAAGCTCTCCAAATTTGGAGAGCTCTTTTAAACATTAATACTTTTTTATCTAAACAACTAATATCGCCAGCATTTAACCATCTACACCATTCAGGAACATAATACCTAGAATTACAATAATACATTGAAGTTTCAAAATCATAATAATATCCTTTATAGATAAACGGATTATCTAAAGATCCAAAAATAGGTTTTTAAGTTAATCATTTTTATTTATGTTAATGATTAGCATATATTGGGAAACGATTTGTTAGATTTATAACTTCTTTTTGAATTTCTTTTAATGCTTCTTTATCTTTATAGTTTCTTAAAGTTTTATCTATTAGTCTAGCAACTTCTTTAACTTCTTCTTCTTTAAATCCT
>JBAYTA010000010.1:0-31178 GCA_041675865.1 Bacilli bacterium | reverse complement strand
ATATATTAGAAGAAAAAAGCAATTGTTATAAAGATATTATGTACACTTAATTAATAATTGATTCTAACTAATTTTAGAACAAAAAAAGATAAAAGCATGCTAGCTTCTATCCTGCAAATTAAAATCTGAAATGAATTTTTTAAATGCATCACTTATATACAAGAAATTTTGAGCTGTAATATAATCTTTGTCAATAACTACTAAACCTTTTAAATAGAATAAGATAACAAGAAAGTAAAAATACTCTTGGTAAAAATCATCTTCATATTTATTAAAATAATTATTTATAATAACTTTTAAATCTAAATTTAAATCTTCACATTCTATATAATATTTTGCAAGATCTAAAGATGAAAGACCCATTTTTGACCTTTCTAGGCTTATTAGGTATCTATGCCCTGCAGATGTTATTAAATGATTTAACTTAGGATTATTATGAATAAATGAGAAATTAACACTTTTTTTATTTTTAATTTCACTAACTAATCTCCTATGTATAGGTGTAATTATTTTTTTCGCATCTAATATATATCGATAATTTTTTAAGATAATTATACTATATTCATCAAAAGGTCTTGCTTCTACAGTTCTAACAAACGCTTCTAACATTTTAAATTTATACTGCAAATATTCAAATATTTCCTCCATCTTTTTTCTTGAAGAATCAACTGATAATTGTTTTTTATAATAAGTATTAAAATGAATATTTGCTAATTCATCAGCCATATTAACTGCCTTAACTTCATCTATAACTGCGAAATCATTAATAAAATTTGAGATATAAAAACTATAATCATTATTTGCAGTAAGAAATCTCCCCTTTTTATTTTTAATTGGGTATAAGATATTTTGTAATCCCTGATCATACAAAAATTGATACTTTTGTTGCACATAGAGATTACTTTTTTTTATAAAATAATTGCTTCCATTATCACATACAAGTTTATAAGCATTTGAAGTAATGGGTTTATAAGCATTAATTTTAATATCATATATATCTCTTAAACTTGCAAATAATTGTCTATTCATTTTACAATAATTCTCTTCTTACTTACAAAGTCATTGTTTTTATTATCTTTATAAACTTTATCAATGCTTATCTTTTCTTTTTTAGCTATTTCTTCAATATCACTTTCTTTATTAGTATAATATACTCTATAACTTATAAAGTTATCAGGCATTTGTTTTAATAAACCTCTACAATCACTACTAACTTCATTGGATCTAACTTTTATGTTTTCCTTTTTTTCTAAAAAATTCTGATCAGCTCTAGCCTCCAATATCTCATTTAATAAATTATCATATTTTTTGTCAATTTCATTTTTGATATCTTCATCACTAACTTCAATTATATTTTCTTCTGTTTCAACTTCAATTTCCTCAATATCATCTATTTCTTCTTCCTCTTTAGGAACACCAGGAATATAATTTACTAAAATATTAAAATTACATTCAATACCTTGATTAATTATTTCTTGACATGTGAAATCCTGGATTGTTATTCCTTCCAAAACATAATCCTTTTCATTAAATACGATAGTAAATGGAACAATCTCACTAAACTCATGATGTTCTTCTATAACATCTTGTATATAATCTCCTCTAATAATTATATCCCCAGTTAATGTATCTCCATCTACTTTATAATCACCTACATTACACTCCACTTCCATAACATTAGACATTTTTTCTAATTTTACCGAAGCATCACAACAAATCTTTAGTTCCATAATAACCTCCATATATATAAATTTTATGAAGTTTAGCATAATTTTAGAACATATCCAATCGGCTTATAATATTTCATTAAGTAATAGCAAAATAAGCTAATTTATAGTAAAATAGTATTATGTATAAATGGAGAAGCTAAATGAGAAAATTTAAAAAGATATATATAGAAATAACTAATATATGCAATTTAAAATGTGAATTTTGTCCTAAAACTAATAGAGAAAAAGAATTCATGGATTTACAAACATTTAGTCATATCTTAGATGAAATAAAAGATTATACAAATTATATTTATCTTCATATTAAAGGTGAACCATTATTACATCCTAATTTAGAAGAATTTTTAATTATTGCAGAAAATAAAGGATTTAAAGTAAATATAACAACTAATGGAACCCTTATAAACAAAGTAAAAAATATTCTTATTAATAAACCTGGTTTAAGACAAATAAATTTTTCTCTACATAGTATTAATCCAGATAACTATGAATTACTAGAAAGTATAATTAATTTTTCTAAAGATGTAAGTAACAATGGTATATATGTAAATCTTAGATTATGGAATCTTACATTAGAAAATGAACTAAATAAATTAAATAATAAAAATAAAGTAATTGTAAAAATTCTTGAAAATGCATTTTCACTCCCATTTAAAATTGAAGAAAAAGTTAATCCCAATAATAGTATAAAATTAGCTAATAATATTTATTTAAATCAAGACCATGAATTCCAGTGGCCAGATTTAGAAGCTTCTAATTTAGGTGTTACTGGCTTTTGTTATGGTTTAAGAACACACTTGGGGATTTTAGTTGATGGGACAGTAGTTCCTTGTTGTTTAGACGGGGAAGGGATAATCAATCTCGGTAATATAAAATTAACCTCCTTTAAAGACATAATAAACAGTCAAAGAGCAAAAGATATCTATGATGGATTTACAAGAAGACAAGCGATAGAAGAATTATGCAAACATTGTGGCTATAGAACCAAAATAAAACGACCATAAGAGTATCAGTTCACATACCACTCTTATGGTCTTTTTTAAATTTCATATTCTTTTATTAAATCTATAATTTCTTGAATACCCTTTTTTTCTAGGGTAGAAGTCATAAAAATATCATTATTATTAATATTTAACTTTTCTTTTATAATCTTTTTATGTGATAACAACTTAGTAGTCCCAACTTTATCAAATTTTGTTGCAATTATTTTTATATTCAAGTTAAGATATTTTAAATAATCATACATTAAAATATCATCTTTAGTTGGACCAACTTTAGTATCAACTAATAAAAATGCAATTTTTAAATTTTGATTATTATATAAGTATTCTTCTATATAACCACCAAAACTTTCTCTTATATCAAAACTTCTACTTGCATATCCATATCCTGGAACATCTACAAAATAAAATTTTTCATCAATATTATAGAAGTTTAAGGCAATTGTTTTTCCTGGTTTAGAGGAAGTTCTTGCTAGATTCTTCCTATTTGTAAGTGCATTTATAATTGAACTTTTTCCTACATTAGATCTACCTAAAAAAACAAATTCAGGATAATTATTTGTATTTGGAAACTGATCTTTTCTAACTGCACTTATTACATATTTCGAATCATGAAACATTAGATATTCCTCCTTCTAGAAAAAAATCATATGATACTCATCATATGAAAATGGATTGTATTCTATAAGCCTTGTTCTGTACTTTTATAAAAAAGCGGTAATCATTTATCTCTATCAATGATAGCCTTAATTTTGTTCATTTCCAAAATTAAGATTCCCCTACCAAAATTTGGGTTTCTAGCTTATGGGGTTTACCCGTTTCACCCTTTTTGTTTCCAAAAAGTTCGTCACTGTGGCACCTTAGAGAAACTAACCATTTTACAGGTGTCATTTCTGCCATCACTTTCCCAAGTGTCCTATTTTATTAATTATATAGGCATAAACACTACAGCATCTCAGCATGTGCTAGCAAGGACTTTCCTAACGAATAAGTTCGCTCGATTACCCGAATACATATATATTATACACTAAAATGTGATTTTATTCAAGTTATAAATATAAAAACCTCTCGTTAGAGAAGTTGTTTATTCTTTATTATCAGTTTGTTCTTCAGTTTTCACTTCAGGTTTATCATTTGTTCTTGAATGATTTGGACGATATTCTCTTCTAGAATTATTATTTCTAAATTCTTTTTTCTTTTCTTGGTTTTGTTTTTTTGCAGTTTCATCATATCCGTTTGCAGCTAGATCAACTCTACCTTTATCATCAATACCAATTACTTTTACAAGAATTTCATCACCTAATTGCATTACATCTTCAACTTTGCCAACTTTTTCGTTTGACATCTTAGAAATATGTAATAGTCCTTCAACACCAGGCCATAATTCTACAAATGCACCAAATTTTTCAATTCTACTTACTTTACCAGCAAACATTTGCCCTACTTCAGGAACACGTACAATATTTTCAACCATTTCACGAGCTTTATTAATCCACACTTTATCTGTATGCATAATAGTTACTCTACCATCTTGTTCAATATCAATTTTAACATTGTTTGTTTGGTTGATAATTTCAGTAATTACTTTTCCACCTGTTCCAATAACATCACGAATCTTATCAGGATCTATCATGAAGCTTACAACTTTAGGTGCATATTCACTTACTTCATCTCTATAAGTAGGAATTGTTTGTAACATATGTTCTAAAATATGAAGTCTACCAATGCGAGCTTGTTCAAGCGATTTACGTAAAATTTCTTCAGTAATTCCTTCAATTTTGATATCCATTTGTAAAGCTGTAATACCACTAGCAGTTCCAGCAACTTTAAAGTCCATATCTCCAAAATGGTCTTCCATACCTTGAATATCTGTTAGAATTGTATATTTATCTTGATCACTTACAAGACCCATTGCTATACCTGCAACCGGAGCTTTGATAGGAACACCTGCAGCCATTAATGCCATTGTTCCGGCACAAATACTTGCTTGTGAAGATGAACCATTTGATTCTAAAATTTCACTAACAACTCTTATTGTATATGGGAATGTTTCTTCATCAGGAATAACTTGTAGTAAAGCTTTCTCTCCTAATGCACCATGCCCAATTTCTCTACGTCCAGGAGAACCATATCTTCCAGTTTCCCCAACTGAATATTGTGGGAAGTTATAATGGAACATAAATCTTTTGCCTTCTTCTACTCCTAGGCCGTCAATAATTTGATATTCACCTAATGCACCAAGTGTAGTAACACATAAAGATTGGGTTTGTCCTCTTGTAAATAATGCTGATCCATGAGTTCTTTCTAAAATATCTACTCTTGAAGATAACGGTCTAATTTCTGCAGTACCTCTTCCATCAGGTCGAATGTGATCATGAGTAATTAAACGTCTTACTTCATCAGCTACTATTTTTTCTAATACTTCTTTTACAAATTTAATTTTTTGTTCAGCATCTTCGTCGTTTTTATATTTAGCCGTTAATTCTTCGACTACTCTTTCATTTATTTCATCGATCTTTCCATAACGTTCTAATTTTTCTTTAATAACGATAGCAGCAAGTAAATCCTTTTCTGCCATATCTCTAACTAATTTATCTATATCAGCTGGAACACTATGTAGTTCCACTTCAACTTTTTCTTTACCAACAGCAGCTCTAATTTCTTCTTGGAATGCAATCAATCTCTTAATTTCAGCATGACCAAACATTAAAGCTTGTAACATATCTTCTTCACTTACTTCTTTTGCACTAGCTTCCACCATATTAATAGCATCTTTAGTACCTGCAACAATTAGATTAATATCAGATGATTCTAATTCTGCAACTGTAGGGTTAAGTATGAATTCACCATTAACTCTTCCAACTATAACTCCACCAATAGGTCCATTAAATGGAATATCAGAAACAACTAATGCTAAAGACGACCCTAACATTGCAGCCATTTGTGATGAATTGTCTGGATTAGCACTTAATACAGTATTAATAACTTGGACTTCATTACGGAAACCTTCTGCAAATAAAGGTCGAATTGGTCTATCAATTAATCTAGATGTAAGTGTTTCATGTTCACTTGGTCTACCTTCACGCTTTAAGAATCCACCAGGGATTTTACCAGCAGCATACAATTTTTCTTGATATAAAACTGTTAATGGAAAGAAATCAGCAGTTGAAGTTTTTTTACTAAATACAGCAGCTGTTAAAACTGCAGTATCATCAAATCGTACAAGGACAGCTCCATTAGCTTGTTTAGCTAACTCTCCTACTTCTACAACGAATTTGCGTTTCCCTTGCACATATTCAAATACTTTCTTTTCGTTCATTTATTATTATACTCCTTATTCTTTTTCAAAAAGGGTATGTTAATACCCTTTACTTTCTTAATTTCAATGCAGCGATTAAATTACGATAACTTTCTAAATCTTTCTTTCTCAAGTAGTTTAATAAGTTACGACGATGACCAACTTTCTTTAATAACCCTCTTGCAGAATGATAATCATGCGAATGAGTCTTTAAGTGATCATTTAAACGGTTAATTTCTGCTGTTAAAATAGCAATTTGTACTTCAACTGAACCTGAATCTCCTTCAGATTTACCAAATTGAGCAACTAATTTTGCTTTTTCTTCTTTAGAAATACATGACATATTTTTTTCCTCCTATAATTATTTATGCCTAAGACCCAGATAAACGTTGGAGATTCGTTAATCAGAGTTTAAGGTCTTATATATTATAACACATTTACTAATAAATGTAAATTAATAATATTATTTAATTTTTAAATTTTCTCTAATATTTCAAGCAAGAATAAATTTGATTTCCTACAAGCTAAATTTAAATTTTTATTGTACTCCTCATCTTGAAAATCACTACCAATAACATCACTTATTGCCCTAATAGCTAAGTAATCAACTTCATAAAACCAGCACGAATGAGCAAGTGCAGCAGATTCCATGTCAATACATAATACATTATCATTTTTAAAATATGATTCAATTAAGTTATCAACTTGATTTTTATTATGATAAAATTGATCTCCTGATATTATCATCCCTAATTTATAGACTTGTTTTAAATCTAAATTATTTAAAATTTCAATTTTTGGAACAAAATTTTTAGGTCCATTAGGAATAGTCCCAAAATCATAATTAAAGATTGTAACATCAACATCCGCATATTTTAGACTACTTGCAACTACAACATCACCGATATTTATCTTATCACTAATACCTCCGCTTACCCCAACATTAATTATTAAATCAATATTTTTGTAATAATTAATTAAAGCAGATACAAGTAAACCCGATGCAACTTTTCCAATTCCACATTTCACAACTACAACATCTTTATCAAATATTTGTCCCTCATAAAATGTGTATTTATAATGATTTGTTGTTTTATAATTTTCTATATTTTTTAAAAGAAAACTAATTTCTTCATCCATAGCACCTATTATTGCTATCTTCATTTATTTTTCTCCAAAATCTCTTTTGTATTAATAATATCTTGATTAATTTGTATAATCATTTCTTCAACTGATGCAAACTTTTCTTCATCTCTTAAAAAATAAACAAAATCAACGCTTATTTCTCTATCGTATATTTCTTGATCAAAATCTAAAATGTGAACTTCTAATCTTGGAATACTTACATAATTAATTGTAGGATTATGACCTATATTACATACTCCATTATATACTTTGTCATTAAAGTTTACTCTAACAGCATAAACACCTTTACGTAAAACTTGATAATGTTCATCTATCTCAATATTAGCAGTTCTGATCCCTAACTTTCTACCAACTTGATTACCAGTAGTAACTTTACCCGTTATATTATAATATCTACCTAGCATGTTATATACTGATTGCATCTTTCCAGCTAATAGAAATTCTCTAATTTCATTTGACCCAATTTTTTGATGATCTAATTCAATTTTTTCAACAACCTCAACATTAAAATGTTCACTTAATAGATTAGCATTTCCGCTACCTCTATGTCCAAATTTATAATCAAAACCTACAACTATTTTTCTAATATCAAATACTTTCAAATAATCATTAATAAAAGATATTGGACTTAATGCAGCAAATTCAATCGTAAAGGGGATTAATACAAAATAATCCACACCTAAACTTTCTAATTTTTCTGCCTTAACTTTTATTGGTGTTATATAACCACGGTTAGATCTTTTATTTAATACAAAATCAGGGTGAGGAAAAAAAGAAAAAACTGCAGATTTCATATTATTTTCTTTGCTATAGTTAATTGCTTTTTTAATTAATTCTTGATGAGCTAAATGAAGGCCATCAAATTCTCCAAGTGCAATAGCAATTGGTCCTAATTCATATTTCTTCTTTATATCAAAATGTATTAATTCCATACTCTTTCAGCCCTAAACTTTCCATCAATATTTCTATATATTCCAATTAATTTTCCAAGATATGTAAATACAATAAGTTCCTGATCTGAATTTACCATATCGTTTTCTAATTTAGCCCCATTAATAATAAGTTTATATAACTTATCATCAACATCTATTCTTGGATACTCTGCCATTGCATCTTCCATTGAAATATACTTAAAATTACCATTTTCAATTTCAGCAATTGTATAAGAATTTATTATATCTAAACTACCAATCTTTGTTCTTATTAAATTACTCATATGAGCGGGATATCCTAGTCTCTTACCTATATCTTCACAAAGAGTTCTTATATATGTTCCTTTAGATGCTACTACACGAAAGGAAAAACTAAGTAAACCATCCTCATTAGAAATTTCACTTACTCTTGTAATTTCTTCAATTTCTATTTCTCTGCTTTTTCTTTCTACTTCAATACCACTTCTTGCAAGCTGGTATAGTTTTTTTCCATCTTGTTTTATTGCAGAATACATAGGAGGTATTTGTGTACCCTTTCCTAAGAACGATTTTAAAGTACCATCAATATCCAAACTAGATTCAACTTTTTTTATTTCTAATATTTTTCCTTCAGAATCTAGGGTATCGGTACTAACACCTATAATTATTTCTGCAAGATACTCTTTTTTTGCTGCCATAAGATAGTTTGACAACTTAGTAGCACCATTAACCATAACTACCAATAAACCAGTAGCTAGTGGATCGAGTGTCCCAGCATGCCCTATTTTTTTAAGGTTTAATATACGCTTCACTTTAGAAATTGCAGAATGCGAAGTTATACCTTTTTCTTTATTAATTAACAAAATTCCGTCCATTTTTATCCTTCAATTACATATTTAGTATTTATAACAATACATATTATAACATAATCAATCAAATTTTAACAGTTAAAGATATTTTTAGTTTTTATATACTTTAAAACTTAAAAAGGCCAAAAAGGCCTAAATTTCTTCGATTAAATCATCAACCACAATTCTACCAATCCCAAGAACACCACATCCTATATGTGCTCCAACTGTTGGTGTAATTGTAGCTACTTCAACTCTTTTTGCATTTTTTTGTGTGCTCTTAATTTTTTCAGCGATTTCTAATGCATCATCTAATCTTTTAGTATGTAAAACCACATAAATAACATTTTTATGATTTTTACTTTCATTATCAATAATTTCTAACATTCTGTTAATTGCTTTTGCATGAGTCCTTACTTTTTCGAATGGTTCAATTTTACCTTGATCAGATAATGTTAAAATAGGTTTAACTCTAACAAGACTACCAATAAAACCTGCAGTAGCACTAAGTCTACCATTTTTTACTAAGTATTTTAAATCATCTACTACAAAATATGCTTTAATATTATTTCGTAATTTATCACATTCTCTAAATATTGTTTCTACATCATAGCCTTTTTTTGCTAGAATCTCTCCATAATAAGCAACATATCCTTGAATATTTGTAGCTGATCTTGTAGAAAAGACATGAAAATTTATACCTTCAATTAAATCAGAGACTGTAGCTTTTAAATTTTCTCCATAAGTACTTAAATTATAAGAGATAGGAAAATGAATAACATCTGTATAACCTTTATCTTTATAATATTGGATTGTTTTTAATATTTCTCCCATAGTAGGGGCAGATGTTGTAGGTACAATATCTGTATTGCTTAACTTTTCATAAAACTCATCAGCTGTGATATCTATGCCATCAATTAAAACTTCTTCTTGAAAATTAATTGTAGTTCTTGTAATTTGGACGGTATGATCCTTAGGAAAATATTCTAAACCCGAACTACAATCTGCACTAATTCCTATTTTCAAAATAACCCTCCTTATATCTATAAATAATTATATCAAAATATAATATTTTATTAAAGACCTAATTTATTTTTTATAAATAAAAATCTAGCAAATGAATGCTAGATTAATTATTTTTATTAAAATATTCAAAATATCGCAATATTAAAACATTAAGTGTTTGATAGGCTTTATCTAAATCATCAATAAAGCGTATATAAATTGGTCTTTCATTATCTTTAAGTAATATTTTTAATGTTCCAATATCCACTCCATAAATTAAGTTAAACGAATGAAGTTTAGATGTGCCGACTAATTTTCTAGAATGAATTCGAATATCTTTTTTTCTTCTATGGATAATAAATTCATCTTTATAAATTGTTAGAATAACTTTTGGCATAAGTAAATATCTAATTAAACTTCCGATAAATGGAGCTGCAAAAACTATAAATACAAATCCAAAAATCAAATATAAATCTATACCTAAATGTAATACAGTTTCATTAACTCTAGTGAAACAAAGAATACTACCAGTTAGTAATATTACACTAATTACAATATTAGTATATAAAACAAGTTTTGATTTATAATATTTTTGCATTTACTAAACACTCCCTTTTATTTAAGTAAAATCAATTAACTTTATGTAATAATTCTTCTTTATTTAAATATCTTCTTAAATTTTCAATTATTAGATCAGTTAATCTACTATTTATATGATAACTTGCTGCAGAACAATGTGGTGTCATAAAAACATTCTCCATTGACCATAAAGGACTATCCTTTGGTAATGGTTCTGGAGTAAATACATCTAATGCTGCCCCTCTAATCGATTTTTCTTCTAAAGCCGTAATTAAATCCTCTTGGACAACAACTTCACCACGAGCGATATTTACAAGCAATGCATCATTTTTCATTAAATTAAGTTTTTCTTTATTAATCATTCCTCTTGTTCCTTCATTTAAAGGAACAGTTAAAATAACATAATCGCTTAATTTTAATACTTCATCTAAACCTGCATCACCAGCATAAATCTTATCAAAATATTCTTCTTGTATAAAGCTTCTTCTATATCCTAATACAGTAGTATCAAAAGCTTTAATTCTTTTTGCAATTTCCTTTGCTATACTTCCTGTACCTATAATACCAACAGTTGATTTATATATTTCTGGTGCATTAAAATTTGGTTTCCATTCTTTGTTTTCCATATCTTTAATAAACTGTTTAGCATTTCTATTTAAAATTAATATCTTTCCAATAACATCTTCAGCAATACTTAAACTGTAAATATCCCTAGCATTTGAAAAAACAATATTTCTTTCATTTATAATATTAAAATTAACTGTATCAAATCCAGCTCTAATAGATTGAATAAACTTTAAGTTTTTAAATTTAGAAATATTTTCTTCCTTCACAAAACTTGGTTCTACAACAATAACCTCCGCATCAAAACTTTTTTCTAAATTAGTCGTTATTTCTACATTTTTGAATTCATTTACAATTCTTTTTAGATTTTCTTCCTTGAATTTCTTTTCTTCTATAAATATTTTCATTTTAATCCTCCATTATATATTATTATACTATATTATTGACTTTTTTTGAAATAAATACTTAATAAATAACTTGTTTTGATTTATAATAATAAAGAGGTGAACTAAATGATTAAAATAGCTACTTTAGATAATTTAGATGTTATTGTGAAATACAATATATTACTTGCAAAAGAAACTGAATATCTTGATTTAAATGAAGAAACCGTAAGAGAAGGTGTGAAAAATGTACTTACTGATTCTTCTAAGGGTACATATTATATATATGTAATTGATGATGTTGTTATTGGCCAAGTTTTAATAACATATGAGTGGAGCGACTGGAGAAATAGTAACTTTTGGTGGATTCAATCTGTTTATGTACACAAGAACAATCGTAATCAAAAAGTATTTAAAAATTTGTTTAATTACATATTCAATCTAGCAAAAGATCTTAATTCTTGCGGAATAAGATTATATGCAGATAAAAATAATACAATAGCAATAAATACATATATTAACTTAGGCTTACAATTAAGTCATTATAATTTGTTAGAAACATATTTTTAGCATTTATAGACATCTAACTTATACAAAAAAATACCCTTTTCATATAATAATGTAGAAAGGGGGGATATTATGTTCTTTTTCGATCCATTCTTTTTTCCATGTAGATGTTGCTGCTTCTGCGTATGTAATCGTTGGTTCTGGTGGGGCTTCTAATTTAGATAAATAAAAAACTGGCTTCTTTCTTTTGGAATGAAGCCAGTTTCTTTTATTTAAAAGAATACAACTCTTCTATTTAATAAATCAACATCA
Organism: Bacilli bacterium; assembly: GCA_041675865.1. Taxonomy (GTDB): domain Bacteria; phylum Bacillota_I; class Bacilli_A; order ML615J-28; family CAG-698; genus DUVT01. The sequence continues at coordinate 18,894 of JBAYTA010000010.1, read as the reverse complement.
TGAATTGATGTGAAATCAAGATAATAACTTTCAGTTGGTTCTTCTACTTCAACACTTAATAATTTAGCTTTTCCATAAATCATTTCCACAAGTTCTGGATGATCAATAAATGGATTACGGTTATTTTGTGCTTCATAGATTACTTGATTTCGATGGATTTCAAAATCATCTACTGGATCTTCAATATGCCATCTTAAGAACATATCAAGATTACCAATGCTACTATTGATTGTTAGACCCCATCTTACATTCATATAAAGGACGATTCTAGCAACATCACCTTTATCATCATCACCAGGATACCAGCCACCAGATTTTTTACCATAACTTCCTGATCCTTCAACAAATGCATGATTACCTCTACTACTATTTACTCCTGGATTAGCTGCTCTTAGATTATGGATATCACTCTTTGAAGCACCACCTAATTTAGATTGTGGCCAAATGTGTTCTTTATTCCATGAACTTGCACCATCCCAAACATTTTTCACATTTGTTCTAGTGTAGATTAATAATAGTTGATTCGACTTAGTTAAATCAATATCTGAATCTTCTATAATAAATGATGTGGATGAATATCCAATACTTTTCATTTTTGAAATTATGCTCTTTAGTTCATCTTTTAGAGCACTTCCAGTTAGACCTTCAATAGAAGCATAATAGCCTGAGAACGAAGTTTTTTCTAAAACAATTATTGTAACACTATGAGTTGAGATTAAAATATTGTCTACATATATTTTATAAGTTAACACAACATTTACATCAACATCAGTTTGATAAATAACACCTTGATTACTTAATACATTTGTATTTGATGAATTCCATTCAACTCTTAAATCAATAAATACTTCATCTTCAGTAATTAAATTTAAGTTTTTACTTACTTCATCATTATTTTTAGGGAAATTAATATATCCATGAATTAAATTATCAATTCTTGTTAAATTCAAGTTACTTGCAACTTCAACATCACTTGATGCTGTTACATAAATACTTAATTTTCCGCCTTCTTTATAAACAATTCCAAATAAGTCTACTTCTAGTCCAGCACTCTTACCATTTATTAAAGATTTTATGCTAGCACTATTATTTAATGATTCATCAATATAAATATCAAATTCATTATATTCATTTACTAATATAAACTTATTTACATTTCCATAAGTAAACTTTAATAAAGCATTTAAGTTAACTAATTTTCCTTCTAAAGTATCTAAACTTTGGTTAGTTAATTCAATAATATTTGCAGTCTTATCAGAAATTTTTGTTAGTTTAGAGATATTTGCTAGATATACTACATTATTTGCAGTTAATTTTTGAGCAATAAGTTCAACTTCATCACCAACTTCAACATTATAACTATTTGATAAGTAAACTAATATACCTTTCGATTCGTCTTGAATGAAGAATCTCTTACCTGTGCTTGTTTCAAATACTGAGGAAACAACACCTTTAATCTTAACTTTTTGTTCATCAACTACATTAAATACAGATTCTATTTCAACAGGATCGCCTTCACCAACTTTAATTGTAAAGGTTTTTGTACTTGTAAATGCACCATTTACTAATATAGCATCAAGCTTTACTTCCACAATTCCTTGACTTGGTAATGTAACTGCTAAAGTTGTTAAATCAATATAAGAATTATTTGGATCTGCTAAATTATTGTATTTCCAAGTTATAAGACTACTAAAAGCACCTAAATTTGGCAAGCTAATTTTTCCTGCTTCAATGAAAGAAATTTGGATATTTAATTGCTCAAAATCCCTATTTAAGTTTTGTTGTTCAAGTGGTAGAGTACTCTTTGGATTGTTTACAATAACAATATTATCAATAACAATTTGTGCTCTACTTGAACTTGTATCTACTTGAGCAATCTCAATTGTATATTCACCAAATACATCCAATTCAACTTCAAATATTTGCACTGCTGTGCTTTCACTATCAAGTGTAAATTCTTCAACAATATCATCATTAATAATTAAAGCTATTCTTCTTAGATTTGTATTTGTAAAGCCTTTTTGAAGCTCAGCTCTAAAAAGTGAAATCCCTCCACTAAGTGTAGCTTTAATACTAGAATAATCATCTGTACTTCCACCAAAAGTTAGAGCTTTATCATCTAATTTTTGATCTCCTCTAATTCCCGTATAAGTCCAGGTAATATTATGATTTCCAACAAATGATCCTTTTGTATAAGTAGATCCAGATACAGGAAGTTTTGAAAAATCTTCAGTGTAAGTTGCTTTAGTTTCAACAGCTACTACTTTAATAGTTATTTCTAATGTAGCTTTATTTCCTGCAGAATCTTCAGCTTGATAAACGACTGTGTAGTCTCCTACTTGGTTTACATCGAGATCGCTTGATTTTATAGTTACAGCAACATCATCATCAACATCATCAATTGCATAAACAAATGCAAGTAAATCAATTGTGCTTCCTACTGTAATTTCCATATCTGTTGCTCCATGAATTGTTGGAGCAAGAATATCTTCAACAACATCTTCCACAACATTTACTGTTATTGTAAACTGAGCTTTATTCCCTGCAGAATCTTCAGCTTCAAAAACAACAGTATATGACCCTAAAGTATTTATATCAAGATTACTTTCTTTAATCTTTACAGAAACCTCTGTATCTTTGTTATCTTGCACTTCAACTAAACTAAGCAGGTTTACTGAACTACCTTTTTTAAGTTCTACACTTTCTCTGCCTGTTATTGTTGGAGGTGTTGTATCTTGATCATCACTTTCATTTCTGCCAATGACTATAATTGGAAATTTTTTACTTCTTACTTCATTTTCATTATAATCATAACTCGCAGTCAGCGTAATTAATTGATTGCTATTTTTTCTTGTAACAATAGCATCTCCACCAATAATTTGGATAACTGAAGTATCAGAACTACTCCAATTTACTTTAATACCTTCTACATCTAATACTAAAGTAAAATTTTTTGTAACTCTATCTTGAGCATCATCATCACTATAGACAATTAACTCTTTTTCAAAAACATTAATATCTTTATTTATATCTTCAATATTACAACTAAAAAGAAATAAAGAAATAAATGCTATAATTAATACTTTTAATTTCATACATCTTCTCTTTTCTATTAATATTCGCTATTAGAGTATACCATAATTCTACAAAAAACTCAATAAAAAAAGACTTATAAAAAGTCTCTTTATAGTACTATAAAGTTATGTTCAAAGAAATAATTTAAAATTTCTTTACGAGTAACTATTCCAACAAAAGTTCCCTCATCATCAACAATCGGTACAAAGTTTTGATTTGTTGCCTTTAATATTAGATCAGGAATTTTTGCATCTTCTATTATTGGCTCTAAATCTCTAAGTCTATGAACTTCAGAAATCTTCGAAACCTCAGCTTTACTTCTTGTGAAATCATTATTCATAATAAATCTTAGAATATCACCTTCTGTAATAGTTCCTACATACTTACCTTCTCTACTCACAACAGGTATTGCAGTAAAGTGATTTTCTTCCATAAGGTCATAAACCTCTTTTACGTTTAAATCATCAAAAGCATAAATTACTTTGTGTTTAGGAATTGTAAAAAATAAAATATCCATAAATACTCCTTTCAAAATTAATTGTTTATACTAAAAATAAGATCATTTAATTCTTCATCATTGGTTGTTAAAACATAATGTCCATCTAGATAAACAGAATAATCAGTATCTTCTGTATGTGCGGTAATTTTATCATACCATTTATTAGCAGACTTTTTTGTTGGAAAAAGGAATAAATATAATACACCTCTTTCACCTATTACTCTATGAATACTAACAACATCCTCATCTGTAATTTCAAACCAGCCAGTAATATTTGTAGTTGCATCAGCTAGTTTATTTACTGTATAACCATTATCTTCTAGTTCTTTCTCATATAAAGCAAATATATCATTTGAAATGTGGGAATCATCTCTACCACATCCAATAAAGAAAAAACTTAAAAATAATAAAATAATAACTCCAACTGTACGCTTCATACAAACCTCATAATACATTATTTTACACATTATTATTATAGCATAAAATTATGAAATTTAATATAAAAATAAATATATTTTTACCTATACTAAACAAAATAATGGTAAATAAATACCATTATCACTTTATTGTCTTTCCCAAATTTCTACCCAATTACCATCAGGGTCCTCGACCCAAATGAATCTACCATATTCATTTTCGTCCAATTCTCTTAATATTTTAACTCTTTCGTTTCTAACAATCTCCAAAAACTCTTTCATGCTGCTAATTTGAAAATTCAACATAAATTTTTGACCCCGAGGAAAATAATCAGTTTTTTCTTCAAAAAGAGAAAATATTGTCATATTGTTTTCAGTCGGTATAAATGCTGTTCCATTCCATGCTTCTAGGTTTACATCCAATATCCTGTCATACCACTCAATCATCTTTTTCATATTCTTTGTTTTAAAAAATACTCCACCAATCCCTAATACTTTCATAAATATTCTCCTTTTGTAAATTTTAACGGATTGAATTGATATCTAGAACACTACATAAATATTCTATCATAACTCATTTATATTTACAATTTTTTTATAAGTAAATAAAAATACATAAGAAAAATCTTATGTATTTAATGTATAAATTAAAATATTTTATGCGGATTAAATAGATTTTTAGGATCTATTGCATTTTTTATAACTTTCATTAAGTTAACTTTTATTGGATCTGTTAACTTTAAGAAGTATTCTTTTTTCATTACCCCAATACCATGTTCTGCAGATGCTAAACCACCTAATCTATATACTTCATCATATAGGTCATTTAATAAAGCTTTTCTCTTAACTGCCCATTCTTCATCACTATAGTTTTCCTTCATTAGGATAGTATGAACATTTCCATCTCCTGCATGACCAAAGTTAAATACTTTTATTCCATGTTTTTCTTGTAAAGATTTTGTATAACGAATCATTTCTCCAAATTTATTTATAGGTACTACTTCATCAAGCATTTCAAATACTGAAAGTTCCATAAGAGCATATAAAATATGATCTCTTAGTTTCCAAGCTATTTCTTCTTCTTCGTCATTCAAGAACACAATTTCTAATACTTGATCTTTGTATTGCTCTTCTAATTTTTTGAATTTATTATTAATTGCTTCTTCATCATTTCCATCAATTGTTAATAAAATATATGCATGACCTACTTGACTTTGGAATTTAAGGTTAAGAAGTTTTTCACTATATTCGATAGTATCCTTTTCAAACATCTCAAGTGCTGTAGGTTCATAACCATTCTTTAAGATATCTAATACAATATCCGTAGCTTCTACTACATCATTAAAAGCTAAAATAAGTGATTTTGAATATTGCGGCATAGGAATAACTTTTAGTTTTACTTCAGTGATCAAGCCTAGTGTACCTTCACTTCCAACAAACAAATCGGTTAAATCATAACCAGAACTATGTTTCACATTTAGACTTCCTAAAATAGTAACTTCGCCATTAGGTAAAACTACTTCAACCGCTTTTACATAATCTCTAGTTGTACCATATTTAACAGCTCTCATACCTCCAGCATTAGTTGCAATATTCCCTCCGATTGTGGAATGTTTTGAACCTGGATCTGGTGGATAAAAGTATCCGAATCCTTCAACTGCTTTTTGGATATCTTGAAGTAAAACACCAGGCTCTACAGTTAATGTTAAAGTTTCATGATCGAAATTAATAATTTTAGTCATTTTGCTGAAATCAATAATAATTTCTCCACCAATAATAGGAATTTGAGAACCTGCAACTCCAGTAGAAGCTCCTCTTGCAATAATTACTTTGTTGTGTTCATTTGCATATTTTACAATTTCAACAACTTCGGATTTTTTTGTAGGTAGAGCAACTGCATATGGTCTTTTCACATCCTTTACATAAACATCACTTAAATATTCAGTTGGGATATCCTCACCAATAAACAGTCTACTACTGTTTTTTATTATATTATTCATATTTTATATTTCCTCCAATTTACTATTATTATATGTAAGAAAAACTAATCAGTCAAACGATATACTTTAAAGAAATATTTAAACATCACTCTTTAAATTTACTAGTATAATTTCTGGTCGGTTAAAGAGTCTAATAGGGATAACACTATTACCAAGTCCTCGACTAATAAACATTGTAGAAAAATTATTAGTATAATATCCTGCAGTATACTTAGGAAAAAATCCTTGATCAGGAGCAAAAATTGCACCAATTAAAGGGATTCTAAATTGTCCACCATGAGCATGCCCTGTAAAGATTATATCAATTTGTTTATTAGAATATACATCAAAAAGTTCAGGTCTATGAGATAGTAAAATTTTAAAATTGCTACTATTGCTTAATTCTTCTAAGATTTTATCAATTTCAATAGTTGTATAATCTTCATCAGGTAAAAATCCTGGATCTTTTAACCCAATGATATCAATCTTAGAATTATTCTTTGTAATAGTTAACTTTTCATTGTCTAAAACAACAACACCTTGTAAAAGTAGTTCTTCTTTTACTTCATTATACTTATTTGACCAAGCTTCATGATTTCCGCTTACATAATAAATTGGTGCGATTCCCTTAATATTTTCAATAAAATCAATTGCGTTCTCTAAGTTATATTTTCTCCTATCGACTAGATCTCCTGTTATAACAATTATATCTGGTTCTTGATTCCTAATTAAATTTAATAATTGTTTATTTTCAGATCTAAACTTTTTATTATGCAAGTCTGATATATGTAAGATTTTGAAACCATTAAACTCTTTAGGAACTGATATATTATCATATTCATAATTAGATACTACAATTTTATTATTTTGATAATAAAAGAAAAATATAATAAAAATAATAATTGATATAAAAATTAATAATTTGACTAATCTTTTCATTTCTTACTCCATTTATATATTATTATCATTATAATACCATTAATAACAATTTTATAAAAGAAAAATAGGCAATCATCCTGCCTATTTATATTATCTGTTTCCTTTATAAAATGGTTGCCCAATAGATTTTGGAGCTGCACTCGATTTTGATGACAGCACTAAAACTACTAGTGTAGAGATAAAAGGCAACATATTGTAGACATAAATACTTAACTCTAAATCTTCCAAGAAAGGAACATAAGATATAGCATTTGCAAGAACTCTTAAGATTGAGAAGAATATAGCTGCAAAGAATATTCTAAATGGTCTCCAATTTCCAAAAATCATAACAGCCATAGCAAGGAAACCAAATCCTGCAACTGATGCGTGATAATTATTATAAATATTAGAAATCAAGAAGAAACCACCCATCCCAGCAAGTGCTCCACTTGTAAGAACTCCAATGTATCTAGTTTTATAAACATTAATCCCAGCTGCATCACTTGCATGAGGATTTTCTCCACATGATCTTATTCTTAAGCCTAGTTTTGTTTTATATAAAACAAAATAAGATGCTACTAGTACTAATATTCCGATATAAAGACTAAGATAAACATTTTTAAAGAATATTGGCCCAATAATAGGTATCTGAGATAAGAAAGGAACTTCTCTTATTCTAAATAAACTAGAGTTTACTGGTAAAATATCAGAACCAAGTTTTTCTCCTAAATTAAGGGTCATAGTAAGAAACAATACACTAGCAGGTGCAAATATATTAAGAGCTGTTGCACTAATAATTTGATCCGCATTTAAGTTAATTGAAGCAAATGCATGTAGTGCACTAAAAGCAATTCCTGTAATAACAGCAACTAAAGTACCAACTAAGAATAATAATTGAGGAGTATTGCTCATAGATCCTTCAAGTGCATTTACTACAATAATTCCAATTGCCGCAGAAAATATCATTATACCTTCAAGTGCAATGTTTGTTACACCACCTCTTTCAGAGATCATTGCACCAATAGAAACTACCATTAAAGGTATTAAAGTTAATATAACTAAATTTGAGAAATTAATAAAATTATTCATTTACTACCTCCTCAGTTGTTTCTAATTTACTAAGAAGTTTCTTTTTTTCTTTTCTTTTTTTAATTAACATTCCAAAGAAACTTGAAAATGCTGCCATATATATAATAACTGCAATAACTATATTTCCAATTTCTTTATCATAACCAGCAAGTTGCATTGGTTTAGCAGCTGTTTTAATATAACTTACAAATATCCCAGAAAAAATTATTCCAATAGGATTATTATTTGCAAGTAAAGCAACACTCATTCCATCAAAACCATAACTTACAAGACTAGTTATCGGCCTCATATAAACCGGTTTTGTAGGTAAATAAGCAAGTGCTGCACCAAGACCAGCTAGTGCACCTGAAATCGACATAGCAGTAACTACATTTCTTTTATAAGGTATTCCAGCCGCTTGACTACCTGTATTACTATAACCTACAGCTTTTAATTGATAACCAAGTGTAGTTTTATTTAAGACAAACCAAATTAAAATAGCCATTAAGATTACTATAATAATTCCTATATCTAAGTTTGAACCAGTAAAAATCTTATTCAAACCCCAATGTGGAGTATTTGCAGTAGGATGTAATAAATTTATTGCTGTGATATTTTCATCATAAACAGCAGGATTTAAAACCAAAATTACCATTAAGTACATTCCAATGTAGTTAAGCATAATTGTAGATATAACTTCACTAACATTGAAAAATGCTTTTAGTAGTCCTGCAATACTTGCCCAGATTGCTCCAGCAATAACAGCAGCAAGAACACAAGCAATGAAATGAATTCCTGCAGGTAAAGTAACTAAATTCGCAACATATAAAGCAGCAACTCCACCAATCATAAATTGACCGCTTCCACCAATATTAAATAACCCAGTTTTTGATGCAAAGGCAAAGGCTAGCCCTGTCATAATAATTGGAGTTGAATCTTGAAGAAATGTACCTACACTTTGTAATCCTAGTGAAAATCCACCAGAAAGTAATCTACCAAAACCATCAATTGATCTTGCTGGTTTGGTTATAAACATTACTAAAAATCCAACTAAAAGACCAACACCTATCGCAATTAAAGAATTTTGAAAAGATTGACCAGATTTAGTAGATGGAAAGTCTTTAATGCTTTTCCAAGTTTTTTTAGAAAATTCAATTATCCAGTTTTTACTTTTTGTATAGGCGATTTTTAATGCATTAATTATTTTTTCTTTCATACTGCATCTAACTCCTGTTTCTTAGAACCTGACATATATAATCCAATTTCATTTATATTTGTTGTCTTCGGATTAAGTTCAGCTACTATTTGACCTTCAAACATTACTAAAATACGATCTGCTAAATCCATTACTTCATCTAATTCATAGGAAACAACTAAAATACCATTACCTTTGTCTCTTTCATTAATAAGAGTTTTATGTACATATTCAATTGCTCCAACATCAAGACCACGAGTAGGTTGAGATGCAACTAGAAAATCATGTGTCCTATTAGTTTCTCTAGCAATAATTGCTTTTTGTTGATTTCCACCACTCATTTCTCTTGCTATTGAAGTTGGACCTCTACTAGATCTAATATCATATTTATCGATTAATTTATTTGCATAATCTCTAATTTCTTTGAATTTCAGCAAACCTCTTTTTTGAAAATCTTCTTTATAAAAAGTATTAGAAATCAAGTTTTCTTCTAATGTATAATCAAGAATCAAACCATGTTTATGTCTATCTTCAGGGATATGAGCTAAACCACAATTAAATCTTTCTCTGATAGTGGAATTTGTGATATTAATATTATTTAGTTTTAGTTCACCTTCATCAGCATTTTTTAAACCTGTAATAATATGGATTAACTCTGATTGACCATTTCCATCAATTCCAGCTATACAAACAATTTCACCAGCTCTAACATTAAAATTAATATCATTTATAATTTTCTTTGTAGAACTTTTACTGAATAGACTTAAATTATTTGCTTCAAAAATAACTTCTCTTGGTTTAGCTTCTTCTTTTTCTACTTGGAAGCTAACTTTATGGCCAACCATTAACTCAGCCATTTTATCTATACTAGTAGTTGCAACATCAATTGTATCTATGTATTTTCCTTTTCTTAGTACAGTACAACGATCTGCAATCATTTTGATTTCATTCAGTTTATGAGTAATAATTATTATGGATTTTCCTTCTTTCGAAAAATCTCTAATTACTTGCATAAGACCTTCAATTTCTTGAGGAGTTAATACAGCAGTTGGCTCATCAAATATCATAATATCTGATTCACGATAAAGCATTTTTATAATTTCAACCCTTTGTTGTTGGCCTACGGTTATATTCTTTACTAACGCATCAAGATCTACATTCAAATCATACTTAATACAAATTTGTTCTATTTTTTCTCGAGCTGTTTTTTTATCTAAGAAACCATTTCTTGTAGATTCTCTACCCAAAATAATATTTTCCAAGACAGAAAATACTTCGATTAATTTAAAATGTTGATGAACCATACCAATACCATATCTATTAGCATCATTAGGATTATCAATTTTTACTTCTTCACCATTAATTTTAATTAAGCCTGAATCTGCAGAATAAAGGCCAAACAAAATGGACATTAAAGTAGATTTACCAGCACCATTTTCACCAAGAATTGCATGGATTTCTCCTTTTTTAAGTTGCAAAGTAATATTATCATTAGCAACTAATGTTCCAAATGTTTTGGTAATGTTTAACATTTCTATTGCATATTCGCTCATATTGAAACTCCTTCCTAATAAAAATAGAGGGTTATTAAGTAACCCTCTACTAGTATCTTTTTTAAGTCGCAGGTTCAGTCTTAGCAACTAAAGCAGCGGCGCTTGGGTCACCAGCATGATCCTTTAAGAATGTTGTTAATTGTGCCATTGTTTGAGGAACAACAACTGTTTTATCTTTTAGTAATTTGTAAACTGCATCATATTGTGTTTTATTAAATGTAGTGAACTTGAATGATGAACCACCAGGTAAACCAATAGAATCTTGTTCTGCACCTTTAACTATAGTCTTTCCACCATTGAACTTATCTTGATTAATTAATGCATCAAGCTCTTGGTAAACAGCTATACCTAATTCTTTCATTGCAGATGAAATAACTGTGTTTGATTCACTTGATTGGTCAATATCAACACCAATAACTTTTTTCTCTTTTTGTTCAGCAGCAGCCATAACAGCATTTCCAGCTCCACCAGCTGCAGCAAATATAACTTCAACACCAGCATCATACCAACCAGCAGCTCTAGTTGTATGAGCAGGATCGTTATCAAAGTTACCTAAGTATTCATATCTGTTAGCATCAAATGTAAATTCTTTTTCTAATTCATTTGCAGCATAATATGCTCCAGCAATGTATCCAATACCAAACTTTTTAACAGCAGGAACAGCCATTCCACCCATAAATCCAATATTAGTATAACCATCTGCTACTGCAGCATAACCAGCTAAGAATCCAGATTGTTCTTCTTGGAATAAAATATTTACAGTGTTACTTTCAGTTTTATAATTATAACTTCCGTCGTGTGGTTCGCCGTCAATTAAAATAAAACGTACATTAGGGTATTTTGTTTGAGAAGTGTAAATTGCAGTTTCAAACAAGAAACCTGGAGTTACAATTATGTTAGCTCCATCAGCAACAACTAAATCTATTGCTTCTTCGTAATCTTTTTGTGTTGAATCACTAGGTCTGTAGTAAGAATAATCGATTTCGAATTCTTTTGCAAACTTTTCTACACCTTCATAAGTGCCTTGATTGAATGATTTATCAGTAATTGTACCAACATCTGTAATCATAACAATTTTCCATTCTTTCTCATCGCCACCACAAGCAACAAGTAAAAACGCCATAATCATAAATGCGAAAATGGATAAGAACTTTTTCATTAATATTTCCTCCTATGTATTGAAGTTATGCGTTTGTAAATAATCAGGAAAGATAAATATAGATTATTTATCAATTTGACTTCTACCAAATTATAGCATAATAAAAAATGTAATGCAAGCATCGTATATACAAAAACTATAGATTTTTTATCTATTTAAAATACAAATGCTATTAATTGACATCTTTTTAATTTAAATTATACTTCTTATTTAATATTAGTATTTAAAATATTAATATATTTATACATTTATACTAAAAAAATAACCCAATCGGGTTACTTTCTCTTTAAATGTTTTTCATATTTCTCAATCCACATATTGAGGGTTATCTTCTTAGTTAACTCTGCAATTAACTCATATGGAATTTGATCAACTTTCTTAAATCTTATACAACTTTTACCCATATCTAATTTAGTTTTTGAATGTTTTGGATACTCTTGTACAAACCAGTTTAAAATATCATCAAAAGCATATACCCCCATATGATAAAGCGCAATAAAATGTTTTTGCGATGCAATTGCTATAAAAGGTAATGGTTCATCTTTTGTACAATGATATCCATCAGGATATATTTCTAAGGGTACAACAAACTGAATAAAAGAATCACTATATTTTTCACTAAATCCAACTGGTAAGTTATCACTTATTGTATTCTTTAATTTAATTATTGCATCTTTTCTATCTTTTGGTATTAGATCCAAGTATTCTTCTAAAGTATTTGCTTCATATTTCATATATTATCTCCTTCTAAAAATCCCATAACCTCCGCTGCTTCCACCACCACCGCGGTTTCTTCTAATTCCTATTCCCCCACCTATTAAAATAAATATAACAGGTACAATCACATACCATTTATCAGGTCCAGTTAACAATATTAAGATCCAAGCGATTAAAGTTAAATCAGGTGTATCATCAATAGGCACATAGTTATCAAGAGCATATTCAAAGTCATCCATATCATAACTAAATAATGAATAGTACTCAACATAAACTTCCTCATATACAACTTTAATTAACTCGTAAAATAAATAGCCAACCTTCATGTCTAAATCAGAATATGTATCACTATAAATTGTATTATCTAAAATTTGCCCAAGTTTTGCAGCAGGCAAATATTGTTCCATCCTAAATCCAACTTCGATTTGTGTCTCTTCAAGATAAATATATTCTATCCCATCTCTTACACTTTCACTAAAAAACATTAAAACTAATATTCCCATATCATTCTTCCCAATTCCCCATTGCCTTAGAATATCAGTTCTATTATATTCACTTACTTCATTTACGTCATCTACAATAAATGTAGCGAAAACTATTTGTGCACCACCAATCACTTCAATATCTTTTGTCTCCTCATATAGTCTTTCTCCTTCAAAAACTATTTCAGACCTAGTAATAGGGTGAAATGCACGTGCATAATCATTTACATAAAATTCATTTGTTGGGTCTGGGTATTCGTTTTTAGTACATCCACTAAAAAGAATTAATATAGAAAATAAAATAAAAACAATTATTTTATTATATTGATTAGTTTGAAAAATCAATTTGTGGTATCTCATCGGCACCATTATTCATCTTCCAATAAGGTTTTTCACTTTCAAACCCAAATAATGAAGCATATAAAACTTTAGGAAACTTCCTAACAGAAGTATTGTAATTACCTACACTAGTATTGTAATCTCTTCTTGCTTGAGCAAGTGCTGATTCCATAGCACTAATATTATCCATTAATCCTAAAAATGCACTTGTAGCATGAATATTAGGATTATCCTCTATTACAATTAGTAATTGAGTAATAGCTTCAACTTGTAAAGTATCAGCTTCAATCATTCCTTCAACATCACCAGCATCTACACTGTCAGCATACGCTTTTCTAGCTTCAACAATTTTATCATATATTGCTTCAGCATGCTCTTGCAAACCTTCTACAGTCGGAATTAATTGACCCATTAAATCTTGACGTTGATTGAGACGGTTTACAACCTCACTTTGAGCTTTATCAACACCTTCATCACTATCTACTAATGAATTATAGCCAACAATTACACTTATGACCATAATTACTAATATTCCTAGTAATGCATAAATCCAAATATTTTTTTTCATAGTCTCCTCCATAAAATAAAAACTTACCAAACTTATTAAGTGGCAAGTGGATAAAAAATATAAATAATGCTTCATTTGAAGTATTTCTTCATAAAATCATTAAATATAATTCCACTTCCATAAGTAGAATTTTTTAAAGAATATTAAAGCATCAAGAGGACTGATATTTAGATATAACTTTTTCTTCTTTATGAAATTAATTATATCATATAATATTTACATCTGCATTATTTATAATATAGTTGTTTTATTAGACTAATTCAACATCGTTAATTACTAATTTAAATCTTAGTTTTAGATATTCAGAAGCTCTTCTACAAAGCAACATTCTCCCTAAAAATATTTCAAAGTACTCCATTATTGTAAATAATTCAGTATCTATCTTTAATTTCACAATCAAATACTTGTTATCCTTATCGATTTCAAGTTTTGAAGATAATACAGAATAATTTACTCTATCATGAATATCAAAAGTTGCAATATCTCTATTCCTTACTCTTGATCTTCTAACATCAGACTTATCAGCTAAAATTAAAGCAGCAGCAACTGCATTAACAGGAAACGCTGTAGCTTCATCATGGTTTCCAATCGCAGAGATTACAGTCGCAATCTCATCAACATCCATACCAAGTTTATCTAAAATTCTAAATGCCATAATAGCTCCACTTTGAGCATGATCTGCTCTATTAATTACATTCCCAATATCATGCATATAACCTGCAATCTGTGCAAGTTCTGCAGTCCTTTTATCATAACCTAAGGTTTCTAAAATCTCCTTTGAGATCTTTGCCGTCTTTGTAACATGAGCAAATGAATGTTCTGTATAACCTAATGCTAATAATGCTTCATCTGCTTTTTCAATATAAGATCTTATTTCTTTATTATTTTTAATATCATTAAATGTTATCATTCAATTCTCCTTTCTATTTAATTAAATTATACTATTATGTTTCCATATTATAACATAATTATTAAACTAAAAGTAATTTAAACATTATCTAAAATACCAAAAACTGTATAAAATATTGGGAAAATCAAATAATAAACTAATAAATTTAAATAAAGGAGATAAAACTTGAAAAATATTGTTACAAATAGACAAATCTTTTTTATAATATTCCTTACTCTTTCTACTTATACTTCAATTGATTTACCACATACAATGGCTAAAACCGCTGGAAGGAGTAGTTGGTTAATTATTATTATTACAGCTTTAATATTTGGACTTCTATCAATTGTTATTACAAAACTTAATTATACATTTCAAAACAAAGTATTATTTGATTATAGTCAAGAAATTGTCGGCAAAACATTCTCTAAATTTATAATTTTATTCTATCTTCTATTTTTCATTATAATAGGTGTATATTTAAAACTTAAACTAGCAGGCGTAATTACAGCACACTTTCTTCCTAAAACCCCTCCTCCAGTAATTCTTTTTCTTTCCATAACTCTTTTTGGCTATGTTGCAAACAAAGGAATCACAAATATTGCTAGGATGTTTGAAATTATTGGTGTTTTATTTCTTATAGTAACAATTATTCTTTGTACTGCTATGCTACTCCAAGGAATAAGTTATAATATTATGCCGTTTTTTAATAAATCAGAAACAAGAGAATATATGAAAACTTTTAAAGATCTTTTTACACCTTTCACGGGCTTAGCTGTTCTTTTTGCAATACCATTTACTTCAAAAAATAAAAAGGTTTCCAAGGTTGCTTTTTTAACAGTTTTATTCATTGGATTATTTTATGTTTTGATTGTTGAAAGCACAATAATGATAATCGGAATAAATAATACAATTGCATATAAAGATGCATTTATAGAGGCAATAAAGATAGTCGAACTTCCTGTTATAGAAAGAACAGACATCTTCTACTTAACATTTGGGCTAATGAGTTTGTTTTCTGGAAAGATCATTATATATGCAGTAATTTTAGAGATTGCAAGTAAACTATTTTCTAATGTTAAAAAGTATATTCTTGCAATAATTATAGGAATAATATTTTATATCTTATCTATCATTGGCTTAAATATAAAAGATTTAAATTCAGCTTATGAAAGTTTCGCACCTTATCTTGTAATCCTATCAAGTATGGTAATACCACTATCTTTACTTATTATATCTAAATTAAAAAAGATAAATATAAATAATCTAGAGAATGGAGAGTCTGATAATGGGATGCTTTAAAAAATTTTTCCTAGTCTTAATCGCAATTTTTAGTTTATTTCTACTATCAGGATGCTGGGATGCAAGAGATATTAATGAAAAACTTATTATAACCACAATTGCCTTTGATATTAACAATGACGAAATTTTATTTTATTTAGAAATAGCTAACATTGAATCAGGTAATAGTGATGCAAATGAATCTGGTGGTTCAAAGTATATTGTAGTAAAGGGAAAGGGAAAAACATTACCTGAAGTTAGAGATAATCTTGAAACTAAACTAGATAAGCATCTTTATTTAAGTGGAGTATGGGCCTTAATCTTTACTAAAGATTTTGCTCAAAAATATTTTGTAGAATATTTATATAGATTTAGAGTTGATGAAACATATAGAAAAAAAGGTATTACTGTAATTACGGAGGAAAATCCTGAAAAGTTATTTGAAAATGCCCACAAAAATAATATTTCAGTTGGTCTTATTATAGATGGAATAGTTAAGACCTTAGATGAATTAGGAAAAACTGTTAAAAAGTCAACTATACTCTTACTTGAAAATATCTCTTGTTCCTATACTGGAATTTTACTACCTTGTATAGGTTTAGAAGATGAGAAAATTAGTATGGTGGGCTATTCAGTTATAAATGATTCAAAAGTTATTGGTTTTCTTCCAGCAGATGAATCCATCGGGACGATGTTGTTACGAGCGGATAAACCTAAATTTATCTTTATAGTCCCATATAATGATATTAACTTTACAATAGAGGTTTTAGTTAAAAAGAGAATTATAAAACCTGTCTATAATGAGGGGAAAATAATTTATAATATCATTATGAAATTTAGGGCCGAATTAATGTATGGAGATAAAAAAACTCCCTATAATTTTGATGAAAATATAGAAAAAGAAGTAACAAACATCCTTACAACAATCCTAAACGATCATATTAATAATGCAATAACAAAAGCTCAAAACGATTTTGCTTGTGACTATTTACAATTCAATGAATTTTTTCGTATAAAATATCCAAATAAATTCAAAGAATTGAATTGGAATAATGAATTTAAAAATATAAGTTCAAACATTGAAATGAAAGTAGAGTTAAAATCTAAATGGGGAATGAATTACACTGATGATAAAACTAAATAAAGAAGGTGTTCACTTTGAAACTAGATTTTAAAAAGACAATAGATTATTTGAAAACTAAAAGCAATGACTATATTCAACGCTCCATTAAATCAAAAAATGAATCAATTGAAATCTTCTATATCTCACAGTTAACAGATCGCTCTGCGCTCATGGAATATATTGTAAAACCTCTTGTTGATTATTGTTCAGATAAAAAAATAATTAATTCAGAGTTTGCAACAAATAATATTATCTACACAGATAATTATAAACTAGAAACTGATGCAAGCATGATTGAAGATTTTATTCTAACAGGTATGGTTGTTATTCTCTTTTCCAATGATGATCAATATATAGTTATTAATTTAAAAAAAGTTGAACATAGATCTATTCCTACACCACAACTTTCCTATACTGTTCGGGGACCTCAAGACTGTTTTACAGAAAACCTAGATACTAATCTTTCACTTATTAGATATAGAATTAAAGACAAAAACCTAAAAATAAAACAATTTGAAATAGGGAGAAGGACAAAAGCTAAAGTTGCTGTATTATATGTTGAAGATATAGCCAACGATATAGTTGTACAAGAAATACAACAAAGAATAAAGAGTATAGATGTTGATGGTATTGGTGAATCTGGTGAACTCCAAAAGTTGCTTTTAAACTCTAAATATCAATTATTCCCTCACTTAGGTCTTGTAGAAAGATCTGATATGGCATTCCATTCACTTATTGAGGGTAAAGTTATTGTTTTAGTTGATGGGAGTGGAATTGGACTTATTGCTCCAAAAGTATTTAATGAATTTATTTACTCATGTGATGATAGGTATGATAATAAATTCTTTGGTCTATTTGCAAGAATTTTACGCTATGGAGCACTAATTTTATCTCTTACAGGTTCAAGTTTATTCGTTGCTATATCATCCTTTCATACTGATGTGCTACCTATAAAATATGCTATACTTCTTTCACAAATGAGATCTAATGTACCATTTTCTGCTCTAATGGGAGCATTAACACTAGAATTTATTATGGAGCTACTCAGAGAAGCACTTTTAAGAGTTCCAAAACAAATAGGTCCAGCTGTTGGTATTGTTGGTGCTATCGTAATTGGTTCTGCAGCTATTTCTGCAGGTGTTTTTAGTCCTTTGCTACTCATTGTAGTATCTGCATCATTAATTGCATCCTTTTCCATACCAGACTATACAATACTAAATTCTTTTAGATTATTAAAGTTATTGCTTTTAGTTCTTACTGGAGCATTTGGTTTTTTAGGTTTTACAATAGTTATGACATTTATATTAGCTGAACTTGTTTCACTAAACAGTTTTGGTGTGCCTTATCTTGCACCTTGGGCACCATTTAATTCCTATGATTTCAATAGATCACTTATGTATGATACAAGCACAACTCCACTCAGACCAAAATATTTAAAAACAAAGGATAAAAAGCGAAATAATAATATTAAAACTAAATAAGCATTATAAAAGTCGCAATATAAATTGCGACTCAGGTTGTTGACAAAGTCAGCAGCCTTTTTTGTTTCTATCATGGAATTATATTAACTATTGACTTTTTATAACATTTATAGTATAATTTAACTATATAATATTGTTTTGTGAGGTTTCTT
>JBAYTA010000009.1:0-32531 GCA_041675865.1 Bacilli bacterium | reverse complement strand
CAACCTATGTTATGATTTCATATTATATAATCTATTAAGTAGAATCCCTAAAGCATTCACAAAAATTAAGTCTACTTAAAATTTTTTATAGATTAAGTAAATCTAAAAAATAAAAAAACTTTTGGTGTTTGTTTTCATTTTCGACTCCAAAAGTTTTTTAAATTTCATAACTTTAACTTTAAACTATTTTTAAGATAATATAAAATTTTTACTCCATAGGGTAAATATTGTTTGCAAATGTTGCCCATGCTTTCTTATAAGTATCTATATTTTGAGCAGGAACATAAATCTTAACAGTTGCAGGTAATTTTAATGTACCCTTAATTTCGATTGAATATGGATTAATTGAATTAATATATATTTCTTTAATATTATTTAATCTATCTAATGCATTTTCTGCAAAGGAAACACCTTTAACTGGAGCACTAATTTGAATTGTAACTGTACATGAGATATTAGGGTTATCAATTCTAGTTCCTCTAATTTCTACAGATCCTGCACTTATACCAGTAACAACACCATTATATCTACCAACAGTCGCAACTGCAGCATTTGATGTAGTCCATTCAATTTCACTTTCATTAAAGCCTTCTGCAACTAACTTAATATAGTCACCAACAAACATATCTCTTGCACCTGTAAAGTTAAATGTTTCATAACTATAAACAGTTTGTACCGATTTTTCGTTTGCAGCTTTAACAGTAACTGTAGCTTCTGCTTTTACACTAGCATTATCTTGAGCTGTTGCAGTTATTTTAACTGTACCAACTCCAACAAATACTACTTTATTTCCTTCAACTTTAGCAACACTAGCATTACTTGTAGACCAATTTGTTGCAAGTGACATATTAGTTGTGAACTCTTCTCCAACAAAGAATGTATTCTTAATATCAAACTTATATCCAGCAAACGGAGCTGCAGGGATTGTAGAAGTTTGAGTTTTTTCAGAAGCTTCTTTAATTTCAACAGTTGCCTTTGTATAATACTCATCATCAACTCTTGCAGTGATTTCTATAACACCGGCTTTAAGCATAGTTAATCTTCCAGCAGGATTTATAGTTGCAATTGTCTCATCACTCGTTTCCCAAGTAACAGCAGGTCTTGTACCACCAGCAATTGAATATTGAGGAGCAGGAGTATCTCCTAAGAACACTACTCTATCACCTCTAATTGTCATCGAGTCAACACCTGTTTTAGATGCTAGTTTCGCATATGCTTCTGCATCATCAACATTTATTGTTAATTTTTCTAAGCCAGAAGATGCGAATGCATAGTTTTTAACTTCTTTTAAAGTACTTGGTAAATTGATTTCTTTTAAGTTTTTAGTTTGGTAAAATGCATAACTATCAATTAACTCTAGTTGATTTGGAAGAACAATTTCTTCTAACTTACTTCTTGAGAAAGTTACTGTAAATATTCTAAAATAATCAAAAAATGCAAAGTCACCAATTTGTTTAACTGGTACACCATCGATTTCATCTGGAATAACGATGCTCTTTGAATTTTTATTAGGATGAACGATTTTCACATAATCATTTCCACTTACTTCACCTGGGGTTGTACCATAAATATATTTATAATCAAAACTACCATCATTTAGGATGATATTATTGAAGTATCCTGAATCTGGTTTATTCCCAAGTTTTGTAATATCATAGTCAGTTGCATCAACTTCACTAATAAATCTCCACGGAGAATTTACATCTCTAATAAAATATACATCAAATATATTTTCGAAGTCATCAACTTGAACTGTAATTTCAGCTTTATAATAACGTTCGTTTTCTACTAATGGTTTGAATGTTTTCGTTGCTATTTTATTAAAATCAAAATAATCTTCCGGAACATTTTCTTCTATAAATCTTAAGTACCCTGACGAACCTTTAGGATAATATACCTCAGCCACGGCCTCTATATCTTTCGCATTCATTGCCTTTACATATTTATCCCATAATTTCTCAGGCGTAGATCCAGAACCACAACCTGAAAGAACAATTGCTATAGCAAATACAACGAAAATTAATAACTTTCTGATTTTCATAATTCCTCCAAAATTTATATAAAGTATTCTTAATACTCTTTTTTCACTTAAAATTATTATACACTAAACTAGCCCTAAAATCAAGAACGTTTTCAAATTGATTGACATTTATCTTTGAAATATCCAACTACTGCAATCATCGCTGCGTTATCAGTACAGTATTTCATTTTCGGAAAACTAAGTTCAACATTTTCTAATTTGTCTACTTCATCTTTAAGTGCTTTTCTTAACCCTTTATTAGCCGCTACCCCGCCAGCAACAACTATTTGTTTTACTTCAAACTCTTTAGCCGCATTTATTGTTTTATCTACCAAAACTCTTACAGCGCTATTTTGAAATGATGCACAAAGATTTGGAATATTGATTTCTTCATTTTTCATGTTTGCAGTATTAATTAAATTAATAACTGCACTTTTTAATCCTGAAAATGAAAAATTATAATCAAGTTTATCCAAATAAACTAAAGGAAGTTTGTAAGTAATTTCACCTTCCAGTGCAAGTCTATCAACAATAGGTCCTGCAGGATACTCTAATCCCATTACTCTTCCTACTTTGTCATATGTTTCACCAACAGCATCATCTAATGTTTGGCCCAATATTTCAAATTGATAGTGGCCTTTCATTAATACAAGTTCTGTATGTCCTCCACTAACTACTAAAGCAAGTAGCGGAAATTCAAAATCTTTTTCAATATAATTAGCATAGATATGGCCCTTTATATGGTCTACATCAACATATCTACTATTATGTGCCATAGCAAATGCCTTTGCAGCATTTATACCAACCAATAAAGATCCAATTAATCCTGGATGATGTGTTACAGCTACTAAATCAATATCACTAGGTTCTACATTTGCTTCTTTAAGTGCTTCTTCAAAAACAATTGTTATTTTCCCAACATGATGACGACTAGCAACTTCTGGAACTACACCACCAAATTTTTTATGAATATCTATTTGGGTATAAACAACATTTGCAAGGACTTCTTTACCATCTCTAACGACTGCAACACTAGTTTCATCGCAACTAGTTTCTACTCCTAAAACTAACATTATTTAACCTCTAAACTTTTTTATTAATACAAACGCATCAGTTTTATCTGAATAATATGCTTCTCTCTTGTGAGAAAATTCAAATCCATATTTTTCATATAATTTAATCGCTTTTTCATTTGTTTCTCTAACTTCTAAACTAATAGACTGAACTCTAGACATTTCACATAACTTTATTGCAAATTCTAAAAGCATTTTCCCAAAGCCCATGCCTTGATATTCTTCATCAACATAAAAATTTATTATGTCAGCAACTTCGTAAGTTATCCAAAGCCCTATGTATCCTTTTACTTTTTTATCTATTTCTAATACTAAGTAATTCGCATATGGATTTAAATTAATATCTGAATAAATCATATCAAATCCTAGCGATTGGCCAAAAGCTTTTTCTTCACCTTTTACAATTTCCATTATATCTTTTTCTTCTAACGGTCTAATTAAGTATTTCATATTCCTCTTTGGATATAGTTTGGATTTAGCTGATGCAAGTTATCAACCTTTTCCAACAACATATTTTCATATTTTATTTTATAATTTTCTTCATTTACTAATTTATAATTATAGTTCTTAATCATATCAAAAAATACTTCATCACTAGAAAACATATCATTAATAAGTATTTTTTGGATACCACCATTTACTTCTACAAGTTTTCCATAGACATGATTTTTCTTAGCTCTTATAGTTACGGCATAAATACCATCATTATCAAAATGTCCACTACTTAAAATACTTAAACTACTAACAATATATAAGTCAATTCCAAGTGTCCAAGCTAACATTTTCGCAACAGTTACACTAACTCTTAAACCTGTATAAGATCCAGGACCAATTCCAACAACTATCCTTTTAAAATCTTTTAAACTTAAATTTGTCTCAATTAAAGCTAATTCAATCTTTTTAAGCAAATTATCAGAATGATTGTTTTTGCCTTCATCCATTACTTCATATAATACTTGTCCATTTTCTATAAATGAAAAAAATAAGTATTTAGATGCTGTATCCATTACTAATGTTTTCATAGTTTTATTCCTTTAATTATTTTTTTGTATTTTTCACCAATTGCAGTTATACTAACTTTTCTTGAACCATTCTCAACTATTTCAATTTCAATTTTCAGGAATTCATTTGGTAATAAGTATTCAATATTTTCTGCCCACTCAATAACACAAACACCATCCATCTCAAAAAATTCCTCTAAATCATCATCCTCTGAATTTTTATCAATTCGATAAACGTCCATATGATATAAAGGAATAATTCCATCATGAATTTTTAGGATTGTGAAAGTGGGGGAATTGATTATTGATTGCACATTAAGAGCTTGTCCAATCCCCTTAGTTAGGGTGGTTTTACCCGCCCCTAAATCACCACTAAGAGTAATAACACTATTTTTTTCTAATTGCTCACCGATTAATTTCCCTAAATTAATCATCTCTTTTTCTGAATTTATAAATATTACTGTATGCAATTTCTTTTCTCCTAATTATTAGTTATTATACCATATTTTAATTAAAATTTCACTAATTATTTATTTTTTCTAAATAGGATAAAACGCCTACATAAATTGCATATGCCATTTGCTCTTGGTAATAATCACTCACAAGCTCTTCTGCTTCTTTAGGATTTGATAAAAAACCTACCTCTACTAAAGCACCAGGCACTTTTGCGTGATCTATTAAGTATTTACCAGATATCGATTTTGCATCTCTTTTTGTGTTTTGTAATATGGATTTTAGAGCATCTTGTATTTCTTCACTTAAAACTTTTGATAATTCATCATTTGGTTTATAAAAAACTTGTGATCCATAAATTTTTGGACTAGAGTATTTATTTGCATGAATTGATATATACAATAAACAATTTGAATCATTGATTAATTTAACTCTATTATGGATATCTTCTCTTTTTTTATTTTTACTATTATCATCTGCAAGATCATAATCTCCATCCCTTATCATTAAGACTTCATAACCTGCTTCATTTAAATACCTTTTTAACTTTTTACTGATACTTAAAACTATATCCTTTTCAAATATCCCATCAATTCCAACAGCACCACCATCTGGACCTCCATGACCAGGATCTATATAAATCACTTTATTTTCAATAACTGAATTAGTAGTAACAATAGCTGCAACTGAAGATAGAGCAATTACAATTAAAAATACAAAATTACATAGTCTAATTAATTTACTTTCCATAACTTCACCATAATAATTTTTATTATTGTAATCATTAAATTAGACCAAAAAAGTCTTAAAACTAAATTTAAGACTTTACATTTTTAAATAAATTTTTATAAATCAATATTAATTCTTCTCTTTGCTCACTGTCTAACCCTAAAATAAATTTATCTTCATCATCAGTTAGAGTTGCTATATGATGTCCTAAAATTTTTCCATCCTTCACAACATATAAATCCGGAACAATTAATTCAAGATTATCATTTCTAGTTTGTAAATCATCTACTTGTTCATCTATATAATCAATTAAACTAAGATACTCAGAAGTTCTTTCTACTCTCATAGTTCTTATATCTAAGTATAATATTTTGTCAACTCCCTCTTGTAGTGCAGCTTCATTTATAATTGGAATTGCTTCCATGCAATATGGACATTCATATAAATCAGGGTCATAAGCAAAAAGAATAACATAACTACCTTCTTTTGTTAGGGCTTCATATACTGTCTTATAATTAACCTTTTCAAAAACATGTTCTTGACCTTTAAACATTTGGTAATCATCTTCAAACTTTTTTCTACCATTACTGCAGCCCACTAAAAAAATAACTAATAAGAATATAAATACAAAACTAATCTTGTTTATATTTTTCATAACCAGGTCTACCTAACATTCCAAACATATTGTTCTTATATGCTTCTACACCTTCTTGATCAAATGGATTTACCCCTAAAAGATACCCACTTATTCCACAACTTAACATAAGGAAGAATGTTAAATAACCAAAGTAATAAGGTGTCATCTCAGGCATTCTAATATCAACTACTGGAACGCCACCACTTTTATGTGCTTTTATTGTTCCCATTTTAGCTCTTTTATTAATTTCATTTAATGTAAGATTTGTAAGATAATTGATTCCATCAAAATCACTTTCTTCTTTTGGAACCATTAAATCATTAGTTGGTCTATCAACATGAATAAACGTCTCTAAAAACAATCTTTCACCATCTTGAACATATTGACCTAAAGCATGAAGATCTGTCGTATAAGTATTAAAAGTAGGATATAATCCCTTACCATCTTTACCTTCAGATTCTCCAAATAGCTGCTTATACCACTCTCCAAGATAGTGTAATCCTGGTTCAAACAGACCTAAAATCTCAACAGTTTTCCCGTTTCTATAAGCTAAATTCCTAATAGCAGCATATAGCATTGCATCATTATCTAAGTAAGGAGTTTTAGTATAAACATCAAATGAAGCTTTTGCTCCTGCGATTATAGCTCTTATATCTATACCCTTATAAGCTATTGGAAGTAAGCCCACAGTTGTTAAAACTGAATACCTTCCACCAATATCTTCTGGGATTGAAAAGATTTCATATCCTTCATCAACTGCTAGATTATAAAGTGCACCTTTGTTGATAGTTGTAGTAACAAAGATACGTTTATTATAATCTTTACCATATTTTTCTTTTAAAAGATTTCTAAATATTCTAAATGCAACTGCTGGTTCTGTTGTTGTTCCAGACTTAGAAATTACATTTACAGAAAAATCTTTATCTTTAATATAATCAATAACATTATAAGTATAATTAGATGAGAAAGTATTACCAACGAATATAACTTCGTTTTCTTGCTCCTTAAACTGATTTCCTTCCAACATTGTAAGTGCAGCCTTAGCACCTAGATACGATCCACCTACACCAATAACTACAAGAATCTTAGATTGCTTTCTAATCTCTTTACTAGCTTTAATAACTCTTCCTAGATCATTTTCTGTAACACTATATGGATATTCTACCCAACCTGTATATTCACTACCAACACCTGTTTTGGTAAGCAGTTTCAAAAGAGCTTCATTAGTCTCTTCTTCCATTTTATTAATTTGTTCTTGAGAAATAGCCTCAAGAACACCTTTATAATTTAATAATAGCATACAACACATCCTTATGATATTTTATTTTTTTCAAGAAATTCTTCAACCTTCTCTACATCTTCTAGATCATCATGTTCCTTTATTTGCTTATTGATAAAACCTTCAATACTATCTCTTAATGTTTGAAAACCAATATTATATTTAGGAACTTCACCTTTAACACCTCTAGTTTTGTTTAAGAATTTATAACTTAGCTTTAACTTTTTGTTTCTTTCATCTACATCCAAAACCTTAAGTTTGACTTGCTGCCCCACTCTGACATAGTCATATATATCTCTTACATAATTATCCGAGAACTCAGAAATATGCACGAGTCCATCATATTCACCAACACTAACAAAGGCCCCATAGCCTAGGATATTGGTGATCCTACCATAAACTATCTCTCCCTTTTTTATCATTATACACCTCTAAAATAACCTACTACAATTATATCATAGATAAGATACTTTGTTAAGTGTAAGGCCTATATTTTCTATTACCAATTTTTTAAAAAAAAGTGAAGACAAGTCTCCACTACATTTTATCATTATCAAATTTTCTAAACGCAAAAGATGGTATTAATATAAAGATTAATGAACCATATGATAAATACAAAATTAGATTTGATATAGCAACCGTAGGTAAAGCAAAGAATAACACTAAACCAACAACTAAGACTAAACCAAATACTATTATCTTAGCTATCATTATAGATTTAATATAGTTCAGTAAATAAAATTCCCTAACTATTGTACCAATTGGAAAAATCAGTGCAAACACACTAAAATTAATTAGGTTTGAATATCTAATATATGTTTCTTCAATTAACTTATCTTTTGGTAAAATTACTCTTACACCTATAAATACAATAAGCGCAAGCACAAGTGATGCCATATAAAACTGCTTACCAAACTTTTCTTTATCCATCTACTCTAAGTTCTCAACACCTATAATTCCAGGAACTTCTTCTAATAATATAGCTTCAATTCCTTCTCTTAAAGTTAAATCAATACTTGCGCAACCAACACAAGCACCAATAAGTTTTATATAAACTATACCATCCTCAACTTTTTCAAATTCAACATCCCCACCATCTCTTTGTAGATAGGGGCGAACTTTATTCAAGATAGTAACAACTCGCTTTTCTATATCTGCGTTATTCATAATATCTTCCTTTCTTTCGTATTATTATTATACTACATTTATTAAAGAAAAGGTTGTAAAATAATCATTTAATCAAGCGGCATAGGAATAAATTTGCCTTCTCTACTATTAAAATAATATCTCGGGACTTCACCTTGTATTATTTGGACTACAATCGGTATAGAACTTACTACTTCTATTTCATCTCTTTGTAAAGGAATTACAACAGCAAAAGCAACACGAACTTCTATTTCCAATCTAAAAACACTATTATTTATTCCATATTCTTCAATTACACTTCTTACATCACATTTCACACTGCCAACAGGATAAATCTTTATATTTATATTTGGACCTAAATCATAAAAAAGCACATCACTAATTATAAGCCCAAGTGGTAAGGCTAAATTATTTAATTCTTCATCATTTAAATTATTTAGTTTATTGGAAATAGATTGTGTAGTGACTGAAAGTATTTTATTTACTTGATAAGTATTTATATATATTGAATCAATATTTTCATTATCGCTGGAAACAGTATTTATTAAATTATTCAAGTCTATACTTGGTAATACTTCTTCATTAATTGTATTTGCAATTATTAAGGAAGATGTTGTTGTTGCCTTTTGTTTTATATATAGTTTTACTCTACTTGAAAAATAGCCACTTACAAAATTAATAACCAATAAGATAATTAATATATAAATAGTGATTTTTAAAAACAATACAAACTTCTTTACTTTCATATTCTTCCCTCAACTAAAGTATAGTATTATATTTTTTTAAAATGTATATTATTTTTATTTTTCAATAATAATAGTTGCGAGGTGATGAAATGAAAGTAAAAGATTTGATGACTAAAAGCGTGATAACAGTTAGCAAATTTGATAGCATTGTTAGTGTTGCGAAAAAAATGAAAGATTATGACATAGGATTTGTTGTCGTTGTTGATGATAGAAATGAAGTATTAGGAGTAATAACAGATAGAGATATAGTATTAAGATCTGTAACTGAAAATAAAATAGATGGTTTTGTAGACGATATAATGACACCTGATTGTGTAGGAATATCCAAAATTGAAGATATAAAGAAAGCTGTTGAAATGATGGGGGATTATCAATTGAAACGCCTTGTTGTAACTGATGAAGCTAAAAAAGCTATTGGGGTTCTTAGTTTATCAGATATAGCTAGAGCTAGAAATTCTAACAAATATGTTAATGAAACATTATATGAAATATCAATTCCAAATCCTCAAAAAGATAAGCCACTTAAATATTTGGAAGTTGATGATTTTAGGCTATAGAAAAAGCAAGTTTAATCTTGCTTTTTTTGATTTATTAAAAACATCTTTCTTCCTTATTCTTTCTACAGGATTTAGCTTTATCTTCTTCTTTACACATATAACAAACTTCATTATCAAGCCTGCCACCACTAAAATACTGATCTATATTTCCTAAAGTAGTTTTTGCTATATTAGTTAATGCTTCTTCTGTTAAAAACCCTTGATGGGCAGTAATCAAAACATTAGGCATGCTAGCAAGAACAATGAATTCATCATCATCAACAATTGATGATGAGTGATCTTCAAAGAATAAATCATCTTCTTCCTCATATACATCTAAGCCTGCACCTTTAATTTTCTTATTTTTAAGTCCCTCTATTAAAGCAGTTGTATCAATTAAATCACCTCTTGAAGTATTTATAATAAATACTCCATCTTTCATTTTCTTGATGCTTTTTTGATTTATTAAATGTTTTGTTTCTTTAGTAAGTGGGACGTGAAGAGAGATAATATCGCTCTCTTTATATAGTTCATCCAATTCTACATAATTTATATCACTATTTTTATTTGGATATAAATCATAAGCTAAGACTTTCATCCCAAAGCCCTTACAAATATTTATAAATGCTCTTCCTATTTTCCCAGTTCCAATAACACCTATATTTTTAGAATGCATATCAAATCCTATAAGCCCATTTAAACTAAAATTATAATCTCTAATCCTATAATACGCTTTATGGATTTTTCTATTTAAACCAAGTAGTAAAGTCATAGCATGTTCTGCAACAGCATATGGTGAATATTCGGGAACTCTTAAAATATGGATTTTTCCCCACGCAGCCTTCACATCAACATTATTATAACCTGCGCTCCTTAGAGCAATAACCTTAACACCAACACTTGCTAAAATATTTATAGTTTCTTTATTAATATCATCATTCACAAATGCTATTACAACTTCACTTCCATTTGCGAGAATTGCTGTTTTAGAATTCAACTTTATATCAAAATATTTTATATTATATTTATCATTATATTTATTAAAATAATATTCATCATATGGTTTTGTATCATAAAACGAAATAGTCTTCATTATATCACCACCTATACTAATTATATAGTATTTTACTATCTTTTCACATTTATATACTTAAAAGGAAAAGGGCATATGGAAAAAACCATATGCCCAAAAAAATAAAAAGGAATAAATATGAAAAAAGATATAACATTTTTCATCAAATTTAAATATTTTGTCCCCAATATTAGCATCTCCTTAATTATACACAATTAAGGCATAAAAGTAAAGAGGTATCATTTATTTAAAATCATTTGATCAGTTAGTTCAATATTTGCTTCATCAAATTTCTTTAATAAATCTTCTATACTCAACTTCTTCTTTTCTTCACCAGCTACATCAAAAACAATTTTTCCCTCACTTAACATTAAAAGTCTATTACCATACCTAAGTGCATCCCTCATATTATGAGTAATCATAATAGTAGTAAGATTATTAGTGGTTACAATCTTTTCAGTTAGTTCTAAAACAGTCTTTGATGTTTTAGGATCAAGAGCAGCAGTATGCTCATCTAGTAATAATAGTTTCGGTTTATCCAAAGTTGCCATTAATAAGGTTAAAGCTTGACGTTGACCACCTGATAATAAACCAACTTTTTGATTTAATCTGTTTTCTAAACCCAAATTTAATTCTTTTAATTTTTCTTTAAATTCTTCAGTATCCTTTTTGTTAAAACCCCATTTAAGAGTTTTTGCTTTAGCTCTCCTTGATGCTACTAACAAATTTTCAATAACAGACATATTAGCAGCAGTCCCTTGTAGGGGGTCTTGAAACACAATACCAATATAAGTCGCTCTTCGATGTTCTAATAATTTTGTTACATTTGCATCATCAATTATTATACTTCCTTCATCTAGATCTAAAGCACCACTAATTACATTTAACAATGTTGACTTACCACTACCATTTCCACCAATAACAGTAATAAAGTCACCATCATTAACATTAAGTGAAACATTATCAAGTGCAACTTTAATATCTTCTTCATTTAACGATTTATTAAATATTTTTGTAACATTATTCACCTTAAGCATTTAGTTTCACCTCTGGTTTCTTATATTTAGCCTTAGTTTTTTTTATAACTGGAAGCGCTAGTATAAATGCTATAAGAATTGCTTGAACTAATTTTAAATCATTTGGATTAAGTCCTAGTGCTATAGCAATTCCAACTATAATTTGAAAAACTATACTTCCTAAAATAACAGCGATTAACCAGTTTTTAAAACTCTTTTTACCAAATATAACTTCACCAATAATAATTGAAGCTAAGCCAATAACTATAGTTCCTTTTCCTATATCCATGTTTGCAGTTCTATTACTTTGGGCACTAAGCGCACCACTTAGAGCAATTAATGCATTAGAGATAGCTAGACCCAAGATAATCATAAAATGTGTATTAATTCCTTGGGCTCTAGCCATTTTTTGATTCATTCCAGTTGCTCTTAAACTCATACCAATTTCAGTTCCAAAAAACCAGTATAGAATAAAGAAAATAATTACAACAACTAATAATGTTGTCATAATTTTTGAAGCAGCACTACTATTAATTATTTCTCTTAGATAAGAATATACCGTTATTTCATCACCTAAGTAAAGCGATGCCTTCCCCATTACTCTTAAGTTAATAGAATATAACCCAGTCATTGTAATAATACCAGAAAGAATAGCAGGTATTTTTAACTTTGTGTGAAGAATACCAGTAATTGCTCCAGCAATAAAACCACCAAGCAGTGCAATTAGTAATGCAAGAGGTGCACTCATCCCTTTTAATATTAAACTTAAAGTTATTGAACTTCCCAATGTAACCGCACCTTCAGCAGTTAAATCCGCAGTTTCTAAGGCTCTATAGGATATGAATATCCCAAGAGCCATTATTGACCATATGAGCCCAAGCTCTAGGCCATCTTGAAGAATGAAAAAAATCGATTCAATAATATCCATACCCCTAGTTTAAAACCTCATCAGCTTCAGCTAATAGATCTGCAGGTATTGTTATTCCCATTTCTTCTATTTGTTTTTTATTAATTATTAATGAATATTCACTTAAACCTACACTAGGTATATCTTTAGGTGAAACTTTATCCTTTAATATTTTTACAGCCATTAATGCTGTCTCCTTACCTAAATTATAGTAATCAACACCATAAGTAATACTTCCACCAGCATGAACCATATTAGATTCACCTACAATTGCAGGAACTTTCTTTTCAACTAAAATGTCATTTAACGAACCAATTGCTCCAGCAATTACATTATCTGTTGGAATATATAACATATCCACTTCACTAGTTAGTTGATTAGCAACTAATTGTAAATCATTAACAGTAGAAATTGTTTTTATAACAACTTCTAATCCTAATTTTTCTGCTTCTGTCTTAGCAATTTCAGCTTGTAAGCTCGAGTTTGTTTCACTTGCAGTATATAAAATACCTAATTTTGTAGCATCCTTGTTTAATCTTTTCACAAGTTCAATTTGTTCCTTGATTGGATTCATATCATTAGTACCAGTAACATTAGCTCCAGGACTTTCATTACTAGCAATTAGTTTTGCATCAACTGGATCTGTTACAGCAGTAAATAATATTGGCGTATTTTTACCTTGATCTTTTGCTTCATTTACAACAGAAACTGCAGCGGGTGTTGCAATAGCTAATATAAGATCAGATTTTCTAACTAATTCTTTACTATTAAGCGCCATTGTTGGAGCATCAGTTTCAGGATTCAACACTCTTATCCTTATATTCTCTCCATCAACAAATCCAGCTTCTTCTAAACCATCAATAAATCCTTTTCTTGCTTCAGTAAGTGCATTATGCTCTAAATACTGTAATATACCAATTTCAATCTTCCCACTTAAGTTACAGCCAGATAAAACTACAACTACAGGAAGGACCAACAACATAATAATAATCTTTTTAATTTTCATTTTTTCCTCCTTAAAAAAATAAAAATGTGTTATCCAAGTAATAACACAAAAAAATCTTTTTATATATTGTTATTACTTTTATGACTTCTATTTATATAAATAGACATCATGTAATAACACTGGTTTTAATTATGACTTACTTCCGCCGAAAAAGCCAAGAGTGTTTTTAAACATGACGTCCTCTTAGAAAGTAATAAAAGTAATAAAATTCATTCATAACTATATTAATCATAATTAAACTCCTTAAATTTTATTTTATCTATTATAACACTATCTTACTATAGAAAGCAATGAAAGTTTAATAGAAAACGCTTTTATTATTAATTATTTTTAAAAAACATATAAATAAAGCGCTTACATAATCAAAACAATAAAAAAGGGTTCTTATCAAACCCTTCATCTATTTAATTGTCTTTAGCAACACTACACACTCGCTAGAAATGCCTTCTCCTCTACCAATAAAACCAAGTCCTTCACCTCTAGTCGCTTTTACATTGATAAGATCTTCTTCACATTCTAAGATATCTGCAATGTTTAATTTAATCTTTCCAATATATGGCCTTAAGAATGGTTTTTCAATATAAATAGTTATGTCCATATTATTAATTTCATAACCATAGGATTCCATCAAGTTCTTTGCTTCTTTCACAAAATAGCGTGAATCCATATTTTTATATTTAGGATCTTTATCAGAAAAATGCGTTCCAATATCTCCAAGACCTAATGCACCTAGTATTGATTCACAAACAGCATGAAGAACTACATCCGCATCTGAATGACCATCTAGGCCTAAATGGTAATCTATTTCTATACCACCTAATATTAATTTCCTGTCCTTAACTAATTTGTGGGTATCATGAGAATGACCTATTCTAAATTCCATAAAACTTACCTCTAAGTAAATATTTTATATATTCTAAATCTTCTGTAGTAGTTAATTTAATATTTCTATAAGAACCTGGAATGATTCTTGGTGTAATATCGAAATATTTTTCAAGCAATCCGACATCATCTGTTGCAATGAAATTATCGCTCTTTGCTTTCTTAAGTGCAACTTTAAACTTTTTTAATTCTACAGCTTGGGGAGTTTGAATATTCCAAAGATTATCTCTATTTAGTGTTTTTAAAACACCATTTTTATATTCCTTAATTGTATCAGTAGTCTTTACCGCTAAAACAGCTGATGAATACATTAATGCACCTTCATAGACATCAATTATATGTTTTCTTTCTATTAAGGGTCTTGCACCATCATGAATCAATACAATCTTACTACTACATTTTTCAATTCCATTTGCAACACTATCTTGCCTTAACTCTCCACCATAAGTAATATCTATTCTTGATGTATCTAAGTCTTCAATTGCAGCTTTTACTTCTTCTTGTTCATTCTTGTTTATTACTAATACAACTTTTCTACAATCAAAACAACTTAAAAATACTTCTAAAGAATATTTAAAAATAGGTTTACCATCTATCCTATATAAAACCTTATTATATTTGAGACCACTTCTGCTTCCCTTACCAGCAGTTAATATAATTGCATCAAACATATATTACCTCATTTTAAATATCGGGACTATTTGTCTAGTCCCGATATTTTGTATTTAACTTTTTTAATATTTATAATTTATTTCAGTTATCTGAATTTATTTCAGTATCTTATCTAAGAAATCATCACTTAAGTCGATATTTTGAACATCAGCTTCAATTTGTTTTTTCTTAGAGAAGTAAATACTATAGTCTTTACTATAATTCTTATTGCTTGCTAATTTCAATGCTTCCTCAGCATAATTAATTAATACATCTGTATTAACATTGCCAGCAACTTTTCTTTCTACAATCCCTAAATAACTCTTAATATCAAAACTCATATCATTAAAGCTAAGTTTTGCTTTTAATAATCCAGAGTTATTATTGTTTAAATCTCTTAGAATATTATTATATACTTCATCATTTTTTATAAAGAATGCATATTTATAATAGCCAATTTCAAAAACTTTTAAATCTTTAATTTCGTTATTTAAATTTCCAAAGAAAGTTGTTGCAAGAACTAAAGAAACATCTTTACCCAGTTTATCTTTTATTTGACTTAAACTATCGATATTAATAAACACTAGCGCAAAATTGTTTTGTGTCATTAACATTTGATCAAGTTCTGCAACCATTCTCGAATAATCTCTAAAGTTATAGATTAAATTTCTAAAGTCGGTTTCTCTAATAACTTTCGTTAGTTTTGAGTTTTGAACTATAATGCTTTCTTGAACCCAAAACCTATTATTTAAAGCTTCTAGTCTATAGTATATTTTTGATTTTTCACCTTCAGCTTTTGCTCTTTTTTCCAACTGCTTACGGTCATCAAAATGTATATAATCATCTAAATTATCCACTTCTTCAACACCAAGTAGTGTTTGCATTCTTTTATTAAAAGCAAATTTACTTGAATCACTTTCAAAAACAGCAATTGCTTCAGTTACCAAATTAAGGGAATTTAATAAAGTACTACTACTAGTCTCAACAACTGCAACTTGTTTAGCTTTTTGTTGGATTAATACATAACCTAATAAATTTCCAGAATGAATAATTTTTCTTTTTGATAAAGAAAGTTTTAGTTCTTTAGAATTTGATAGATCTACAGTTAGATCATAGTCATCTTCTTTTTCATCAGCAAGAACATCTAAAAATGATTTATAAGAATATTGATGTTCACCTCTATGAATATAGTGGATAACTGATTGCAAACCTCTTATATTACTTACATGAAATAAATCTAAGAAATCATTTGTATAATGAAGAACTCTTCCTTTATCGTTCAAATAAGCTAAGATTACACTTTCAACGCTTGATGCCGATTTAATTAAAGTATTAAATTTTGCTTGTTTTAATACCACAAATATATGTGTAATAAGATTGTTTAAGAAACTTATAACTAGAAATAAACCTAAATATAATTCAACCTTACCAGCATATTTGTATCTATTATAGATAGCGAAAACAAATCCAGCTAAAAGCATTAAAGTTAATATTGATGATGCTAAAGCACATTTTGGTTTTCTAAGTAAAGTTCCAAGCGTTAGGAAACCTACAACAACAAGACCAGTTATAAAAACCATATAAAAATGTAGACTTGTTAAATCGGTTAGTTTTTGAATCATTGTAATCACCTTCTATCTTAGTAAATGTAGTGCTGTATTTTTATTAGTAGCTAATGGTATTTCATAAACATCGCATAATCTAAGTAATGCAGAAATATCTGGTTCATGTGGTTGTGATGTTAGAGGATCTCTAAAGAAAAATACCATATCTATTTTTCCATTTGCAACTTGAGCACCAATTTCTTGGTCTCCGCCTAATGGACCAGATTTAAAGCAAAAAATTTCCAAACCTGTTTTTTCCATTATTAATCTTCCTGTTGTACCAGTTGCAACTAATGTATGTTTTGCTAAAAACTCTTTGTTTTCTATCGCAAAATTTACAATATCTTGTTTTTTCTTATCGTGAGCTATTAATGCAATTTTCATATTTTCTTCCCTTTTCTATTTATATTATAACACAAATGCATTTAATTTCAATAAATTATCTATCTATTTATTTGTTAGGTAACGGTCTAACATCTCTTCTAGTCTTTCTAATGACAGATTAATATTAATAATACCATCAATAGCAACTGAGATATAACCTGTTTCTTCACTAACAACAATAGTTAATGAGTCTGTTTTTTCACTTATACCTATTGCAGCTCTATGTCTTGTTCCTAAACTTTTTGGAACATCATATCTATCTGTTGAAGGAAAGTATGCAGCTGCACACATTATTTTACTTTTCCTTATAATTACAGCACCATCATGAGCTGCAGTTCCAGGAGTAAAAATTGTTGTTAAAAGCTCTTGCGAAACATTACCATTAATTAATATTGCCTTATCAATAAATGTATTTAAACTATCTTCTCTTTCAATTGTAATTAATGCACCAACTCTTCTTCTAGATAAAAATTCCGAAGTCGAAACTAGTGTGCTAATTATTTCTTGTTTTTCTTCTTTATTAGCAAATGCTGCACTTGTTTTCACCGGAGTAAAAAAGTAATCTAAAAAATGTCTTATTTCATTGGAATAAACAATGAACAATGCTCCTAAACTCCAAAAATAAACATAATCTAATACCTCAGTAAACATATTTAGTTTAAATACTAAACTAAATACATAGAGAAATATAGCCCCAATTACAACTACAAAAATTCTTATTCCATGAGCTCTTGTTCTCATTATTTTAAAGATTATAAATAAAACAACTGCTATTAATAGTAAGTCTAGCCCTAAACGAACAAACCCTACTATTTTAAAATCTTCAGTATATTTACGAATAGCTTCAATAATTTCATCAAATGTTAACATTATTTTTCACCTACTTTATTTAATATTTGGTCTATTTTTGCCTTTCTTGATTCATCCACTTCCTGTTTAGTAAGAAAGTATTTTATCATATCTATATCACCCTCATCAATCGCATAATCAATTGGGTAATTATTGTTCTCATCTTGAACCAAAATTTCTGCTTGATGATCTACTAAGTATTTCACAATCTCCATATTACCAGTAATAACCGCTAAATGCAGGGGAGTTTGTTCTAACTCTGCTCCTAAATCAATATCACATCCGTTTTGAATCAAGGCTTTAATAAAATTAAAATTATTTTTCATTACAGCTAAATGAATAGGTGCTTCTCCGTTTTCATTCGCAAGGTTAGGATTGACCCCAGCTTTTAAAAATAATTTAAAAAGTTTTAAATTATTAAGTTTCAAAGCTACATGAAGCAAGGTTTGACCACCATAAACTTGATTGTTAACATCAATGTTTTCAAAATTCATTTTCATTAAACTACTTTTAATATAGTAATAACGATGAGGGTCTTGTTTCACGGCTCTTACAAAATCATTAAATTTTCTTTTACTACCTCTAATCATTTGTTTACCTCTGCAAGAATTCTTGCTACAACCTCATCAAAATCATCAACTAATTCCATAGCCCAGACTATGATATTTTCTTTTATTTTTTCATTATCCAAAGTATGGATGTCTCTAAATTCATTTAAAACATCATAATTTGTCTTTGTAGTATCCCAATAAACACTAACACCATAAAGTGTAGCTTTAGCTCTAATTAGAAATGTACATAAATCATATGAATAACATATAATTTTATTTTCTGTTAGTACATCAATCAATTTACTAATGGAATAACTTACTGAAGCAGGCATAAATATATTTTTATTGCTGACAATCTTATTTAGTTCAATTAAAAAGTTAGTATTTGTATTTGAATTTAAAATTTCTAAATTATCATAAATTACTAATTTAACCTTACATAATAAGATATTATCAATCATATTAGGAACAATATAATCTTCATCATATAAGTAATAATCTTCTAAATACAATATATTATAATCTGCATCTACTAAATATGCTTTCTTTAGATCTACAATGTTTATTTTTGAAGTAAATATATTTAGTATCTCATCTTCAGTAAATCCATTATCTATTAAAAGATTTGCAAGATTATCATAAACATTTCTTTGCGTGATTAAAGAAGATATAAATAGGTTAATTACTGTATCTTTATCAGTCTTATATAAATCAACAATATATTTATAAATTTCTTTCGCAATTACTTCAATACCATGATTATCATAATAATTTTTATAAATTGGTGCACTTAATCCTTGAGTAAAATTCTTTAAATTTTTTGGAATAGGACTGTACCTATAATTAAAATCAATATTTTTACTTAAACTAATTCTAGAAATCAAGTTGTTAGCAACAGCTTCTTGAAGTTGTGTCTCACCAGCAATTATTACTTGCTTGCCTTGAAGGGCATATGAATATTCATTGGCATCAAACAAGTGTCCATCATCAATTAAAACTAAATCAAAATCTTTAATATTTAAGAAATTGTTTAAAACCTGTGTATTTGTCAGATACAAATGTTTCATACTACTAGTTTTTCTAATATATGCATCATAGTCTAAGTTTCTTACACCTAATGTACTTAACCTTGTACTACTTCTTTTTTTAATTTTCTTAAACACTCTTTCTTCAATCGCTTCAATAAGTTCGTCTTCAAATGAAGTTGCTATTCTAAGTGCAGCTTCTAGTGAACGATAGTTTTTTAAAAACGGATATTTTTTTAAATATATCTCATTTACTGTTGAAAGATAAGTATATTTAAAATCATTTACAAGAGTATTCGAATCTTCTAGATAGACTATATATTCTATAAGTTTATATAATCTATACTTGGCTAAAACTTGTAAATTATCTGTTATCTTTAAATAAACTATCAATAAATCTTTATTATTTAATAAACCCTTCAAATAATTTATGTTATCCTTAAATTCCGCATAATAAAATCTTGATACAGAGTTTTTAAAAATCTTGAAATATAATTTGAATACTTCATTTAAATTATCAACTGTATTACTTGCTTCATTTAATACTTCACTAATTATCGAATGATTATCACTATTTAAGCTGCTTGAAACATATTCATCATTTACAAAGCATTCACTATACAATCGAAAGGCTTGAATAAGTTTAGATATCTTACTTAAGTCGGTATTATATTTGTTATACATATTGCCAAAGTAATAAGTGAAATCTTTATTTGTATTTAGTTCGTGTTTTATATCATCTATTTTGTTATAAGCTTCATAAATATAATAATAATCTTCCGCAGTAACATATTCAGATGTATTTAGTTTTTTTAGTGAATAAAGAATATCATTTGAATAAAATGAATTTTGTATATAATTATTGATTTTTTGTAAATCATTAATCTTATCACTAAACTCATTCTTAATATCCATAAATTCATATTCTAAAAACGCTTCATAAAATGAATTTATTTTATAATATGCTTTTTGGAAATAATCAAAGATTCTATGATAATTTTTATTCTTAGATTCATCAATTTCTTTGCTTTTCTTCAAGAATTTCAAAATCTTAGATTTTACAGTTAAATTATCTATACTTTCAATAAATTCATAAACCTTTACGAAATCATCAATATAAATTTGATCAGGATGGTAATCTAAAAGATCTATAAATTTTTGATCTTCTATCTTTATTAAATCAGTTAACTCATTGAATCTATTAATACAATCATAAATTTTATTAAATGTTGCTTCATCTTCTAGTTTTAATTTTTCTATAATTCTATTTTGATATCTCTTTACTTTCTCACCATTTTTGTATTTTTCAAATACTGTAACAGTTTCATCAATAGTTCCAAATCTAACAATTGCTAAGTCATCAAATAAATTTTCTTTTTCAGTATTATAATGTAAATAGTTAGAAAGTATTCTCGTAGCTTCTAAGTAAACTGCTTGATATTTTCCATCACTAATTGCTTTTACATATTTTGAGTTAATATTAGTTTCAAGCAATATCTTAGCCATTTTCACAATCTCACCTAAAACATCATTGCTTAAATCAAAATCATAATTTAAGATTCTTTTTAGTTTAGTATAAGATTTATTGAAAATATCAATTTGAACTAGAGCTTTATTCAATTGAACAACTATTTTTAATCTATCTTTAATTATCTTATTTATTTTTCCTAAATCATCTTTTTGGAAAAAATCACCATATAGAGTATTAATTTCTTTTCTAATATCAAATTTATCAAGATTATCAAATCTAATATCTAAGTCATACTCTAATTCTTGTAGAGTAAAAATAAGAGTTTTAAGTTTTGTATATTCTAATTTTGCTTGATCATAATTTTCTTTATCATACCAAGATTTTGGTACTTCATTAATGTTAAGGCCTCTAAAATTGTGTAAAACATTTTTTAGATAAGCATAATTATTAATCTCTTTAAAACCATAGACCGCTTCTAAAGTCTCTTTTTTCTCATTTAATTCAAGAAACCCGTTTGTTACTTTATGAATTAATGTAATGACTTGATTAGGATATTTAATATCGTTAATGATTGGGATTTCTTTCCAAACACTATTTTTAAAATCATTAAATTCTTTTAACGTTTCACCTATATTTTTAATAGCGGCTAAAATTTCTAAATACTCAGCTTTATATATGTGTTCTAAACTATCAATATCAAGGATAGTTTTAGACTCACCAACTAAAGTAATTAATTCATTAATTATATCAATATACCTATAATCTAATATTCTACCAGTCATTGCTTTTTGATAGTCACTTATATATTTATAGTTTTTTAGTAACTCATCAAAATTAGTTGCACTATGCAATCTCTCACTATGAGGTAGGACTAATTCTCCACTGTGAATACTAGCAAAAGAATTTGTAAGATTAGTAATATAGTGATGGATTCCTTTATTCTCAAAAAACTCATATAAATTATTAAGTGTTTCTTGCATATTAGAAACATACAACACTTTATTTCCTTCTGAGATAGCATTAATAGCAATGTCTCTTAAAACAGTTGATTTACCTGTTCCTAATCTTCCAGTAATAACAAAAGATTTTCCTTCTAATGCTTGGTTAAGAGCATTCCTTTGATTAATATTATGTTTTTTAGAATAATATATAACATTGTCGCTATTATATAAGTTTTCATATAAATATGCTTCTTGAAATTTATTTAAACTAAATTTGTTTTGGTTAATAATTGCTTCTTGTCCAATAACTGAAGCATAAGTTATAAAGTTTTCAAATATAAATTTTAACCCTTCATGTTTTGAAAAATTAGTAAAATACCTTTCTATATTATAAAGATTGTCTAGTTTTTCACTTATAGGAATATTAATTTTCTTTTCTTTTGCTAAATAGTCAAGTAAAACTGTATTTTCAATCGGATCTGAAATTTGTTGGAAATAGATTTTTCCACCTTCAAAAAAGATGTTTACAGGTATTAATAAAAGTGGTGAAAACATTTCTTTATTCTTGTGGTCTTTAAGTTTAAGTAATCCATGAGTAATAAAAACTTGAAATGGTCGATTTTTTTGATTAATATTTTGAAAAAAGATATATGGTACATATGCTTTTAGTTTATCATTTTTGATGTTGCTTTTTCCTATCCCTGAATTTTGAATAGGCAAATAAGAAACATCATTAAAATTAACCATTTCATAATTTACAATTCTAGCAATCACATCAAAATTAATTGTCCCTAATTCTAAATAATTTGCTGTGTTAGAATATATATCTAATAAATGTTTATCTTTTAGAGAAATATGAAATTTTTTAAATTCATTTCTAACCATAGTTTTACTCGCTTTTTATTTTATATATATTAATATTATACCATATTAGTTTAATAATTCTCAATTTATTTTAACCAAATCACATATATATTTTATGTTAAAGAAATTAATTTTTAAATACTTTTTTATAACAAAAAATCTAGGAGCAATATCCTAGATTTTCTAATTTCTAAACAATTCTCTTAAATATATTTCTTTACTGTTTAAAAAGTCTATTAATAATTGTACAGTCTCAATTTCTTCATAATCAGTTTTAATAAACCCTTCTTCACTAACATTATAAATACAAGCATCAGGATAACTCATTAAAACAGGAGAATGTGTTGCTATAATGAAT
Organism: Bacilli bacterium; assembly: GCA_041675865.1. Lineage (GTDB taxonomy): Bacteria > Bacillota_I > Bacilli_A > ML615J-28 > CAG-698 > DUVT01. The sequence continues at coordinate 9,330 of JBAYTA010000009.1, read as the reverse complement.
TGACAGTTTAAATCTATAGCTTCTTTTATCATTAGCATCAATGCTAGTTGATTATTAATAGATAAAGGCATTTCTGCTTCATCTAATAAATAAAGTGAATTCGGTCTAAGTCTAGACTTAAAGAAATCTAAGTACGCTTCTCCATGGGATTGTTTACCAAGACTTCTTTTATACATATTGTCAATATCACCAATTGTTCGCATGTGTGGCATTTTAGCCATTCCTTTTGCATAACTAGATTTATATTTATACTCTTCGTTTATTAAATTAATTTCTCGAAGTGCTTCTTCTCTAGTTTTTTCTAAAAACTTAATATATGTAATAAAGTCTTCAGATCTAAAAAAGAATCCTTTTGGTTTAGTAAGATAATTTATATCAAATCCATTTGCTTCTTTCTTTAATTCCTTAAATTCAGAATCATTATAATTTAAATCCTCGCTAATTCTATAGAGATTTAATTTTGTTGCAATAATCTCAAGCATAGTAGATTTGCCACTTCCATTATCACCAACTAAGATAACAATATCAAAATTTAAATCTAGTTCATCAAGATTTTTAAATGAATCTATTGAATAAGGATATGTGTTAGCATCTTTATTCACTTTTATAATTTTTTCTATTAGTACCATATAATACTCCAAAACATCTCTTAATTTATTATACTATAATTAACGACATTTTAAAAGTCTACTATTTTAAAACCTTAATATTTACTTCATCTAAGGAACATTCTAATAAATATTTTTTCTCAATTTCAAAATTATCTAAATCACTTAGTTTTGAGATTAAATTTTTATATGTGTTTAAACCCATATTAGAACAATCTATATCAATATAATAATTATACTCTTTAGTCTTTTAATTATCTTATCAATCTTCATTCTGTAGTAGTGGTTTTTTGGTATCTCAGTTATTACTTCATCAATAAAATTATTAATCTTACTTTTTTGTTTTTTCTCTTTTTCTATAAACCCAATACTCATATCATTTAAACTATCAAGGAAGATAAAAATAGTATTTCTAAAATTTATCATTCTACCTTTCGAATCAAGAATTTTACCATTTTCTAAAATTGTATCTATTTGGGTTTTAATATTTTTACCTGCTTGAAGATAGTTTTTTATAACAATAACCGATAATGGAAATTTAATTACATGTTCTGTTAAGATTCCTCCATCACTATAACCTACATAGCCTGCAGGTGAGCCAATTAAAGAAGATGCATAGTGATTATCATAACTTGATAAATCTAAATTTAGGACTACTTCATTCTCAATGTTAAAGACTGTTTTCAAATCTTCCATCAAGAGATCAAAACTATCTAATACTATTTGTACATTTAAGATTGTTTTTCTTATTCCTAAATTCATAAAGTATAATTGATAGTATTTTTTTAGAATAGGAAAGTTTTTTATTTTTGTTAAACTTTTGCTGATATTATTTAATTTTACTCCTAGGGTTTCAAATACTATTTTATCGACATCTTTCGTTTCAACATTCACTCTTTTATCTATCTTACAAAACAATCCTGCTTCATCTAAAATATCAATAGCTTTATCTGGTAGTTTCCTATTTACAAGAAATGATGATGAACTAATAATATATTTTAATACTTCTTTATTATATTTAACTTGATGAAATTCTTCATAGCAATGAACTATTCCTTCTAATATTTCTAATGCTTCTTCTTCTGATGTTTCTTCAATAAACACATTTTGAAATCTTCTTGATAACGCCTTATCTTTATCAATAAATCTATAGTATTCATCCAGAGTTGTTGCTCCTATACATTTGATTTCACTTCTTGAAAGGATTGGTTTTAAAATATTTGCAATATCAAGGGTTCCTTCACTTGAACCACTACCTACAATATTATGGATTTCATCAATAAAAATAATAGTATTGGGGTTTTTTATTTTTTCTAATACTTCTATAAATCTTTCTTCCAAATCTCCTCGATATTTAGTTCCTGCTATTATAGTTCCAAGATCTAGTCTATATACAGATAAATTTGGATTAGTTTTTATTAATTTATTTGCAACACCTTCTACAAGTGCACTTTTTCCAACACCTGCAGAACCAATTAACATTGGATTATTTTTTTGTTTCTTAGATAAGATTCTAATAACCTTATCAACTAAATCTTCTCTTCCTATAAAGGGATTTAGTTTGCCAAGTTTAATTTCTTTAGTTAAATTGAATAAATAATTGTTTTGTAAATCACTAGTTAGATTAATATTATATATACTGTTTAAATCATCTAAGATGTCTTTTTCATTAGCTCCTATATTTTTTATAATATCTAAAGCAACCGAGTTTTCGATAGTTAGAAGAGCAAATAATAGATGATCATCAAATACTTCTTTTTCATCTTCAAGCAAAGCAGAGTTATAAGCAACTGCCATAATCTCATTAAACTTACTTGTATATTCGGTATCTGGTTTTCTTAAGATAATTAATTTATCTAATTCTTTAGTGATTGTATACTGATTTATCCCATATTGTTCTAAAATAAAGCTACATGATGCATCAATTTCCGCAAGTCCAAGGAGTAAGGCTTCACTACCTATGGAACCAAATCTCGATTTTTCTCTATTTAATATCTCAATTATACTTTTTATTTCCTCGTTTAAATTTGATAACATCTCTTCACCTCTAGTTCATTATAGTATATGAAACTTAAAAAAATATTTTCATGTATTTAATTCTTTTTTTTTTGTCGTTTTATGTTATAATGTATTAAATAGTTTTTTAAAAAAAGGAAGGCAATGATACATATGATAAATCACATTTATACAAAAAATCAAATTGAAAAATTAAATAACGATATACAAAAATATTTTCCGCATTTATTTTTAGTTGATGAACATATGCATAAAACCTTTCAAAGTGTTTCTAGATTAGTAATGCTTGATAGATATGCACAAAAAGATATTAATCATGTATCCTTAGGAGTGGGCGACTTAGTGGTACTTGTTATTAAAGATGATCCTAAATTCCCAACTAGAGGAATTGGTAATATCGTACAAATTAAAGATGATTCTGTTTTTATACAAATTGAAACCGAGTATGCTCTTATGTGTGAAGATGCTGACGAAAATAATGTTGTTAAAAGGGATATCAAAGAAGTTGATAAACCTCTGGAAATTTTCTACGAGCAAATCTGTCATAGGGTAGCAAATAATCTAGCGGTTAATGAAACTATTGATACAGTTAGAGATTTCTATCACGAACTAAATGAAATGAATTTAGTTCCTGCAGGTAGAGTTTTATTTGGGGCTGGATCAAATACTAAGGTAACTTACTTTAACTGTTTCGTTATGCCATTTATCCACGATTCTAGAGGTGGTATTAGCCTTCATAGACAAAAAGTTATGGAAATCATGTCTAGAGGTGGTGGAGTTGGAACAAATGGCTCTACTCTAAGACCAAAGAATTCCTTAGCTAAAGGAGTTAATGGTAAATCAAGCGGTTCTGTATCTTGGCTTCATGACTTATCTGAACTTACACATTTAGTAGAACAAGGTGGTTCTCGTCGTGGCGCGCAAATGATCATGCTTGCTGATTGGCATCCAGATATTATTGAATTTATAATTTCAAAAATGCAAAATCCAAGGATTCTTCAATTCTTAATAAATAATTTAAAAGATGAAGATATAATTAGAGAAGCTAAAAACAAATTAAAATTTACTCCTCTTACACCTGAAGATATTGAAATTTATGAAAATATAATTGAAATTGAAAACAATAATCCTAACTCTATAAGTAAATCTACTTATAATAAAGCTAAAGAAATATTAAGAGATAAAGGAACATATTCAGTAAATAACCCTGAATTCTTAAGTGGTGCTAATATCTCAGTTGCAATAACAAAAGAATTCATGCATGCTATTGAAAATGATTTAGATTATGAATTAAGATATCCAGACATTGATAATTATTCAGCTGGTGAAAAAGCTGCTTATGATGAGAAATGGGATAAGATTGGTGATGTTCGCGAGTGGGAAAGATTAGGATATACTATAAAAACACATAAAAAAATTAGAGCAAAAGAACTTTGGAATTTAATTAACATCTGTGCTACATATTCTGCAGAACCTGGTATATTCTTCTTTGATAATGCAAATGATATGACTAACGCGAAAGCATATGGACAACAAGTTGTAAGTACTAACCCATGCGGTGAACAACCTCTTGCTGCATACTCTGTATGTAATTTAGCTGCAGTTAATCTTGCAAATATGGTAGATTTAGAAAAACAAGATGTTGACTGGGTAAAACTTGAAAGAACAATCAAAAACTCAGTTAGAATGCAAGATAATGTAATTGATAGAACTTACTATTTCTTAGAAGAAAATAAGCAACAAGCTCTTGGTGAAAGAAGAATCGGTCTTGGTGTGATGGGATTACATGACTTAATTATTTATTGTAATTTAAGATATGGAAGTCCTGAAGCTAATGCATTTACAGATAAGTTATTCAAATTCTTTGCAACTACAGCCTATAAAGCAAGTATTGAACTAGCAAAAGAAAAGGGAAGTTTCCCATTCTTAGATCAATATGGTTCGCGTGCTAAGTTTATTGAAACAGGTTATATGAAACAATTACCTGAAGATATTAGACAAGATATTCTTAAATATGGTATTCGTAACTCCCATTTATTAACAATTGCGCCAACTGGTTCTACTGGAACTATGGTAGGAGTTTCTACTGGACTTGAACCATACTTTGCATTTAAATATTATAGAAGCGGTCGCTTAGGTAAATTTATGGAAGTGAACGCACCTGTAGTAGATAAATACCTAGAATTACATCCTGAATATACTCATGACAATCTACCAGATATATTTGTATCTGCAATGGATTTAACTGCTGAAGAACACGCTGATGTTCAATGCGTAATCCAAAGATGGATTGACTCATCTATTTCTAAAACTGTTAATGCACCTAAAGGTTATGCAGTTGAAGATGTAGAAAAATTATATATGAGACTTTACAAAGGTAAAGCTAAAGGTGGAACAGTATACGTAGACGGAAGTCGTGATACTCAAGTTCTATCTCTTAAGAAAGATGATAACTTACCAAAACAAGTTGAACTTGAAGACTTTGGTATTAAAGTTGAAGAAAAAGTTGTTCTTAAAGAAAAGGATGAAATTAATCCAGCAAGAACAAAAGCTAACCGTAATATCGGTGTTGAAATTGGTGACTTGTGTCCAATCTGTAATGAAGGTACCGTTGAAGATATCGGCGGTTGCAACACATGTACCAACTGCAATGCGCAATTAAAGTGTGACGTTTAAAAATAATGCTCTTAAAGTTATTTAAGAGCATTTTTAAAAAGAAGAAGGAAAATTAATATGAATAATGATAAAAGTTTAAAAATGAGAACTGTCCCTGTAGGTAGACTAATCGCAACCATGAGCCTTCCTGCAATGTTTTCAATGTTAATTCAAGCACTCTATAATATTGTTGATACACTATATGTAGGTAGAATCGACCTAACTAGTGACGATTTTATAAGAGCGCTTGGTTATGCATTCCCAATGCAAATAGTTATTTTAGCATTCTCACTTGGTGTTGGGATTGGAACCAATGTAATGGTTGCGAAAAAATTAGGTGAAATAAAAAACGATGAAGCTTCAAGCATAGCAAGAACTGGAATTGCAATGGCACTTATTGGGGCAGTTATTTTCTTTGTATTAAGTTTTATAATTGTAGAACCATATATGAACTACATGTCTGACATTCCTAGAACAGTTGAAGCAGGTACTACTTACCTTAGAATAGTTATGATGTTTTCTGGCTTTTCAATAGTAGAAATCGTTCTAACAAAAATTCTTCAAGGAATGGGTAGAATGATAGTTCCAATGATTGCACAAATAATAGGTGCAGTTACAAATATTTTACTTGACCCAATATTTATCTTTGGTTGGTTTGGGCTTCCTGCTTTAGGAGTTACTGGTGCAGCAATTGCTACAGTATTTGGTCAAATATTTGCCCTTATTTTTGTATTAATTATTTTAATTACTAAAAAATCAGAAATATATTTAGGATTAAAAAAATTTAGATTTAAAATGGTTTATGTCTCACAGATCATTCAAGTAGGACTACCTTCAATGGTTATGAACTTAGTTGGATCTATGACTAATATTTTCTTAAATAAAATTATTAAGTCTCATGATCCTACAGAAGTTGCAAACGCAGTTTTAGTATCCTACTCAAAACTTCAAAGTTTTGTGTTTATGCCTATTTTTGGTCTAAACCAAGGAGCAATCCCAATTCTTTCCTACAATTATGGTGCAAATATAAAAGAAAGATTTATGAAAGCACAAAAGATACTATATATTTCTGCTGTTTCAATCATGATTGTAGGGTTTATAATATTTCAAGTATTTCCAATCGAATTATTAAAAATATTCTCCCCAAGCACTGAACTTTTAAATATGGGTGTATACTCTTTACGAAGGATCAGTATAGCATTTATCCCAGCTGGAATTGCAATTATATCAACTGCAACTTACCAAGCACTAGGTAAAGGTTTTATAGCATTAGTAATGTCTTTATCAAGACAACTTCTATTATTAATACCTTCTGCTTATATTTTGGGTAAAATTGGTGGAATAGATTTTGTTTGGTTCTCATTTCCAATCGCAGAAGTAATTGTATCTACAGTTTTCACAATTCTTTTAGTGGGAGTTGTCCATAAAGCATTTATTCAAAAAAATAAAGAAGTGTTGGTTACAGAATAACCCAACACTTTTTATTTTAAAACGATCTAGATTGTGATATAATAAATAAAGTATAAAGGATGATAATAATATATGGAAAAAGCGATAATAATTGCAGTTAATAATAATAATTTATTACTTAAAGAAGAAATAGAAGAATTAATAAGTTTATGTGAAGCTTGTGAGATTGAAATAGTTGATCAAGTAATCCAAAACTTAGAACGCGCTAATTCTAATTCATATGTCGGCAAAGGAAAATTAGAAGAAATAAAGATTGCCCTAAATGCATCAGAAACAAGTTTAATTGTTTGTAATGATGAACTTAGTCCATTACAAATTGCCACATTAGAAAAAGAATTAGATGTAGATGTTTTTGATCGTACTTTTATAATTCTTGAAATTTTTAAACGTAGAGCTAAAACTAAAGAAGCTATTCTTCAAGTTGAACTAGCTTTTCAAAAGTACCAACTACCAAGATTAATTGGTTCAAGATCTAATCTTTCTCGTCAAAGAGGTACTGGTGGAGGATTTGCTCATGGCCGTGGTGCTGGTGAAATGAAACTTGAATTAGAACGAAGAAATATCTATGATAGAATGGCTATTATAAAAAGTGAATTAGAAAGCCTAACAAAACTAAGACAACAACAAAGAGTTAAGCGCAAGAAAAATCAAATGAAGATTGTATCATTAGTAGGTTATACCAACTCTGGTAAATCATCTACTTTAAATAGTTTACTACAATATTCAACTCTTCCTAAAAAAGAAGTTTTTGAAAAAGATATGCTTTTCGCAACCCTAGAAACTTCAACTAGAGCAATTAGAACAAAACATAATCTAAACTTCTTATTAACAGATACAGTTGGTTTTGTAAATAAACTACCGCATCAATTAATCGAAGCATTTAAATCAACTTTAGAAGAAATTAAAGAATCAGATTTAATAATTCATGTTGTTGATAGTGCAAACCCAAAGTTTGAAGATCAAATTAAAACTACAAATAAAGTATTAGATGAATTAGGAGTAAAGGATATTCCAATTCTTTATGCATTTAATAAAATAGATTTAATTGAAGATTACTTCTATATTCCACCTGATTATTCTAATGCTATTAGGATTTCCGCAACCAAAAATATTAATTTAGAGAAACTTTTAGAATTAATTGAAACAGAATTATTTGCAGCATATAATGAAGTTATACTAGAAATCCCTTATGAGCACAGTCATTTAATTAACTTAATCAAAGAAAATGCAATAATTAAAGAATATAGGGAAACAGAAAGTTTTTATTATATTGAAGCAAAGGTCTCTGATTATTTATTTGAACAAATTAAACAATTCATAACAAAGTAAAAAAGTGCTTAAAGCATATTATATATGCTAAGCACTTTTATTTTTCAATATTAAATTTTTCTTTTATCAAAACTCTAAAAATTAATTCTTTATCAAAGTCAGCCATGTCTAGGAATCTAATCCTAGAATAAAAGACATACTCATGCTTTTTAAGATCTATTTGTTTGTCTAAATTAATCAAATATACATAGTATACTTCTCTTTTTGTATTATCAGTATATTCACCATATAGAGTAACAATAGAATCAGTTGATTTGTGTTTTTTTAGAAAATCACTTATCACTACATCATGGAAATTTCCATTTTTGAGGGCAATATTTATGCCAGAATAGGTTTCTTTAGTCTTCTTGAATAAATACTCATTCTTATATTCAAAGACTAAATAAAGAAATTTTTTATAATGCACTGTACTAGTTGGATCACTATATCTAGTTTTTTCATACTTATATTTTACAAAATCATTCTTTCGGTATTTAGTAAAAGTAAAAATAATAGAGCCAAAAGCAAAAATTAAATTAACTATAATATAAACGAAATAGTCTAATTCTTGTACTATAAAAATAGTTCCTGCATTCTTATCTAAAAAATATGCAAGTAAAAATGCACCACTTAAAGTTATTCCAAATAAGAAAACTATTAATGCTCTTACCCTATATCTCAAATTACCCAATGCTCTATTTAAAATTAAATAAATTAAAAGCATTACTACTATCTTTGAGATTATATCTTCATATAAATTAACATCTTCAAACATAATATACCTCTTTTACTTATATGATTATAGCATTTTTAATCTATCTTTTCAACTCTAAATTCTTATTGCCTTTAATGTTATTTTTAAGTATAATAGTTTTATACGGAGGCTTTATGAAAACAACAATAATAGGAATTGCTGGAGGATCTGCAAGCGGTAAGACGACTCTAGCAAAAAATATATGTCAATTAGCAAAACCAATCTCAAGCGTTACATTGATTAGACTTGATGATTATTATAAAAACTATACTGATCTAAGTTTTGAAGAAAGAAAAAAGATTAATTTTGATCATCCATCAGCTTATGACTTCGATTTATTAATCGAACACATTAATCTTTTAAAACAAGGAATTCAAATACCAAAACCTACATATGATTTTATTGCTCATAACCGTAGTGATATTACAGAAATCGTACAACCCGCAAATGTTATAATTGTGGAAGGAATAATGTTATTTGCAGTTCCTCAATTATGTAATATATTTGATATCAAAATCT
>JBAYTA010000008.1:0-32731 GCA_041675865.1 Bacilli bacterium | reverse complement strand
TTTTTCACATGTTAGAACTACACAAAATGCATAAAAAGTGGTATAATATATTAATAATAGAGGAAAGGACAAAGAGTATTATGAGTGTGTTTAAATTAGTAAGTGATTACTCACCAACAGGAGATCAACCTGAAGCTATTAAAAGATTAGTTAATAATTTAAAAACAGGTATGAAAGAACAAACCTTACTTGGTGCTACTGGTACTGGTAAGACTTTTACTATTGCTAATGTCATTAAACAAATCGGTAAAAAGACTTTAGTATTAGCACATAATAAAACTTTAGCTGGTCAGTTATACAGTGAACTGAAAAGTTTCTTTCCAGAAAACAGGGTTGAGTATTTTATATCTTACTATGATTATTATCAACCTGAAGCTTATGTTGCAAAAAAGGATTTATATATTGAAAAAGACTCTTCTATCAATGATGATATTGACCAAATGAGACATAGCACAGTTTCATCGCTTTTAGAAAGTGATGATGTAATTGTAGTAGCAAGTGTTTCTTGTATTTATGGTTTAGGTGATCCTGATGACTATAAAGAAAATATGTTAACTATTAGAGTTGGTGATATTGTTAAAAGGGAAGAATTGTTGGAAAAATTAATTAAAATGCAATATGTTAGAAATGATTATGAGTTTAAAAGAGGTACCTTTAGAGTTAAGGGTGAAACTATAGATATAATTCCAACTTATGAAAAAGAACAAGCAGTTAGAATAGAATTCTTTGATGAAGAAATTGAAAAAATTAAAGAAATAGATGTCCTTACTGGTAGAAGTTTGTATGAGAAAAAGATTATTAATATATTTCCTGCAACACTTTTCTCGGTTGGTGATGAAAAACTAAAAATTGCAATATCGAGAATAAAAGATGAACTAGAAGAAAGAATAAAATATTTTGAATCAGAAAACAAATTATTAGAAGCACAAAGAATAAAACAAAGAACCCAATATGATGTTGAAATGTTAGAAGAAATTGGTATGTGTAGTGGAATTGAAAACTACTCAAGACATATGAGTTTAAGAGAAGAAGGTGAAACACCTTATACATTACTTGATTTCTTTAAAGGTGATTATCTAATGATTATAGATGAGTCTCATGTTAGTATCCCGCAAGTAAGGGGGATGTATAATGGTGACAGATCTAGAAAAATGTCATTAGTCGAATATGGATTTCGCTTACCATCTGCCTTAGATAATAGACCACTAACTTTTGATGAGTTTAATAAAAAATTAGATCAAGTTATTTATGTTAGTGCAACACCAAGTGATTATGAAAAATTTAGAAGTGGTGATATTGTTGAACAAATTATTCGTCCTACGGGTTTACTTGACCCACTTATTGAAGTAAGGCCAAGAGAAGGTCAAATCGATAATTTGGTTATGGAAATAGGGAAAAGAATTAAACGCAATGAAAGAACATTGGTATTAACTCTAACTATTAAAATGAGTGAAGACCTAACAAAATATTTAAGAGATTTAGATATTAAGGTTGCATATTTACATAGTGAAATAAAATCATTAGAAAGAATGGATATAATTAGAGAACTTAGGATGGGCAAATACGATTGTTTAGTGGGAATTAACCTTTTAAGGGAAGGACTTGATATTCCTGAGGTATCTTTAATTACAATCTTAGATGCTGATAAAGAAGGTTTCTTAAGAAGTGAAACATCCTTAATTCAAACCATTGGAAGAGCCGCTAGAAACGCTTCTGGTAAGGTTATAATGTATGCGGATAAAATTACGAATTCAATGGAAAAAGCGATTGTAGAGACATATAGAAGGCGTAGTATCCAAGAAAAGCATAATCAAGAGAATAATATTACACCAAAAACAATATATAAACATATTACTGATTCTTTAGTAATAACTAAAGAAATTAAAGAAGATAGTTATAATGTTGACTTAAATAATTTAAGTAAGATGTCAAAACTTGAAAAGAAAAATTTAATTCTTCAATTAGAAAAGCAAATGAAAGAAGCTGCAAAAGAATTAAAGTTTGAAGAAGCTATGGCTTTAAGAGATATTGTTTTTGAGTTGAAATCAGATATGAGGTAAAAAATGAAAAAGAAAAAAGTTATAATAGGATTATCTGGTGGTGTGGACAGTGCAGTAGCTGTAATAAAACTATTAGAACAAGGATATGATGTTGAAGGAATGTTTATGAGAAATTGGGATTCATCCTTAAACAATGATATCTTAGGTAATCCACACTTATTAGATCCAGTTTGCCCTCAAGAAGAAGACTACATGGATGCAGTAAAAACTGCAGAAATCTTAGGTATTAAACTACATAGAGTCGACTTTGTACAAGAATATTGGGATAGGGTTTTCACATATTTTCTAAAAGAATATGAAAACAATCGAACACCAAATCCTGATATATTATGCAATAGTGAAATTAAATTTAAAGCATTTTTAGAAAAAGCATTAGAAATGGATGCGGATTATATTGCAATGGGGCATTATGCTAGAAGTGTTCATTCTCCAGAAGTGAAGTTACTTAAAGGCATTGATAAAAATAAAGATCAAAGTTATTTTCTATGTAGACTTACAAAAGATCAAATTGCAAAAGCTTTATTCCCAATTGGGGACATGGAAAAGTCTGAAGTAAGAGAAATTGCTTTAAAATATAATCTAAATGTCGCAACAAAAAAAGATTCAACAGGAGTTTGTTTTATAGGCGAAAGAAACTTTAAAGACTTCCTATCCAACTATATACCTGCAAAACCAGGAGATATTAAAAACTTAGATGGTGAAGTACTAGGTAGACACAATGGCTTAATGTATTATACAATTGGCCAAAGAAAAGGAATAGGCTTAGGTGGAAGTGGTGAAGCATATTTTGTCTTAGGAAAGGATGTAAAAGAGAATGTCTTACTTGTTGGTAGAGGAGACCAAGAGTATTTATATTCTAATAGAGCAATTATTACTGATATGAACTGGGTTGGAGATAAAAAAGAAGATATCGACTGTGCAGTGAAATTTAGATATCGTAGTAAGGATATTGATTGTAGTGTTAAATGGCTCGATGATAGTACATTAGAAGTTACTTATCCTACCAAAGCTAAAGCTGTAACACCAGGACAAGCTGCGGTATTTTATGATGGAGATGTACTTTTAGGTGGAGGTACTATAGATCAAGTATATATGAATGATAGTAAAAGAAGGTATTAAAAAGTATTTATTTAATATCTTTTTTTGTAGAAAAAGCATCATAAATGCAAACTTATAATCCATAAGTATTTTGTATGGTATAATGAATAAAATAAAGGTATGGAAAAGGAGTTTTTATAAATGTTTAGAGTACCTAATTTTGAAATAATTGAGTTTACTGACCCAGTTTGTACATGGTGCTGGGGTAGTGAGCCTGTTTTAAAAAAATTAGAACATAGATTTCCTAAAGCTTTAAAAGTCTCCTTTGTTATGGGAGGACTTATAGAAGATATAAGAAACTTTAGAGATGATAAAAATGATATAGGTGGAGATATAATAAATACCAACAAAAATATTGCTAAGCATTGGGTTGAAGCCTCACTTCGTCATAGGATGCCGGTATGTGTGGAAGGCTTTAAATTATTCTCTAACGATTATTATTCTAGTTATCCTGCAAATATAGCTTATCATGCAGCAAAAATCCAGTCAGAAAAACTTGCAAATAAATATTTAAGAAGACTTAGAGAAGCTGCTGCAACAGAAGCAAGTCAAATAACAAATAAAAAAGTATTAATAGAATTAGCTAGTTCAGTTGGCCTAAAGGTTGGTGCTTTTATCCAAGCTATGGAAGATGGAACTGCTGAAAGACTTTTTCAAGAAGACTTATTATTCACAAGAACAAATAGAGTATTTGGTTTTCCATCATTTTTAATTAGGAATAATTATAATGGTAAATCAATTATTTTAAGAGGTTACCAAGATTATGAAGATATTAAAGATGTTATGGAATATATAAGTGATGAAGATTTAGTTGAAGTAATTAAAGAAAAAACCCCAGAGAATATTATAGGATACTTAAAGGAATCGATAAAAACCACTCCTGTTGAACTTCAAGCAATTTTTGATTTAACAGATGAAGAACTAGAATTAAATTTGAGAGAATTAAAAGCAAAAGGATATATAACCTTAGATGAAGTGGGAACTGGTAATTTTATCTATTATTTAGGTAAAACATTAACTTGTGATCCTAAAACTGGAGTATGCGAATATTAATTAAAATGCAAAATATGAGTGCTAAAACACTCATATTTTTGTTTGACTTAAGTTGATATATATATTATACTTAAATATAGAATTGGAAAGGAAGTAATAAACTTAGTTTATTATTATTTATATTAAATGGATATTAAAAATACAGAATTAGAATCTTTATATGGAGTAGTAACAAAAGTTACATATTTTAGTGAAGAAACACATTTTGGAGTTGTAAGAATTAAACTTGATTATCAGGATAGATCAATTCTTAAATATAAAGCAAAGTTGTTTTCAAATATGTTAACTGTTACTTGTAATTTTGATAGAGCTCCTTTAGTAGATGAAGAATATGATTTTGTTGGTGAGTTTATTACTAATCAGTATGGAACTCAGTTTAAAGCTAAATCATATTCGAGAAGAAACGAAAATACTTTAGAAGGAGTAATAGCATATCTTTCAAGTGACTTATTTCCGGGTATTGGTAAAGTTAGTGCAACTAAAATTTATAATACTTTAGGTGAAGATACAATTAAACTAATTGAAGCTAATAAAGATGTTCTTGATCAAGTAGAAGGATTATCGAGTAAGCAAAAGGAAGTTATTTATGAAAATTTAAGTGAACACCAAAATAATAAAAAGATTATTCTTGGTTTACTTGATTTAGGTATAACTATGAAGACAAGTCTTAAGCTATATAAAATAATAGGTGAAGATGTTGTTGAAAGGATAAGGAGTAATCCTTATCAATTAATGTATTTTGTAGATGGTTTTGGTTTTAAAAGAGCAGATAAAATAGCTTTAGAAGTAGGTATTAAAGAAGATAGTGATATAAGAATAAAAGCATTGCTGCAATATCTAATAAATTTTTATGCAAGAAGTACAGGTAATGTCTATATTGAATATAATACTTTATTTGAAGAAGCAATGAAGGAAGTTAATGGGAATTTTGATATTTTAAACAAAGAAAAATTTGATAGAAATCTAAAATTCTTACAAGTTGAAAAACAAATATTTATAGAAAATAATGATATATATGATTTTAGAATTTATAATTCTGAAAATTTATTAGCATTAAAAGTCAAAGAGTTTTTAAATCAAAAAATTGAAATTGGCTATAATAATAGTGACATTGATTTTATTTTAAAAAAATTACAAGAAGAATTTTCAATAGAATATAATCAAAAACAAGAACAAGCAATTAAAACAGCTTTATTAGAAAATATTGTAATTATTACAGGTGGACCAGGAACTGGTAAATCTACTATTATAAAAGCAATAATTGAAGCTATTTCTAGACTATATCCGAATGAAGCAATAAAAGAAAAAATTGCCTTGCTTGCACCAACTGGAAGAGCAGCAAAAAGGCTAAAAGAAGTTACAAACCATCAAGGACAAACAATTCACAAGTTTCTGGGATATGAAGGTGATGGTAGATTTAAATACGGTTACGGAGATTATTGTGATGCAAAAATTGTAATTATTGATGAGTTTTCAATGGTGGACTTAGCACTAGCGGCTAGATTGTTTTCGGCACTAGAATCTGATACTAAAATTATTTTAGTAGGTGATGTAGACCAGTTACCAAGTGTTGCTCCTGGTGAGGTTTTAAGTGATTTTATTAGTTCAAAAGAAATTACAACTATTAGACTAGATAAAATTCATAGACAAGCAGAGGATTCAACAATCATCTCTTTAGCTCATAACTTAAATCAAGGATTTATCCCTGAAAATATTTTAGAAAAGAAACATGATCGTAATTTCTTAAATATGCAAGATAAAGATATTATTGGTAGTATTGTTAAAGTTGTAGATCAGGCAATTAAGAGTGGAATGGATCTAATTAGAGATATCCAAGTTTTAGTGCCAATGTATAAAGGTGATGTTGGGATTAATGCAATTAACTTAAAATTGCAAGAAGTGTTTAATCCTAAAACTGGACAAGAAATAAAGCATGCTTCACGAATATTTAGAGTTAATGATAAAGTTATCCAATTAGTAAATAGAAGTGAAAAAAAGGTTATGAACGGTGATATTGGGTATATCTTAAACTTTAATTATGATGGTGAAGAGATTATCGGTTTATCTGTTATGTATGATTTTGGAAGTGTAGATTATGAAAAAGATGAACTTGATGATTTAACACATGCATATGCAATATCAATTCACAAATCTCAAGGTAGTGAATTTGATTTAGTTATTTTACCTTTTTCATTTAAATATTACATAATGCTTAAGAGGAAGTTAATTTATACAGCTGTAACTAGGGCGAAAAAATTCTTAATTATGGTTGGCAGTATTGAAGCCTTAAACAAAGGTGTTAAAGGAATTGAAGAAAAGCGTAAAACACATTTAGCAAGAAAAATTTCTACAAATATAAGTGATATTGAAGAATTCGATTTAACAAATATAGATCAATTGGAAAATGTTTCACCTTATGATTTTTTAGATTAAACAAATAATATAATTGCAAGATGTATTGCTATGCAAAATCTTGCTATGCAAAATCTTGCTATGCGATAACTTGCTATGCTTTAATCGAAATGAGGTGGATCTATGAATAAAGCTTTATCATTTATGGTAGTCGGTGCTATAAGTGCAGCATCTGTTATATTATATATGCAATATAAAGATGATATCCGCTATAGGATGCATCAAATAAAACAAGCAGGTATGGATAAAATTAATAAGGTTAAAGCAACTATGGAATAATCCAAAAAAACATAAGCAAATTAGCTTATGTTTTTTTATTAGAATTTTGATTTTAATTCAAGACTATATTCTTTACCTTGTAGGTCAATTATATTTACTTTGTAACTTAGATTAGATTCAATATTATTTTGGTTAATAATTCGACCATTACTATCTATATTACTAGATGATGGATAAAGTGTAATTTTATAATTTTTCATTTTTGTTCTTACAAAATATTCAGCTTCTACTAAATCTAAAAATTCATCCCACATTTTTGCTCTTCTCATTGTCATTGGGCAATCTTTACCACTAAAGAAATGATGTTGTACTACTGCATCTAGATTTAGATTTTGCTCTTCTAAAAGGAAAGCAACTAATTTCGCAAGTCTTTGCCATACTAGATAGATATCACTACCGTTATCAATCATTGACTCAATACCGATACTGTTTCTATTTCCACCGCCATTACCAATTAGGTTATAAGTTTTAGAAAACCAAGATGTTCCCAAATAATAATTATTATCTTCACCAACTACAACTTCAATATTCATATCATTAATATCTTTTTTAGATAATATTTTGCCGTCATTTGTAGGTGCTAGAACTGTTGATTTAATATTGTTAAGTGTATAATAGCCATCTTCACTTATATCTATATCTGGTGTAGGTGTTGTGTTTTGTACAAAAGTGTTTTCTAGTTTGTATGTTCTTGATCCATCACCTGCATGATATGCTACTTCATTATTTGGTAAATGATGAAAAATTCCGTCAGCTCCTGAGGAATAGTGCCATGATGTACCTCCGCCACCACCACATACATATTTCATATGAGCAACTGCACCACTACCCTTTCTTGCTCCAGCTGTATCGTGAACGCAGATATATTTTGTAGATTCTTTTATAATACCTGGACGATTATCAAGTTCTTTTGAAATTGGTGCTTCGATAATTTCTAATTCCTCAAATAAATATTTACTAACACTACTTATTAATTCGTGATCATAACTACTTTGACCATTATCTTCCCATCCAAAAACACGAATTGTTTTTTTGTCAATTTGCTTATTATGCATTTCTTCAAGTACTGCAACTGGACCCTTTGTAGCTAAGAGATCACTATACTTGTTTGAAAATTTTCTTCTCATTTTATTTCTCCTTGAATTGATTAAGTTTATTATAACACATTTTAAACTGAGAATAAACACTGAAAAAATAAAACGTAAAACAAGTTAGAGATATAAAATATATAGTTGAAAGGAGCATACTATGAACAAGCGAAATATAATCATTGGTATTTTAGTAATTGCTTTAATCGTTTTGGGAATTGTATTTAATAATGGTAAAACTGTAGATTCACAAGATAATGAAAGCCAAGATATACCAAGAAGTTTAAATATGCAAATTGCTGTTGATATCAAAGGAGAAGTAAAAAAACCTGGACTTTATTACTTAGATAGTAATAGTAGAGTTCTTGATGCAATTAATGTAGCCGGTGGCTTAACTAAGGATGCTGATATAGAAAAAATAAACCTTGCTACACTTTTAGAAGATGGCATGATTGTTAATGTGTTTAAAAAAGCGGGAAATAGTAAAATAGAAAAGATATCTATAAATACTGCATCAATTGATGAGTTAACAAAATTAACTGGAATAGGTGAATCAAAAGCTAAAAATATTATTGATTATAGAAATAAACATGGATATTTCATGAGTCTTGAAGAACTTTGTAATGTAGATGGGATTACTGAAAAAATATATAGCGATAATAAAGAATTCATCTGTCTATAAAGATTTATTAAACAATTATTTTTTGTTAGCTTTTTTACTTTTGTTAGTTTTAATAAGTTATACTAATATAATTTGTATAATATTTTTAGGATATTATCTTTATTATCTTTATAAAAAAACTAAAGTTATTTTTTATATCGGTATTACTTTTTCAATCTTTATTAGCCTAAATTTCTTATACTTAAGATGTAGTTATGAATATACATATCTAGAAGAATTAAGTGGAAAAGTAATAGGGATTGAAGACAGTAATGATGGACAAAAGTTAACATTACAATCTTTTAATAGAAAATATATTGTATATGATTATAACAATTATGAAATTAAGTATGGAGATATTATCAATGTACAAGGTAAAACATTGGATAATATGGGTTCACGAGTCAAAAATGGATTTGACTATAGTGAATATTTAAAACATAATCGAATCTTTTGTACAATGCTTGCAAAGAATATTGAAATAGTTGAGAACCGATTTACTTTTAATGTAATAAAACATTATTTTAAGAAGTATCTTGAAAATTATTTTTCTTATAAATCTACAGTCTTTTTAAAAGCTATGGTTGTTGGCGAACTTGATGATATTGATTCAGATTTCAAGGAAGCAATTATGAATAATGGCATCTTACATTTATTTGCAGTAAGTGGATTACATATTGTTCTTTTTATTGGATTACTTGAAAAAGCACTAAAATTCTTTCGGATAAAAGAAAATAAGATTGAGATAATAAATTCAATCTTTTTATTAGTATATTTAGTTCTAACAAGTTTTTCTGCATCTGTTCTAAGAGCAAGTATGATGTATTATATTTCTTTGATTAATAAAAAACAAAAACTAGGATTAAGTACACTAGATATAATATCTATAATATTTATTATTTTAATAACATATAACCCACTCTATTATTATAACTTAGGATTTAACTTATCGTTTATCTCTTCTACAATTATTGTTGTAATAGGGGATTTATTTAAAAAGTATAATAAGTATTTGCAAGTATTAATAATATCTATTTTTGCTAATTTAGTAACCTTCCCATTAGTTATAAATATTAATGGCAAGATAAATATGCTTAGTCCTATAAGCAATGTTATATTTATTGAGTTAGTTGAAGTTGTAATTTTACCAATTTCATTTTTTATATTGGTCTTTCCTTTATTTAGTAAGCTTTATGATTTGTTGATAATTGCTTTTGATAAGATAACTTTATTTTTCTCTAGATATTTTATAATAAATTTAAAGTTTCCATATTTTAAAAATATGTTTATAATTTTTTATTTTCTCTTTTTATTTTCTTTAATAAGAGTTTATTATATTAAAAAGCTAAGAACTGGATTTGTAGTTGTTTTTGTTTTATTATTGTTTATTTTCAGTAATAGTATATATATCTTTCCAAAACAAGAGATTCATTTTTTAGATCTTGAAAATGGAGAAAGTAGTCTTCTAATAGATAATAGAAATAAATGTTTTGCTTTAATTGATACAGGAGATGGATCAAATAATGAAGTGACATCATACTTAAAAAGACAAGGAATTAAGAAATTAAATTATCTTATACTAACTCATAATCATTTAGATCATAATGGTGAAGCAAATAATATATTAAAAGAAATAAAAGTTAATAATTTAGTTATAAGTGCATATGATAGTAGTGTTACAAATAATTTCTTTAATAAAGAAAATTTAAGTAATATAATTAAGGTAAGAGCTGGTGATGAGTTAGAATGTGGTGGAATAAGGTTTTATGTGCTTCATCCCGATAATTATTATAATGATGATAATGATAATAGTATTGTAATTTATACAAAATTTGGTGGTCTACATTTCCTCTTTTTAGGAGATGTAACAAAAGCTGTGGAAAATAAAATTTTAAGTGTAAATATAAATGTTGATGTTATAAAAATTGCCCATCATGGTAGTTCAACTTCAACATCAGCTTATCTTATTGAAAAGTTAAGGCCAAAGTATGCTGTAATAATGGCAGGAAGAGTAGAAAAATTTGCATTTCCTCACTCTCCAACTATAGAAGTATTAAATAAGTATAATGTAAAAACATATAGAACAGATATAGATTATTCTATAATATATAAGTATAAGAAAAATAAGAGTATATTTGAAACCATAAAGTAAAGAATATTAAAGAACATTAGATGCGAAAATTTTTTGTTTCACATCTGATGAGAATATAAAAAGGCACCCTAGTATCATACCGGTAATAGAGGTGTCTTTTAGATTTTGCTTGACATATAAGTTTGCATATATTAATATATTAATAAGTCGGAGGAAGAACATATGAGATGTCATATTTGTAATAACGAATTAAATGAAAATGATAAATTCTGTAATTCTTGTGGTTCTGCTACTTTAAGAACCGAAGAGAAAAAAGAATTTTGCCATATATGTAATAGTGAAGTAAGTACTAATGATAAATTTTGTTTATCATGTGGTGCAAGACTTAAAAGAGATTTTGATGAAGAAGAGGATATTATAGCTTCAAGATTTCAAAACAACCCGGTAACGAATATTCCAGATGATAAAATGGTGTTTTGGATTAGTTTAGGAGCTGTTGGATTTTCATTAATCTTAAGTGGTGTTTTTCCTGTAATATCATTAATAATTGCAGTTGGTGCACTTGGCTATGCTATCTTCAATTTTATTAAACATAAAAATAAATTTAATGGTTGGGCTGTTGGTCTTGGTGTGCTTGCATTATTAATAGGTGGTATTGGTCTAACAAATGATTTGATAACCAAAGACTATGCAAATAAAAGTGCAGAAAGAATTTCAGAAATAGTAAATGTTGATATCCCCAATGTGGAACCTGCATTTTATAGTATTTTAATTATGGATGGTCAATTTACTGGAGTTTCTTTTAGAGATTATGTTAATAATGATATAGTATATAAATTAGGTGAAGCTGATGCTTTAGAATTTATTAATGGAATGGATGTAAGGTTTAAACAAGAAAACATTGACCTTTTAGAAGAATACTTTAGTGAAGTAATGTTACCTGGATCTGATATCTCATTAATTTATGATTTAGAAAATAAAACTTTTGCTTTACCAGATAATATGGATGAATACAATTTAATTATTATTAACTTTGATTATGAGGAAAACACACTCCAAATTCTTGAAATTAGTACATTGGAGGGTTAAATGGGAAATATATATTTTTATTATGGTGAAGAAAGCTTAATAATAAAAAACAAGATTGAAAGATTAATTAGAGAAACAAAGGCTGATGAATACAATATTACTACTTATGATTTAGATGAAGTTAGTATAGTATCTGTTCTCCAAGATGCAATAACAATGCCTTTTTTGACTGATAAAAAAGTTGTGGTATGTAAGAACCCAAGATTTTTATCAAGTGAAACTAGTTTAAATGATAAAGAAATGGCAGCATTTAACTCTTATTTACAAAGTCCAATGGAAACTACTTATTTTATAATTGATGCAAATAATATAAAATTAGACGAAAGAAAAGAGATTGTAAAAAGATTAAAAAAGCTTCCTAATGCTGTGGAAACCAAAGAGTTATCGGATATTGAAATTGATGGTTGGATAAAAAGACAATGTGCAATTAGCGGTGTAGATATAAAAGATGATGCTGTTAGAACTTTTTATAATATGGTAGGAAAGAATCTAATTAATGCGAAAAACGAAATTGATAAATTGATTTCTTATGTTGGTCCAAGTGGAGTTATAACAACACAAGTAATTAATAAAGTCGTTGCAAAAGAAATTCAAAACGATGTATTCTCCTTATCAAATGCAATTGTTGAACAAAATAAATCAAAGATTATTAGTTTATATAAAGAATTAATTGAAAGCGGAAATGATGTTTATTATTTATTCTCTTTAGTATCGAAAAGTATGAGAGAAATTTATCTAGTAAACACAATTCTCCAAGAGGGGTTTAAACAAGCAGATGTTTCAAGAATGCTTAAAGTAAGCCCAGGTAGAGCATATTACATGGTAAGAAATGCAAGAAATTTAGATATTGATAAGGTAAGAGAATATATTATTAAACTAGGGGATCTAGATTATCAAATGAAAAGTGGTAAAGTAGATATTAAAGCTGGATTTGAACTATTCTTATTTGCTTTATAATTTATGACATGTAGATATAAAAAAACATCCATATATTAAATGGATGTTTTTTTATGCTATTGTATTTAATAATTTAGAAATATGTGATTTTACTCTGTTCACATGATTCTTATGAAATAGACCTTTAGATAAAGCTTTATCTAATTTCTTGTAAGCAAGATTAAAGTTTGTTTTAGCTTCTTCTAAGTTATTATTTTGAACTGCTACTTCGAATTTTTTAATTGAACTTCTAATTGAAGATTTGAATGCAGCATTTTGTAGTCTTTTCTTTTCATTTGTTAAATTACGTTTAGCTTGTTGTTTAATATTAGCCATGTTTATACCTCCAAATGACATACAACCTATTGTACCAAAAACAAAGCAAAAAATCAAGAAAAATATAATCAAAGTTTTTATAATGAAAAGCAAATTTTGGTTAAAAATACATTTGAGGTGATTAAAAATGAATTTGGAGAAATTTCAAGTAAGAACTGATTTAGCATTTGAATCTTTAGATATAAAAAGAATTAGTAATGCAAATGATGTTATAAACGAAGAATTTGAACAAGACAAACTTATTATAAGAAGAACTGTTATTTCAGAAAACGCGGCACAAGAACTCGGTAGAAAACCTGGAGCATATTATGCACTAGATACAAAAGCAATAAAGACTCATGATAATGATGATCTTAAGAAATGCGAAGATGCACTAACATTAATAATAAAAGAAGTAATGAAGATTGAAAATATTAATCCAAGCCATAAAGGTTTAGTGGTTGGCTTAGGTAATGTAAATGTAACCCCTGATGCACTAGGCCCTATGGTAATTGATAATGTAATAGTTACAAGGCATATGTTTATCTTAAGCCCTGAAGAAGTTTCTGAGGGTATTAGTGATGTGAGTGCTGTAGCTCCTGGTGTTATGGGCAATACAGGAATTGAAACATTTGATATTATTGAAGCAATAGTTAATAAAATAAAAATAGATTATATTGTTGTCGTAGATGCACTTGCTGCAAAAAGTGTTTCTAGAGTAAATAAAACAATCCAAGTTACAAATACAGGAATTTCTCCAGGATCTGGTGTTGGGAATACTAGAAAAGAACTAAGTAAAGAAACAATGGGGATACCTGTAATAGCTATTGGGGTACCTACTGTAGTAGATGCTGTTACAATTGCTAGTGATACGATTGATCTACTATTAAAATATTTTAATGAGAAACTAAATAAAGAAGCAGAACCGAGTGATAAGTTAGTAGTTAGTCCTCAAAAACTAGACGAAGAGAATCTAGGTTTACCGACAGAAAAACAAACAAAGCATTTATTAGGTGAATTTGGAATTCTAAATGAGGAAGAGAAACTAGCATTACTACAAGAAGTATTAACTCCAAACGGGTATAATTTAATGGTTACACCTAAGGAAGTTGATTTAGATATAGCAGATTTATCGCAGGTAATTAGTTCATCAATAGATAGAGCACTTCATTCAATTGTAGATAATAATTATATTATTTCCTAATAGTAATATTATTTCATATTTATATTTAATCTTACATAAGATATATTATGATTAAAGTGAAATTTATATTTATTATTATATTAGGATTAGTTAGCTTTATTTATAATTTACTTAGTGGTGATTTATTAGATTTAATTAAAAATACTGACTATGTTAGTTTGATAGATAATCATTTAGGCTTAAAGAGTAGTGACAGCTTCATAGGGATCTTATTTGATTACTTTATTTCTATCCTATTTAATTTTAATATAAAAGAGTTTACTAGCATTTTTAAACTGTTTGGAGGATAAATTGAAAAAATTTATATATATATTTTTAATTCTTTGTGCACTTTTCATTGGTATGGAATTAGGAGTAACTTCAAAGGATACAAAAAGTAAAGAACTTGAAGATAGGATAGATAATTTTGAGGAGCAAATTACAGACCCGAATAATAATTATAAACCAGGCCAAGATAATACAGGAATAAATCCTAATATCACAAATGATTTAGCAAAAACTGGTGAGAAGGCTATTAGTGGATTATTTGATTATACTTTTGGTATTATTGAATCGTTTGTATCTGGAAAATGACATCGCTTAATGCGATGTTTTTTCTAGTCAAAATACTATTAAAATGATATAATTAATTGGGTGAAAAAATGAAAGTAATAATTATTGGTGGTGGTGCATCAGGTGTGATGCATGCTTTATATTTAAGAAGTTTAAAAAGAGAAGTAGATATTTTAATACTAGAAAAGAATGATAGGATATTAAAGAAACTAATGAAGACTGGCAATGGTAGATGTAATATCAGTAATAAAGATATGGATCCAAAGTTCTATAATCATTATAATTTTATAAAAGAATTATATAATGAAGTTAAGCCTAGCGAAGTTTTAGATTATTTTAAGGGCATTGGTTTATTGCTTAAGAATGATAATTCTACTAGACTATATCCATATAGTGAATCTGCTAAGACTGTTATTGATACTTTAAGGTATGAATTAGATAAAGGTAGTATAGAAATAAAATGTGATCAAGAAGTTATTGATATAATTAAAAAAGATAGATTTAGTGTTATTACAAAAAGTGATAAATTTCAAGCAGATTATGTCGTTGTTGCAAGCGGAAGTATTGCTCAAGAGACAACAAATTTATATGATGTCTTAAAAAGATTAGGACATAGTATAACCAAGTTAGAACCTGGTTTAGTTGCTTTAAAGGTAGAAGAAGACACTAAGTCATTACAGGGCATAAGAGTTAAGTGTAAGGCTAGTGTTATAAATGATGATAATGTTGTATTTTTTGAAGAAGGAGAAATACTATTTAAAGATAAAGGTTTGTCTGGTGTTTTGGTATTAAATTTATCAAGACATGTAAATATAAACAGTATTATTAGTATTGACTTATTTAGTGACTATAAAGATATTGATAAGTATATCTTAAGTTTCATAGGCGAGAAAAATATACTTGATATCTTGGGTAGCTTACTTCCTAAAATGTTAGCAATGTATATTGTGAAGACTTGTAATTATGAATTGGGTAAAATCTTAAAAATGATTCATGACTTAAGGTTTAAGGTTGTTGGTAATTATGGTTTTAATCAAGGACAAATAGTCTTAGGTGGTGTTGCAATGAATGATATTAATAAAGATTTTTCATCAAAGATAATTGAAGATCTATATTTAATTGGTGAAGTTTTAGATATTGATGGTTCAAGTGGAGGTTATAATCTTCATTTTGCTTGGGCAAGCGGAATTATTAGCGCTAGAAGCATTTTTGAAAAAAATTTGTAATTGTTTACTAAACCTCAAAATTGTAGTATAATTAATATTAGAAAGTAATGAAAGGTGTATTTATGAATTTACCAAATAAATTAACAATTGGAAGAATGTTTGCTATTCCATTGATTATAATAGTATCTTTAATTTCCTACTTCGATACGGTTATTGTTTTTGGAAGTACAGAGGTATTCGTAACTTTAAAAGAGATTATTATTTTAAGTATCTTTGTTATTGCATCAATAACAGATTTTCTAGATGGATATATTGCTAGAAAGCATAATTTGATTACTGACTTTGGAAAATTTATGGATCCATTAGCAGATAAATTATTAGTATTATCTGCAATGATTTTTTTATTAGAGGTTGGCAGATTTACAGTATTTAATTTTAGTTTAGGATTTGTAGTTACTATTATTCTTGCAAGGGAGTTTATGGTTACTGGAATGAGATTGCTTGCGGTTGACAATAATGTTGTAATAGCAGCTAGTAATCTTGGGAAATTAAAAACTGTATCACAAATGTTGATGATAATAATCCTCCTACTTAATGCTTACCCATTTTCTTTCTTAGGTAGTTTTGCTAGAGATTTAACTCTAACAATTGTAATAAGCGTTGCTGGATTATTGACTTTAATATCTGGAATAGATTATTTTATAAAAAATAAAGAATTGATTATAAACAGTAAATAAGGAGAATTTTATGTCAGAAGTAAAAATAAAAGCATTAGAAGATGCCTTTAAACAGATAGAAAAACAATTTGGTAAGGGATCTGTAATGAAACTTGGAGATAAGGCAGTAGGAGATATCGATGTTATCCCTTCTGGTTCCATTTCCCTAGATATGGCTCTTGGTGTTGGTGGATACCCAAGAGGTAGGATTATAGAAATATATGGTCCTGAAAGTAGTGGTAAGACAACATTTGCACTTCATGCAATTGCGGAAGCGCAAAAGCGTGGAGGATATGCTGCATTTATTGATGCAGAGCATGCGCTTGATCCAAACTATGCGAAGAACCTTGGCGTTGATGTTAACAACTTGATTTTATCTCAACCAGATACTGGTGAACAAGCATTAGAGATTACAGAACACTTAATTAGAAGTGGAGCAATTGATGTAATTGTAATTGACTCTGTTGCAGCTTTGGTTCCAAAGGTAGAAATTGATGGTGATATGGGTGATACTCATATTGGGATGCAAGCAAGACTTATGTCTCAAGCAATGCGTAAACTAAGCGGGGTTATTTCAAAAAGTAATACAATTGCAATCTTTATAAATCAAATAAGAGAAAAGGTTGGAGTTATGTTTGGTTCTCCAGAAACTACTTCAGGAGGAAGAGCATTAAAATTCTATGCAACTATTAGATTAGATATAAGAAGAGTAGATGCTATTAAAGACGGAACTGAAATTATAGGAAACCTTACAAGAATTAGAGTTGTTAAAAACAAGGTTGCACCTCCGTTTAAGGTATGTGAAGTAGATTTAATCTATGGTAAGGGTGTATCTTACGAAGGAGAAGTTCTTGATTTAGCAGTTAATAATGAGATTGTTAAGAAGAGCGGGTCATGGTTCTCATATAATGATGAGAAACTAGGACAAGGAAGAGAAAATGTAAAAACATATTTACGTGAAAATCCAAACCTTCTTAAAGAAATTGATAATAAAATTAGAGAAGCATTAAAACAGAAGACTAAGGTATAACCTTGGTTTTTTTGTCATTTGATTTATTTAATTAAAATATATTTCAATTGACTTGAAAACGTTAATAATGTATAATATATAAGTAGACAATAATTGAATTAATGAATATTTAATATATTTGGAGGTAATATAAATGCAAGTATTAGTAATTTTCTTACTAAGTGCTTGGCAAGTTCTTGGTTATATTATTGCTTCCATATTGCTATTAGTTTTAGGAACTGGCTTAGGCTATTTATTTTTCAAAAAACAATATGATAAAGCAGGTAAATCTGCAGAAAAATTAATAGAAGATGCCAATAAAGCTGTTGAAGAAAATCGTAAAAAAGTTTTAGTTGAAACAAAACAAGAAATTTTTAAATTAAAACAAGAAAATGAAAAAGAGATTCGTAATTTTAAACAAGAAGCAGAACGTGAAATAAGAGAAAGACGTAAAGCTGCTTCAGATTTGGAAAACAAATTATCACAACGTGAGGAGAGAATCGACAATCGTTTAATAAATTTAGATAAGAGAGAAGAATCTTTAAATCAAAAAGAAGAAAGAATCGATAATATTAGAGCAGATCTCGAGAAACAATCTAGCAAGTTGGATGAATTAATAGAAGAACAAAACCAAAAACTATTAGAGGTTTCTGGTTTATCTATAGTAGAAGCCAAGCAAATTATTTTAGATCGTGTAGAAGAGGATATGACTTTGGAGATTGCTGCGGTAATTAAAGAAGCTGAAGAAAAAGCAAAATTAGAAGTTAATCGTAAGGCGCAAAGTCTACTAGCGAATGCGATTCAACAATATGCAGCTGATGCAGTAATGGAAAAAACAGTATCTGTTGTTCCGCTACCGAATGATGAAATGAAGGGCCGTATAATAGGCCGTGAAGGAAGAAATATAAGAGCGATTGAGGCTTCAACTGGTGTTGATATTATTATTGATGATACACCAGAAGCAGTAGTGCTATCATGTTTCGACCCTGTAAGAAGAGAGATCGCCAGAAGAACTATGGAAACATTAGTTGCTGATGGTAGAATTCAGCCTTCTAGAATAGAAGAATTAGTTTCAAAATTTAAAAAAGAATTAGATACAGAAATTAGAGAAGCTGGTGAAAAAGCAGTCTTCGAAGTAGGAATTGGAAAAGTTCACCCTGAGATGGTGAAATTAATTGGTAGATTAAAATATCGTACAAGTTATGGTCAAAATGCATTAGCTCATTCAATGGAAGTTGCATTCTTGGCTGGGAAGTTAGCTGTTGAAATCGGATTAAGTGAAGTTAAAGCTAAAAGAGCTGGATTACTTCATGATATTGGAAAAGCAGTTGACCACGAAATGGAAGGAAGCCATGTAGAAATTGGGCTTGAATTAGCTCATAGATTTAAAGAAATCCCTGAAGTAATTGATGCAATTGGCTCACATCATGGTGACCATGAAGCTACTTCAATTATTTCTCACCTAGTAGCTGCTGCAGATACATTAAGTGCTGCAAGACCTGGTGCTAGAAGCGAGTCATTAGAAAACTATATTAAACGTCTAACAAAACTTGAAGAGATTTGTAATGAGTTTAAAGGTGTTGATAAATCATTTGCTTTACAAGCTGGTAGGGAAATAAGAATTTTAGTAAAACCAGAAGAAGTTGGAGATATTGAAGCTCATAAGTTAGCAAGAGATATTCGCCAAAAGATAGAAAACAATGTAAACTATCCTGGTACAATTAAAGTAACTGTAATTCGTGAGACACGAGTTCAAGAAGTTGCGAAATAAGATTTGAAAATATGGAGTTAGACTAAGGTTTAACTCCTTTTTTGCATAATAAAAACCAGTAACTAAATGGCTACTGGTTTTATTTGTTTTATTGTGCAGGAATAGTTGAGTAATAAATTTTACTTTGGTTAAATCCTGTTTCTGCATTTGATACATTTACAAGGTAACTTACTTGTGTTGTAGTATCAGGTAATTTAATAATTTTACCATGATTATCTACTAAGTCAGGATTGTTAGATACAAAATTAAATGTATAATCACCTAAGAATTTATTCATTAAGTACTCAGCTTCAACCATTAATCTAAAGTTATCGAACAAATCATTTTTTCTAAGTGTCATAGGACAATCTTTTCCACTAAAGAAATGATGTGTAACAATTCTATCTAAACCTAATTCATGTTCTAAAGCAAGTCTTGAAGCTTTCTTTGCAAGGTAATGCCAAGTTAAGTATAGATCTGATCCATAGTTCATACTACTTTCAATTCCGATACTATTTCTGTTTCCACCATGATTTCCAATTAATCCATAGCTACTTGAATACCAAGAGTCATTCATCCACCAATTTCCATTTGGACCAACTTCCATATAAATACCATAATCATTAATATGAGCAGTTGTAAGAATAGTAGATCCATTAGTAGGAGCTTTAATTAATGTTTTTTCTCCATTTAATGTGTAATAACCTTGAGCATCAATTCCTTGAGCTGGTTTAATTTTTGATGTAGCTTTTATACCAGTATCGTTAAGTTTATATGTTCTAGAACCATCACCAGCATGATATGCTACTTCTTCATCTGGAAGTTGTTTATAAACACCATCATTACCAATTGAGTAATGCCAAGAAGCATCAAAGTTTTGTACTAAGTCAGAGTGCATTTTACCGTTACCTGCAGGTGAACCTGTTGCAGTATCATGAACTGTAATAAATTCGATTGATGTCATTTTAGTACCAGGGCGGTTTCCTTTTCCTTCAGGGATAATATATGTGAATTCTGGATATTCACCAAAATAGAAATTACTTACGCTTCCTAATACTTTTGTTTCATACGGATTGTAATTAGCTTCCCAACCCCATCCTAAAACTTCTAAGTCAATAATTGGGCTAGCTACCATTACATAATCTAATAAGTCCATTGCATCCCAGTAAAACTCTACAGTGTGCTCTGCAAGTTTTTGTTCGTTTTTAACAGATGTAGCAGTAAATGTTACTTCACCATAAGTTGAAATTGTTACATTTCCGTTATCATCGATTGATGCAATACTATCATCACTTGTTGTCCAAACTACTTCTTGGTCAGCAGCAGCTGGAGTAATAGTTGCAGTCAATTTATAATTTGCAGTTGTTTTAATTTTATCGCCATTAACATTTGCTTTTACAGCAACTTCAGCAACTTCAGCTTCTGTTACTTCAATTTCAATTGTAATATTAAAGCCATTTTCCATTGAGTGAACTTCAAAACCTGCAGTTCCAGCAGATACTCCAGTAACAGTTCCGTCTTGCGCAATTTTCGCAATCTCAGGATTTAGAGCAATCCACATAATTCCGTTACCACTATCAAGTTTGTCAACAGCAGTCAATTTGATTGTTTCACCAGCAACAACTGTTTCTGGTCCTTCAACTGTAATTTGGTCTGCAACATCACCAAGTTCTACAGTTATATTAACTGTAGCTTTTAAATCGTTATGACCTTCAACAGTAACTGTAATTTTAGCAGTACCAACATTTTTAGCTGTCACTAAACCACTTGCATTTACTTCAACTACTTCCGTATCATTAGAAGTAAATTTTATAACTGCTTTATCATCGTTTTCTACTGTTGCATTAATTTGATGAGTATCACCAACTTCAACAGTTACATTTTTTTCAGCAACTTTTAATTCTAAATCAACACTATTACAGCCGATTAGAACAAATCCAATAAGAAAAATAAGTAATAAAATACCTTTCTTCATACACCTCTCCTTTATAAATAATTTAGAATAAACATTAATATAACGTTTTCATTCTTTCACTAGTATTATAACATTTTCAAAGACATATTTCAATTTAAAAGTTTTCTTTTTATTTGTTGGTAAATACTAATAATATATATTAAAAATCTTCATTTGCTTGACTTGATATGGATGGTCCATTATGTTATAATTTATACTATGGAGTGTATATGAAAGTATTAATAGTAGGCGATGTTTTCTCTAAACTAGGTAGAGCTAGTTTCGAAGAAAACGTGAAAGCCATCAAAGAAAAAGAAAAAATAAATTTTTTAATAGTTAATGGTGAGAATACCTCTCATGGTAAAGGTATGAATGAAGGCCATTATAAATGGTATCTAGAACAAGGTGTTAATGTAATTACATTAGGAAACCATGCATATCATAATAAGAGCATTTTAAATTATATTGATGATGTAAATAATGTCATAAGACCATATAATTTTCCAGAAGGTTCTCCTGGCAAAGGCTATGTTACAATTAATTATAACAATATTAAAATTACAATTATGCAAATGATCGGGAAAGTATTTATGAGTGAAGAAAATGCTTGTCCATTTAAAAGCACAATTGAAGTATTAGAGAATGTGAAAAGTGACATTTATATCTGTGATTTCCATGCAGAAACAACAAGTGAAAAAGTTGCTTATGGTCATGCATTTGATGGAAAAATTCAAGTCATTTATGGAACTCATACACATGTGCAAACTAATGATGCAAGAATACTTCCAAATGGGACAGCATATATTACGGATGTAGGGATGACTGGACCACTTGATGGTGTGATAGGTGTAAAAAAGGAAGTAATTATTGATAGATATATTAATGATTCTAGACAAAGATTTTCACCACAAGATACCGGAAAAAAACAATTCAATGCTATTTTAGTAGAAATAAATGAAAATACAAAAAAAGCGACAAAAATCGACATTATTAAAGTGATACAATAAATCCTGTATAAGGCATAAAACATATTTTATTGAATATAATTTTATGACGAATATTACAGGAGGATAGTTATGGATGTATTAAAAGTTTCATCAAAATCAAAACCAAATTCAGTCGCAGGAGCACTAGCAAATGCCTTTAAAACAACACAATCTGTTGAGATTCAAGCTATAGGGGCCGGAGCATTAAATCAAGCAATCAAGTCAATTGCAATTGCCCGCGGCTATGTTGCACCTACGGGAAAAGATTTGATTTGCATACCCGCTTTTAGTGATATCTTGATTGATGGAGAAGAAAGAACTGCCATCAAACTAATAGTTGAGCATAGAAAATAAACATCGATTTTCGATGTTTTTTTGTTGCAAAAGGGCAGTTTAAACTATATAATAAGATAAAGGAATGATATAAATGAATTTAGATTTTATCGAGACTCCTCGTTTAATTTTAAGAGAAATCGAATTGATTGATGCATATGATATGTATGAGTATGCAAGACTTGATAATGTAGGACCAACTGCAGGTTGGCAACCACATAGTTCACTTAGTGAAACAAAAGCTACAATAAAACTATTCCAAAGCAAAAAAAAATACGGACAGCCTGGGGTATATGCAATCATCTTAAAAGAAGAAAATAAAATGATTGGTACAGTTGAACTTCATACTTATACAAAAGATTTTAAAGCTGAATTAGGTTATACAATTAACCCAAGATACTGGGGTAATGGTTATGCACTTGAAGCATCTAAATATATTATTAGATGGGGGTTTGAAGTATTAGGGTTAAAGAGAATTGAATGCACAACTTTTACTTCAAATCAGCAATCAAGTAGGGTATGTGAAAAGTTAGGACTAACATATGAAGGCAGAAGAAAAAAAGGCTATCTTTTATATGATGGTTCACTTCATGATTTAGAATGTTTTGCAATAACAGATGATGAATACTTTTTTAGAATTTATAATAATACATGGTGGTAAACATGAAAAATAAACTTATACTAGGATTAATGCTATTATTACTAACCATCTTAAGTGCATGTAATATAAATATATTTGAAACAAGAATTTCTACTTCAACTCTTAACCATATTAGTACAGTAATTATGAATGCTAATGTGAAAATCAATACATCTACATACAAAATAGAATTCTTACAAAGAGTTGATGGGCCTTATAAGGCATATGGTAGTGGTGTAATAATTAAGAAAGAAGTTATTAATACTGAAAATCATTATTATGTTCTTACAAACGCTCACGTTATTCATTTAGATGATAATTATAAACATGAATATAAAATTGAAGATATCAATAATGAAGAAATAATTGCGGAAGTTCTTGTGAAGAATGAAGATTATGATCTTGCAATCCTTAAGTTCAAAACAACTAGTGAACTTACAGTTATAGATTTAGCTGAAGAAAATCCAGTAATCTCAAATACAGTATTCTCAGTAGGAAGTCCAGCAGGAAAACAAAACATAATTACAGCTGGGAAAATATTAGCTTTTTCAAAGATAAAAAATGTTGATTATGAAGTAATAGTTCATAATGCATTTATTTATAAGGGAAGTAGCGGTAGTATGCTTATAAATGAAAACTATCAACTTGTTGGCATTAACACTTGGGGATTTGTGTCAGAAGACGAAGAGATAGAAGAAGAGTTTGTAAAAGGGGGAGCAACTCCGATTGAAAAGATTATAGAATTTTTTGAATTAGAAAATTTTGAAAATTAAAAAAGGTTGTTAAACCTTTTTTTTGCTATAGTAGTAATACCACTGATCAATATATTTAATTTTTTCAAAAAGAGTATTGATATTTTGTTCTACACTTAAGAGATAATTGTTGTTTAAGTTATCATCAATATAAATAATATTATCCATTGACTTAAACAATATTTTATCTGTTTGGAAACTATCATAATAATAAGAGTAAGAAATACTCTGTCTATCGTCGAATATTGAATAACCATAGTAGAAATTGCTATAATGGT
This sequence comes from Bacilli bacterium, assembly GCA_041675865.1. Classification (GTDB taxonomy): domain Bacteria; phylum Bacillota_I; class Bacilli_A; order ML615J-28; family CAG-698; genus DUVT01. Next base: position 8,308 of record JBAYTA010000008.1, on the reverse strand, counting down.
CAATTCCCAAAATATCAAATATTGTTGGAAGAACGTCTATGTTAGTAGTGAATTTATCTATAATGCCATTACTTAAGTTTTTATCATAAATCATAAATGGTACATTAAAAACAATTGGATCATAGAATGTTTTATCTCTAACATAGTATGTTAAATTATTTGAATAAGCATGGTGATCAGATAGAAGTATTATTGTTGTATTCTCTAGTAAATTGTTTTCATCTAGATAATTTATCATGGTTCCAATAGCACTATCAAAGTTAATAACTGATGCAAAATAATTTTTAAAATATCTACCTTCTTTGGTTCTAGGAAAAATATCATAATCTAAGGAATCAATTTTTTCATACTCAGCTTTAAGGCTATCTCTAACTGACTCATAAGAACCATGCATCGTTAGAGTAGTTATAAAAGTAAAGAACTTTTTATCAAGCGGAAACATTATTTCTTTCGCAACATCAAACATTGAAAAATCAGTTATTTTTGTAATATAGGAATCCTTTAGTTTTAATTTAGAATAATCTAATTCATTTTCAAACTCTTTTAATAATCTCTCTTGACCATAAACATTATCAAATCCAAACAATGGCATTATGGTTTCTCTTCCATAAAAGTAAATATTGTTATTATGAAAATAGTTTGTTTGATAATTCTCATTTTTAAACATATTAGGCAAACTATAACTATAGTCACTAAAGGTGTGATCATAAGTTGGAATTGTTTTATATGGATGATGTCCTAAAAGAACTAAATTTTCACTATAGAGGGTAGTTTCTTTACTGTAGTAATTAGTCATCTTTAAACTATTATCGTAAAACCAAGTAAGATTAGGAAGGAGATATTCTATTTCTGTTTTAGTTAGATTTGTTAAACCATTTGGATATAAATTCTCATCTTGGATAAAGCTATACCATTCAAAAGTTTCGGCTAAAATAACAATTAGATTATTATTTTTTGAAATACCTTTATTAGTTTTAATTTCTTCGAAAAGAAAATTTAATACTTCATTCTCATCTATAATAGGAGGTGTGTTTTTATAATTAAATAATTCAGTTAAAGCATTCGCAGTTACACCATAAGAGTTATAGGTCTTTGGGGGGCTATATGCTTTATTGTCATAGTCAAAATATGTGTTTATAGCTAAGCTACTTAAGCTAGAAAATGTGGCAACTGAAATTAAAATAATAGATAGTAATCTAATGAGGAAGTTTGGATAAGTAATTTTTTTGGGTTTATTGTTCTTAAATTTGATAATATATGCGAATATAATATAAAGCACAATAAGCATTATGTAATTTAGGATTAATAAATAATCTAATTTTAATTTAGTAATAACTTCTCTTCCTTCACCGATAAATTTAAGTTGAGAGAATGAAAAGACTGTTTGTCCTTGCATAATGTAGACTAATTTAAATATTACATTTAGAAATGCTTGAAACAGCAGAAGTATTATAGCAAGTATTTTTCCAAAAAGTTTATTTAAAAGAAATATAATAGTAGATATAAAAATAATAAATACTATAAAAATTGAAATGTCTTTTATATAAAATCTACGCTCTATTGAGAATACTCCAATATGATCGATTAGTAATGCAATGATAAAATAAGCAACAATGTAAATGTAATTAGATATATAAATTTTAGAATTCATATGTCCTCCTATACATTTATATTATTTGCATAATTTATAAAATATTAATTAATATTATAAAAAGGTGAAGATCAAATGATCATCACCTTTTATACTATGATATCTGATTTTCTAAAGATGTTGTAATTTAGAAAATATTTATTTTCTCTAGGAAGCCACTCATTAACAAATTTGGGATACAGATGTTTACTTCTTCTAATAAGTCTATTGTGTTGAGTTTCTTCATTAACATTTAAATAGATTATACCCTTATAATACTCTTCTAAAACTGGATTAGCACTATATGCACCTTCTATAATTATAAATGGATTAAGACAATCTATTTTTACTTCACTAAATGTTTTTGTTGAACAGTTAAATTTACGGTATTTTAGAGGTTTACCTATTACTGCTGGATTAATTACTTCTTTCACAATCCTGAGAGAATTAACTCCAATTTGGGAGTTTGCATCATCGAAGAAATCATCAATATGGATAATTGTTACATCGTTATCTTTTTCAAGAAGACTTGCAAGTGTTGATTTACCACTGCCTGCTTTTCCTTCGATTGCGAAGAAGTTAACTTTTGATTTATCAAAGTTTTCAAGGAAATGTCTAACTTGATAATATTGAATTTCTTCGCTTAAAAAATTTTGATGGATAACTCTATAAGCAGGTTTATATTCATCGTGATAACTTTTTGTATGATGTACTGCTGGATATTCTTTTGTAGAATAGTCTAAAAAGTTTCGTTCAACTTCTTCACTATCAAAGCCATTATTAATTAAGAAAGTTCTTAATTTGTTTAGTTCTTCAGTGAATATTTTATCATTATCAACAAACATATTTGAGGTGTTTGTGAAAGACTCATTTAGAAGATTAACATTAAGATTATAATGTTTATATACTCTTAAGTTTATTCTTACATAATCATCGCTTATATAATCATATAAATCTTCAGAGAAACTAACACTTTCTAATGCAGATATTTCTTCTTTTAATCTAGTAAGACTTTTTGCTGGACTATCTATCATATGCCCAGTCCCAAATGTTGCTTGATAGATCAGTTTGATAAAATCTTGGATTTCACTTTTTGGATATTTTTTCAAGTGGTATTCTAAGTAGTTTTCCATATGAATCTCCTTTTTATAGATTTTATCATAAAATAAGATTATAAACAATTAAAAAAGCTTTTGTATTGAAAATAATGATTAAGGCTTCATTCAGATTACAATTGATTTTTATGCGAAAATAAAGTATAATAATTAATATTAATAGATAAAGGTGAAGACATGGAAAAGGATTATGGAAAGTATTTTACTCCTTCATTAAAAGAAGCGAGGAAAAGAAAAAATAAAGAAACACAAACAATAAATTATAATTTGCCTATTCATCTAGAAGGTTTGGGTAAAGATAAAACATATACAATAAAAACTTATGGTTGCCAAGGTAATTTAGCTGATAGTGAAAAGATGGCAGGTATCTTAGAGGCAATGGGGTATACATGGGTTGATAGCGAAAATCATGCAGACATTATTATCTTTAATACATGTGCTATTAGAGAAAACGCGGAAAATCGTGTATTTGGTGAGTTAGGAAGAATTAAAGGACTTAAGAAACAAAACCCTGATTTACTAATGGCTTTATGTGGTTGTATGCCACAAGAAGAAAATGTAGTAACTAGAATTACTGAAAAATACCCGCAGGTTGATATTATATTTGGAACCCACAACATTCATAAACTTGGTGAATATGTATATGATGCATACTTAAGCAAGGAAAGAGTTGTAGAAGTATTTTCTAAAGAAGGAGATATTGTAGAAGGGATTCCTGCAAAAAGAGATCATAGCACTAAAGCATGGGTTAATATAATGTATGGCTGTGATGAGTTTTGTACATATTGTATAGTACCATATACTAGAGGTAAAGAAAGAAGTAGATCCCCAGAAGATATTATTAGTGAAGTAGAAGAACTTGCAAAAAGTGGATATATGGAAGTAACATTACTAGGTCAAAATGTAAATGCTTATGGAAAAGATTTAAATATTAATTATACATTTGCTAATTTACTTGATGACTTAAATAAGATTGATATTCCAAGAATTAGATTTACAACTTCACATCCAAGAGATCTTGATGATGCAACGATTGAAGTTATGGCTAAAAGAGGTAATATAATGCCTCATCTTCACTTACCTGTTCAATCTGGTAGTAATAGTGTATTAAAGAAAATGAATAGAAAATATACTAAAGAAGATTATTTAGAAAAAATAGCAAAATTAAGAAAGTTAATTCCTGATATCTCTCTTACAACAGATATTATCGTTGGTTTTCCAACTGAGACTGATGAAGATTTTAAAGAAACATTAGACTTAGTAGAAAAATCAGGATTTGAAGGTGCATTCACATTTATTTTTTCACCACGTGAGGGTACACCTGCATATAATTATGAGGATACTCTAGATGCAAATGTAAAGAAAGCAAGATTATTGGAATTAAATAAAATGGTTAATGATGGTTATCTAAAAGGAAATAAAAGATTTGTTGGCCAAACCGTAAAAGTATTAGTTGACGGTAAATCAATTAAAAATGATAATGTCTTAACAGGTTATACAGAACATCTAAAGGTTGTTAACTTTGAAGGTAGTGCAGATTTAATTGGTAAGATTGTTGAAGTGAAAATCGAAAAAGCATTTACTTGGCATTTAAGAGGCATACTTAAATAGAAGCATTCATATATTAAAATAGATTAATACCTAGTAGCAATATTACAAGTTTAGGAATATATTGTTATTGAGGAGGGATATGAATGAATGAAATTCGTGAGATTGTAACAAAAGCAGTTGTAGGCAAAGGCAAAAAAATAATTCGTTTAAATGATGTAGTTAATGCAAATCATGAAGCTTTCAGCATCCTAGGTTGTTGGGTTATCAATCATGAGTTTGAAGGAAATTTAGTAGATGGAAATAAAATAAGCTTATTAGGAAGTTTCGAAATAGATGTATGGTATGCATATGATAATAATACTAAAACTGATATTGCGAAAAAGGTAGTTAATTACGAAGAGGCCATTAAAACAAGACAAATAGTAAAAGATGTAAGTGACGATGCAAAAGATATTATTATTAGAATTCTGCAACAGCCAACATGTACAAATGCGAAAATTTCTGATGATGGCTTAGAAGTTGAAATTATTTTTGAAGTAATTGGAGAAATAATAGGTGAAACAAAAATGTTAGTAACTGTGTTTCAATCTAATGAAATTGTAGAACCTGCTGACGATGACTTTGAAAATGAAATCAATGAAAACTTCATAAAAACAAACTAAATCGTATTTATAAATACGATTTTTGTTATAAAATCTATTTTACCTCATAAACTTTAATAGGTGATAAAAGTGAAGTTTCATATTGTTCGTATTAAAGAATCATTAGATGATATATTATATATTTATAATTTAACAAAAGATGAACTAATAGAAGAAAATAAACATATTAGAGTTTGGGATAAATTAATTCCTGGAACTAAAATAAAAATTCCAACTATCTCAGAAGCAGTGGAATTAGAAGTATCAGATATGGAACCATTTGTAGAGGATTACTATCCTACTGTTGGTGATGATTTAAGTGGAATAAGTATAGAAGAAAGCGAAGAAGAGCTAAAAAAGGTTGAAGATGTAGTTGAAGAAGAAAAACACACTCACTCCAATATTTATGAAGATTATGATCAATCAAAAAAAGTAGACGAAAATATAAAAAAATTCTCACCACCTAAAGAAGAAAACAAAGAAGACGAAGATGAAGAAGATGAGGAATTTACTCATTTTTCAAATAAGATACCAAAACCAGTTTTAAACAACTATTATCCGTATTATTTGGGAGTATATAATGCTCCAAGGTATATTCCCTATCCTATTATTTACTACCCTGTATATTATCCAAAAAAGCCCAATTAATATGGGCTTTTTAAAATCTATTTTTTAAGGTAAGTTTCCCTATTAATGGACGCCTACTTTTGGATATCGCATTATTAGGACAAACTTCAGCACAACACCAACAGCGAATACATTTATTATTTGTTAGAGATGGATAGGATTTATTTCTAATTCTCATTGTTTTTGGTGGACATATTTTTACGCATTCACCACATTTGATACATATACTTTTATCAATAACGGGATGTTCTAGAACTAAATTCCTAATAAACTTAAACTTTAATAATCTCAATCCGAAAATACTTAGTGGATTAACGGGTTCAATAAATTTTAATTCTTTAAATTCTGTTAAAGTGCTTCCTAGAATTTTAATATTATCTAATATACCAACTCCGTAACCTCTCTTGTTTGCAATAATATTTAGAATATATTTTCCATAATCTAAACCTGCTATTTCTAAAGCAACTCTATCGAGACTAACTGCATCAGTTGATGCTAAAACAACATTCGCATTTTTAGGAAGGCCTCCAGTTGATGGGCCTTCTCCTTCTAGTCCTAAAATACCATCACAAATATTTAATATTATCCTATCCTTAAATTGGTTTAAAATAGCACCATATAGATCATTTAATGCATCTGCAAACTCTAATGGATTATTTGCTCTTACATGCCAAGCTGCTTTACTTAGACCATAAATTAAACCAAAAAGATTTTTTTGTGCTACTGTCATATACATTAGAGCATGGGTTTTTAGTTTTGGAAGATTTATTAAGCAATCTGCATCTACTATTTGTTTTGATACTTCAAACTTAGAATAATTATTATATGTAGGATTTTCTATAACTGTTGATATTTTACCGTCAAAAATTTCAATACCTTCTTCTATAATAATATCATAGATACCGCATTTCTTTAGGGTATAAATAATATCTTTTGTTGCTGGATTATCTCCAATTAGGATATTATTTGTTCTTTGTTTTACTAATTGGATTACTGCTTGAATAAAAACTGGATGAGTTGTGATTCCAAGGTTTGGTTCAAAAGGACCAACACAATTAAGTTTAATAAAGACATTAGAATCTTTCTTTATGAGATAATCTAATCCACCAATTAAATCTAAACAGTATGTAATTTTCTTTTTTAATATATCTAAATTATAATCATCACATTTAGTTACTGCAACTTTAGTCATAAAAACACTCCAACATAGTATTATATCAACATTATACTTTACTTTAATTCTATTAACAAGTGGAAGTTAATTTTAGGGTTGACATAATTATAGAAAAAGTTTAAAATAATTTACTGGAGGAATTGTATGAAAGAAACAATAATAATTAAAAATTTAGTAAAAACATTTACTTTATCAAAAAAGCAAATGCAGATAAATCGGACAAAAAACCCTCTAAAAATAGCAGTTAATGATATATCATTTACCACATATGCTGGTGAAATATTTGGTTTACTTGGACCAAATGGTGCAGGTAAAACAACAACACTTAGATGTATTGCAACTTTAATAAAGCCAGATAGTGGTAGTATTACTGTTGATGGGATTGATTTAGAAGATGATGTAGCGATAAAGAAAAAAATTGCTTTTCTTACGAACGAATTAAAATTAGAAGAACAGTTTACTCCTAATTATCTATATGATTATTTTTCTAGATTCCATGATTTGGATGAAGAAGTAATTCAAACTAGAAAAAAAGAATTGTTTGAAAGATTTGGAATAGATAAGTTTAGCGAAGTAAAAATCGGTGAATTATCAACCGGGATGAAACAAAAAATATCTATAGCTATCTCTTTAGTGCATGATCCAGAGATTATTATCTTTGATGAACCAACTAATGGGCTTGATGTTTTAACTGCAAAAACAGTAACTGACTATTTAATTGAATTAAAAGAAAGAGGAAGAACAATTATAATTTCAACTCATATAATGAATCTTGTAGAAAAGATATGTGATAGAGTAGGGATAATTATAAACGGAAAACTTACATTATGTGATAGGGTTGATAATGTTTTAAACATGTATCCTAATACAGATATTGAAGGTGTGTTCTTCAAACTTTACAGTGAGGAGGAAAACAATGAATATATTTAGGATAGTGAAAAAGGAACTAGATAAAATATTCAAGTTTCCAAGACAAATAATTACAGCTTTTATTCTTCCTGGTCTACTATTGTTTTTGATTTACGCATTTATTGGTGTGGGTTTAAGCTCAGTAATGGAAGAAGGAGAAGAACAAGCAAGTATTATCTATGTTATTAACTCACCTGAGTCATTGGAATCAATTTATAGTATTGCAAGTAGTCTTAAAGTTGATTTAAGAAAAGAAGATGTAAGTGAACTTAATAATCTAAAGCAAGCAGTATTGAATGAAGAGATTGCTGCTGTTATTGTTTATGATGAAGATTTTGATAATAATATTCAAAAATCTCCACTTCCTAAAGTATCAGTATTTTATGTTTCAACAGCATCAAATGCTTATGCTGTAATGGAAAGAGCACAAACTATAATTGGGTTGCAACAAAAATATATTTATGAAGATTTAGATATAGACCCAAATTTATTTAATGTTGGATTTGAAAAATTAGAGTCTGATCAAGAGAGTGTAGGGTCTATTCTTGCGATGATCTTACCAATGATGGTAATGTCATTTATTTTTGCTAGTGCATTAGGTGTTGGTAGTGATGCAATTGCTGGTGAAAAAGAAAGAGGAACACTTGCAACTTTATTAATG